>CAYWDK010000010.1:0-39875 GCA_964457025.1 uncultured Balneolaceae bacterium | reverse complement strand
GCGTTTCGTCCAACGAACCGATGCCGCTCACATCGACGTTCATCTCCTGGAAGCCGAGTCCCATTACGTGGGCGTGGGCGTCGATGAGACCGGGAAGCATAACGTTTCCGCCGCCGTCAATCACCTCGGCACCGGGATATTGGGCACTCATCGAAGTATCGGAGATACCCAGTACTTTGCCGTCCTGAAAAGCGATACTTCCAAAAGTTTGAAGCTCACCTTCCGCAAAAGTATATCCCTTCACATTGTCGATGACAGTAGGCGGTTCACCCATCCTGCAACCAACAAAAGTTAATAATCCGGTTAGCAATACTATAATAACAGACTGAATACGCATAATGGATATAATAAGTTAGGTGGCTTGAGAATGGCTAAATTTATGATAATGCGACTAGGATAAAAAATGATCTACCGCACTTAACACCTTTTTATGAACTTCCTTGGTGGAGCGACCATTCCGAAAGAACCTCCGGAGCCGTATCGTACGCCCCGAGCTCGGCCAGCGGTATCCATTTCAAATCTCGGATCAACTGGTCGTGCCCATGCTCCGGATCATTGCCCAGCTTCAGTTTTCCTCCTGTCCGCCTCACCTCATAGTAGAGTTCTATGGCATGATAAGGCATTTCCAGCAACTCATTTAAAAAAACGAAATCCAGCACTTCGACCGTGAGCCCCGTTTCTTCTTTGAACTCCCTTCGAAGACATTCTTCGGTACTTTCTCCGAATTCCATCCCGCCTCCGGGAGGCATCCATACCGGCTTGCCGGTAAGCGGGGATTCGATCTGAATCAAAAGAATAGCATCATCTTCAACCAACAGGCCGCCCGTGCGCAAACGTAATCGATGCTGGTAGGGATTTTCGGCCATGGCTAGCCGACCACCACTTCCTTCCCGTTCACCGGTACACTCAGATCGTGCTGGCGGGCATGTTCAAGGCTGGCTTTCACAAAGTCGACAAAAAGCGGCTGCGGGTTATTGACCGTACTGCAGAGTTCCGGATGGAACTGAACCCCTACGAACCAGGGATGGTCTTCGAGCTCCACAATCTCTACCAGGTCACGGTCCGGGTTGAAACCGACCAGCTGCATACCATCCTCCACCAGCTTATAGCGAAGGTTGTTGTTTACCTCATACCGGTGACGGTGCCGCTCTTTAATAAAATCGGTTCCGTAGGCCTTATGAGACTTGCTGCCTTTCTTGAGTTTGCAGTCGTAAAGCCCCAGACGCATGGTGCCGCCTTTCTCCTCGATATCCTTCTGCTCGGCCATAAGGTCAATAATGGGATATTCGGAATCCTCATCAAATTCGGTACTGCTTGCACCGGTCCAGCCACAGACATTGCGTGCATACTCGATCACCGCACACTGCATGCCCAGGCAAATTCCAAAGAACGGTATCTTGTTGAGGCGGGCGTGCTTCACCGCCGCTACCTTTCCTTCTATTCCCCTTCCCCCGAAGCCGGGAGCAACCAGTACGCCTGACACATCTTTCAGCTTCCCGGCAACATTTTTCGGAGTGAGGTCATCCGACTGAATCCACTTAATATTAACCTGGCAATCATTCACCGCTCCGCCGTGGATGAAGGCTTCCACAATTGATTTATAGGCATCATGGTGTTCTACATACTTACCGACCAGCGCAATCTTTATTTCGGTGGATGGATTCCTGACCGCCTCCACAAAGCCGATCCAGCGCTCCAGCTCCGCTTTACCTGCCTTCAGATCCAGTTTTTCAATGACCCGTGAGTCCAGTCCCTCTTCCTGCATCAACAGCGGTACTTCATAAATACTTTCGGCATCAAGTGATGCGATAACATCTTCCATCTCCACATTACAGAACTGGGCGATCTTTTTTCGGATGCCGGTGTCGAGAGGGTACTCTGAGCGGGCTACGATGATATCCGGCTGGAGTCCGCTCTCGGAAAGCGTCTTGACCGAATGTTGTGTCGGCTTGGTCTTGAGCTCGCGCGCCGCACTCAGGTAAGGCACCAGCGTCAGGTGGATGGAAAGGGTATTTTTACGGCCTACATCGTACCGCAGCTGTCGGACGGCCTCAATATAGGGCAGGCTCTCAATGTCACCCACCGTTCCGCCGATCTCCACAATAACCACGTCATGGTCGCCCGACTCGCCCAACTTCAGGATATGAGACTTGATCTCATCGGTAATATGCGGAATAACCTGCACCGTCTTGCCCAGATAGGCACCCTGCCGCTCTTTGGTGATCACATCATAATAGATGCGGCCGGTGGTGACGTTGTTCTCCTGCGAGGTCTTGATATCCAGAAAACGTTCGTAATGCCCCAGGTCGAGATCGGTCTCCGCCCCATCGTCGGTTACGTATACCTCGCCGTGCTCGTAAGGGTTCATGGTCCCGGGATCCACATTGATGTAGGGATCCAGTTTTTGAATGGTGACACGAAGTCCGCGGGCTACAAGAAGGCGGCCCAAAGAAGCGCAAATGATACCTTTACCTAAAGAAGACGTTACTCCGCCGGTGATGAAAATATATTTGGTCGCCATGAGAGCGTTTTTGCGTTGAAGGTTTGTTTAAAATAGAACCTTTCCGCTCATCATTCAAACAAGAATGATACTTTTTTTACTCTTTCTCCAGATTGCGGAGTACCTCCCAAAGCAGGTCCGGCTTGTTGGTAAAGATGCCGGCCACGCCCTTTTTAATCAGCCGCCTCATCCTCGACTTCTGATCCACGGTGTAGACAAAAACCGGAATCTCATGCTCACGGATATTTTTGAACCTTTTGTTATTAAACTGGCGATAGCTACAGTTGAAAGCGTCGGCATCCAGCTCTTCCACCAGTTCCGACGGGAGCTTGTTAGCCGACTGGCTCTTCTCATACAGCAGCGCAGCGGGCATCGAAGGATCAAGCTGCTTGAGATGCCGGATGGAACGGTAGTCAAAACTGGAAAATAGCACATACTCCTCCATACCGTACTTCCTTACCAGCTCCAGGCTTTTTTCTTCCACTCCGTCCTCCAGCCGGTCCGTTACCGCCTCGGTTTTGATCTCGATATTCAGGGCGATCGTACCGGCGGCAAATGCGATCACTTCCTCAAGCGTGGGAATGGGCTCGCCGGCAAAAGAGGCGTCAAACCAGGAACCCGCATCCAATTCCTTTAGCTCTTCAAGGGTATAATCGTATACATATCCGCTTCCGTCGCTATGGTCGTCCAGCTCCGCATCGTGAAATACTACGGGCACCCCATCCTTACTCATCATCACATCCAACTCGATCATCTCGGCCTCCATCTCTACCGCAGCCCGGAAAGCCGCCATCGTATTTTCCGGATAGTAAGCGCTGGCCCCACGGTGGGCAATGACCATAAAGTTGTCGTGGTTATCCTGGTAAAGTTTGGGTAGCATATAAGCGGAAGTTTGAGCCATTGATGTATTCACAATCGACATCAATATAATAATAGCTGAAAGAACCGAAATCTTATTCATCTGCCTCATCCTGTTTCCACTTGAGGTAAGCGACAAGTTCACCAATCTGTTTTTTCTGATATAGAATAAGGCCTACATTGATCCCGAAAACAACGGTAATAACGATAAAAAACGTCTGACTGAGCTGCGTTATATCGTAATAGAATGAGTAGCCGAAAAAGAGAATGGCGCCAATATTGATGAGAAGGTGCCACCACTTGGACCGCTTTCGGTTTTGAAGAGCCTTGATCTGCTCGCTCTCATCCAGTCCAAACTGGTCTTTCTTTAAATGCGCACGGAGGTACGACTCAAATCGCTGTTGATCCTGCTGGCTGTACTGCTCCATCGTCAGTTCTGGGAATCCATAATTCGCTTGATTGCATTTCGTAACAGGCGATTGGGATCCTTATCGCGCACCGTAACTGAATAGAACAGGTAAAGGCCTATCATAGAACACATACTGGCAATCATCGCCAGGATGGTCGAAAACCACAGTGGCTGTATCAATCCCAGCATCGACAAAAACAGAACCGAACTGCCCAATACAATCTGGCTGAGAGAAGAGGCCAGGTGGAGCAGGTTACCGGCGTATCCCTCTTCGACCGGATGAGAAATTTTCGAATTATACTTGGTAGAATTCGCTATGTTTGATGACTCTGAAGGGATGTACTTATCTCCTTCATATTCATTACGATCCATAAGCTAATTGCCCTTATATTAATCTGACCCACAACTGGCTATAAGTTAATTGAAAAAGTTAATTTTTCAATTTTAAGTTCTAAATGTCCGAAAAAGAAACCGACATCCATATCTACGGCCGCAATACCGTCGAAGAAGCATTGAAAGACGAAGCCTCGAGAATCGAGAAGATTTATGTTCGCAACAATATCCGCGATTCTCAGCTGAGCGGTATTTTCGATCTTGCCTCTTCCAACCGTATCCCCATCTCCCATGTTCCCGGCACAAAATTGTATGAGCTGGTGGGGAGTGTCAACGACCAGGGGGTTGTCGCCCTTTTAAGCGCCGTAGCCTACCGGGATTTCGGTGAGTGGATCGAACAGATCGATACGTCGGATTATCCGGCCGTATTGCTTTTGGATGAGATCGAAGATCCCCATAATGTTGGCGCCATCATCCGGACGGCAGTCGCGGCAGGCATATCCGCCGTACTCGTCCCCAAACACCGCCAGGCTCCGGTCAACGCTACTGTCTACAAAACATCGGCAGGTACCGCGGGAAAGATCCCTATCGTCAGGGTCGGCAACCTCAACCAGAGTATTATGGAACTGAAAGATGCCGGCTTCTGGATTGCCGGCCTTGCCATGGGCGGGGACACACCCTTATGGGAACTGGAAGTGGACCGCCCCCTGGCCTTCATCATCGGCAGCGAAGGCAGCGGCATCCGCCAGAAAACTCTGGAGCACTGTGATTACCGCATATCCATCCCTATGGAAAATAGAGTCGAATCGCTCAACGCTTCCGTGAGCGCTGCCTTGATATGCTATGAGTGGCGCCGGAAGAAAAAAGGCTAATCGTACAACAGGTACGGCCCGCGGGCCTGCCGGAAGGCTTCCACTTCATCCTTCCAGTTGACCATATAAGAGGACACCGCTTCCGAGCCGGCAAGCTTGTAAATAAAATCGGTCTGCGATGCCCCATCCGTGTGCTTCATCATAAATTCCAGCAGCCGCACTCCGAAGGTGACCGGATCCAGAGCATCATAGTCATCAATGCTCAATCGCAAACCTTTACACCTCTCTCCTTCATGTTTCGGATAGGCTGCCTTGCCGGGCATAGACCTGGGCGTGAAGATAATGTGCTCCATTTTTACCGAAGGGAACTGCTTGCGGAAAGCCGATAACGCATCTTCCGGTATTTCAGTGTCCGGCGAACCGACCGTCAGGAATGGGTCATCGGTGCCTCTGCCCTCCGACAAACCGGTACCTTCAAACAGCACCGTCCCCAAATAGATATAGGCATGTTCAAAAGAAGGCAGGTTGGGCGAAGGAGGGTACCACTCCAGGCCGGTGTCGTTCCACTTCATCTCTCTCTGCCAGCCTTCCATGGGTATTACCTTAAGCTCGAAAGTTTGTTCGGCATTAATCCACTCCTCCCCCACCATCATCTTTGCAAGCTCGCCCAAAGTCATGCCATGTGCCATGGGTACCGGCCATGCGCCTACGAAAGAGCGGTACTTATCCTCCAGCATCCAGCCCGCCACATAGTCGCCACCGGCCGGGTTGGGACGGTCAAGCACCCAAACAGGGATATCCTCTGCGGCCGCAGCCTCCAACAACCGGCCCAATGTTACATTATAGGTATAGAAGCGCGCTCCCACATCCTGCATATCAAAGATCAGCAGGTCTACGTTCTCAAGCATGCGGGGAGTGGGTTTCTTGGTCTCGCCATAAAGGGAATAGACTGGAAGGCCCGTCGCCTGGTCCACACCGTCCTCGATTACTTCTCCCGCACCCGACTCCCCACGGAAGCCGTGCTCTGGCGCAAAGAGGGCAGTGACGTTGACGTTTAAAGAGAGAAGCGTATCCAGCATGTGTGTACCTTTGACTCGCGCAGTGGGATTCATCACCAGGCCGACCCGTTTTCCATCCAGTTCGTCCAAGTGGTCTTCGATAAGAACCGAGGCACCGGTTTTAACGGATCGGTTTTGGGATGAGTCGGCTGAGTTATGTCCGTTCGAGGAGGTACATGCCCAGAGAAAGGCAAGAAAAAAGACGAGGGATAAGGTGGAGTAACGAATCATAAGAGCCGGGGGTGCATTCCTTTTTCTGCAAAGGTAGCACCCAACCGGCAATTAGTAAAACTTCAGAAAGTTTTGTTGCTACGAGCGGTTAGCAACAACATCTGATTCGGCAAAGAAGTAAGCGGCTTCCAACCTGCCGTTTTCTACCGAGTCGGAACCGTGAATAATGTTTTCGCCTACGCTGTCGGCAAATTCAGCACGGATGGTGCCCTCATCCGCTTCGGCCGGATTGGTAGCGCCGATAAGCGTACGGAAGTCTTCGATGGCATTCTCTTTTTCGAGGATCATGGGGACACAGGGGCCGCTGCTCATGAATTCGCAAAGATCATCATAAAAAGGACGCTCCTTGTGAACGGCATAAAAACCGCCGGCGGTATCTTTGGTGAGGCGGGTCATCTTCATTGCCAGAATGTTAAAACCGGCTTCCTGTATGCGTTTGGTTACTTCGCCGATCAATCCTTTACGGACACAATCGGGCTTCAGAATAGTTAAAGTGCGTTCTACAGCCATAATTCGATTATTAAAAATTTGTAACAATTAGGATTATTTCGCTCTTCTTTATGTAAGGATGGTGAATATAAGGGTTCAAGAACTAATTCACGAAGTCAAAACAGACCTAAAAGGCATTATCGCAACAGGCTTAACATGCTAAAACCTCAACAGCTACATTTCTCATGGAATTGGCAGCTCTCTTCGTCGCCCGAAGAGCTGTGGCCACTTCTTGCCGATACCAACCGGCTGTTCAAAGATGTTAAGTTCCCGGCCGTTCAACCTACCGATATCTCTTACCAGGTTGACAAAAATCACCTGCAGCTCTCCTACAACGGCATCAACAACTATGACGCCTGGATTGAAGAGCCGTACCAGTGGGAATACCCTTTCCGCTATGGAGTAAAGCGCCAATACAAGAGCGGTTCGTACAAACAGCTGAAACTCCAGGTCGATTTGTTTCCGAATCCGAAAGGGACACACCTTCAGTTTCGCATCTGGGTTAGCCCGCGAAATTATGTGATCTCCTGGTTCAGCATCCTGAAGCTGAAAACCATCATGCGCAGCCGCTTTAAGTCGGCTATACGCAGCTACGACGAGCTGGCCGGCGAAGGACTTGCTCCATACCAGCTTGAATCGTCCAAATACTTCGTGAAAGGAGCCCGTAAGAAAATGGACTCCATCACTGATGCCCTTCTGGAAGCCGACTGCGACAGGGAAATTGTTTACCGCCTGATGGATTTTGTCAAAAGAGGCGAGAATATAGACATGCAGCGTATCCAGCCCTTCAAACTGGCGGATCATTGGGAGACTTCGAGGGATGACACCCTTTTCGTTTTTCTGCATGCCGTAAAAGAGGGGCTGCTCAATTTCAGCTGGGACCTCTACTGCCCCGACTGCCGCACTATCCAGGAACATTGCAAAACCTTGAATGAAATCCACGAACCGGTTTTCTGTCACGACTGCAATTCCGAATTCAACGTGAACTTCAACCGGTCGGTACAACTCAGTTTCCGCCCCAACCCCCTTATCCGGAAGGTAACCGACGACAGCTACTGCCTCGGTGGCCCGCATTCGAAACCTCATGTCTCCATACAACAGTATTTGAAGCCGGACCAGAAACGGTATGTCAAAACCCGTCTTGAAGAAGGCATCTACCACCTTTATGCATCTAACTCAAATGGGTATGCGGTACTCAAGGTAAGCGAAAACGGCCAGGATACGGTTAATGTGCGGTTGACTCCCTTAGGCCTTGACGGCGAAGTGGAAATTACCGGCGACCCGAACCTCATTTTTGAAAACCGCACAGGTAAAGACCAGGTGTTTACACTTGAAAAAGCGCAGTGGGACGACAGCGCGGTTACCGCCGCCCAGGCCACCTCGCTTCAGGTATTCCGTGACCTCTTCGACCAGGAAGTCCTTCGAAAAGGAGAAAAGATAGCGGTTGATAAGCTCACCCTCATGTTTACCGATCTGCTCGATTCCACGAACATGTACCACAAGGAAGGCGACGATCAGGCGGTGGGTCGTGTTATCGAACATTTTGAGATACTGCAGGAAGCGGTGGCCAAAGAAGGAGGCGCACTCGTCAAAACGATAGGCGACTCCATCATGGCGGTATTCAGCGAACCTGACAAAGCCATCCGCGCATTTTTGAATGCCCAGAAAGTCATCTCCAATGACAAGCGATACGGAAAATCGCTAAAGCTTAAGGCAGGCATTCACCACGGGAGCTGTGTGGCCGTTAACCTGAACAACAAAATCGACTACTTCGGTACTACCGTAAATGTAGCATCCCGTCTTGTTGACCAGGCCGACGAAAGCGAAGTCGTAATCTCGGAAAGCGTTTCGGGCTATGACAATGTGAAACTGGTTTTCAACGGCCAGCTTGATGATTTTACCGTCAAGGAAGAGCGCACCATGCTCAAAGGTTTTGACAACCAGCAATTCCTGATCAAGCGTATCGCACTGGAGCCTTCCGCCCTGCGGCTTGTCATCTAGCCAAAATACTTCCTTATCTCACCGGCACGCCAACCGGCCTCTTTTCAGATTCGCTTTTACTCCCTACCTCCTAATTCCTTATCCTTACAACAAGCTGAGCTTCATCGGCTTCCGTCTTGTCACCCTTAACCTAACATTTGCCATGAAAAGCTATAAAGATGCCGATCCGCCCATTGCCCACAGTACCAAGAAGATGGGAAAGAAAAAAAATATCGCCCTTATCGCGCACGACCACCGTAAATCCGACCTGATCGACTGGTGTGAATACAATTCCGAACTGCTTTCCCACCACAACCTCTTCGGTACCGGTACCACGGGACAACTGATTGCTGAAAAGCTGGGGCTCAACGTCCATCGCTTTAACAGCGGCCCGCTGGGCGGGGATCTCCAGATTGGCGCCGCCATCGCCGAGCACGGTATCGACATGATGATCTTCTTCTGGGATCCGCTGCAGGCCCAGCCGCATGATGTGGACGTTAAAGCCCTGCTTCGCATCGGCGTTGTTTACAATATCCCGATGGCTTGCAACCGCTCATCGGCCGATTTCATAATTTCTTCGGAACTCATGAATAAGCCCTACAAGCGGTTCCTGGTAGATTACAGTAAACGTTTCACCAAAGAATATTGATTTGACCGAAATGTCTTCTACCAACCGACTGGCACAGGAAAAAAGTCCCTATCTCATCCAGCATGCCCATAACCCGGTAGAGTGGTTCCCTTGGGGCGATGAAGCCTTCGACAAAGCCCGCGAAGAAGACAAGCCGGTATTTCTGTCAATAGGGTACGCCACTTGCCACTGGTGCCATGTGATGGCTCATGAGTCATTTGAAGACGAACAAATTGCCGGCCTGATGAATGATGCCTTTGTAAACATCAAGGTAGACCGGGAAGAGCGGCCTGATATCGATAACACCTATATGACGGTCTGCCAGATGCTCACAGGAAGCGGGGGCTGGCCGCTTACCATCATCATGACCCCGGAGAAAAAACCGTTTTACGCCGCCACCTATATTCCCAAAAGCGGACGCTACGGCCGGCCCGGGATGCGCGAACTCATCCCCTGGATTGACGGGCTCTGGAAAGAGGAACGTGAGAAGATCCACAACTCGGCCGACCAGATAACGGAAGCCTTTCAAAAGTCAAACCGGCAAGAGAGCGGTGAGGATCTTTCCCAAGAAGTACTTGACGAAGCTTTTCGGCAATACCGGGAGAATTTTGACCGACAGCATGGCGGCTTCGGGAGCTCGCCCAAATTCCCAAGCCCCCACAACCTGATGCTATTGCTTCGCCGATGGAAGCATTCCGGCGATGATGAAGCTCTTGGGATGGTGACACGAACCCTTACCGCAATGCGCCGGGGAGGCCTCTTCGACCAGGTGGGACTTGGATTTCACCGCTATTCCACCGATTCGCAGTGGCTGGTCCCCCACTTTGAAAAAATGCTTTATGACCAGGCTATGCTGGCCATGGCCTATACCGAAGCCTGGCAGGCTACCCATATGCCTCTTTTCCGGAGAACGGCCGAAGAGATCCTGGAATATGTGCTGCGGGACATGCAAGATGAGCAGGGCGCTTTCTACTCCGCTGAAGACGCCGACAGCGAGGGCGAAGAAGGCAGGTTCTATGTTTGGAGCATAGATGATATCCGCAATGTGTTGCCCGGCAGCCAGGCCGAACTGGCTATTGAAGTTTACAATATGACCGAAGCCGGAAACTATCGTGACGAAGCCAGCGGACAGCAGACCGGCAAAAATATCCTTCACCTCAGAAAACCCCTTGAGGATCTGGCAGAAGAGCGAAACATGAATAAGGAACAGCTCAGGGAAGTTCTGTATGAAATCCGGCGAAAACTTTTCGAAGCCCGTGAAAAAAGAGAACGTCCGCTTCTTGATGACAAAATCCTGACCGACTGGAACGGACTCATGATTGCCGCCCTTGCCAAAGCAGCTAAGGCTTTCGAAAACAAACAGTATATGAAGGAAGCGGAACGCGCCCTCTCCTTTCTCAACAAAGAGCTGGACGGTGACAAGGGACTGCTTCACCGCTATCGCGACGGCGAAGCGGCTATACAGGCGCACGCCGATGACTATGCTTTTCTTATTTTTGGACTTATTGAGCTTTATGAAGCCGGTTTCCATATCGCACACCTCCGCCAGGCTGTAAAGCTGAATGAGGTTTTCATCAAACAGTTCTGGGATGATGAGACAGGCGGCTTCTGGTTTACCTCCGAAGGCAGCGAGGAGTTGCTGGGCAGAAAAAAAGAGATCTATGACGGTGCCCTCCCTTCCGGCAACTCCATTGCGGCACTGAACCTGATAAGGCTGGGAAGGATGACCGGCAATAGCGAGTGGGAAGAGAAAGCCGGTGATATATTCAGCCTCTTTTCAAAACAAGTGGAACAGGCACCTACCGGATTTGCCCAACTGCTTCAGGCCTTCGGTTTTGCAGCGGGCGACTCCTTCGAAATTGTCTTTGCCGCCGACAGAGATAACGAAACCTTTAATGAGATGCTCAGCCGGCTTAACCGCGAGTTTATCCCCGGCAAGGTAACTTTGCTGGCGGAACCGGGAAAAGATCAGCTGGCAGAACTGGCTCCCTATACCGAAGCTCAAAAGCCGGTTGACGGCAAGCCCACCGTTTACGTATGCCAAAACTACAGCTGCGACCTGCCTGTACACAGTGCGGATGAGATGATGGAACGGCTGAAAAGTAAACGAAGAAACGGCAGTTAGCGACCGTTTCCACTGACGAGCTCTATTACTGTTACGGCAGGCTTGGCATTATAACGTACCGGGGCAAGCGTAAAACCCAAACCGTTGTTTACATGGATGAAGAAACCGTCCATCGGATAGAGCCCGCTCACATATTCCGTCTCACGGTCAGAGGCAGAAAATTTCATCCAGAGTAAGGGCACCCTTAACTGTCCCCCGTGCGTGTGGCCGGCCAGCATCATATCGTAACCCTTCTCTTCGGCATTTGAAACAAGCATGTCGGATACCTGGTGGGAAGCCATGACTTTCAAGGCGTTCTCACTCGTGGCTGATGTCAGTGAGTCTACTTCCGAGGCTACCGCCCGCTTGCTGTAAACCTGGGTAATGCCCGTAAGCAACAATGTATCACTGCCAACCGGAATCGTTGCATTTTCATCCCGTAGCAAAGTGACACCCCGCTTCTCCATGGCAGGCTCTACATATTGAAGGCCGGCCCAAAAATCGTGGTCGCCTACTACAGCATACGTACCATGGGTTGCTTTAGCCCTGCCTAGCTCTTCGGCCGCCATCGTAATGTAATCGGTGCCGTAGGAGATCAGGTCACCCGTAAAAATCACCAGGTCGGCATCCTGCTCGTTGAGCCTGTCGATGTACGCAGCTATTTTTTCTCGCCCGGTATAGCGGTCACCCTGGATGTCTGAAATATGGACAATTCGAAACCCATCCAATTGTTGCGGAAGGCCCGGTATTTGCTGTTCAATAACTTCGGTTTCAATATTATTGGTATCCACGTACATCTTGATGCCCGAATACATACCGATAACCAATGCCAGGCCGAGTACAGCATTACCGAACCAGCGATTGATTCCTGCGGGATTCCATCCCCCCAGCAGACTGCTACCTACCTTGATCACATCGGCGACAAGCACCCACCCCAGCAGCTGAAAAGAAAAGGCAAAGCCGAACCAGAACCAGTAGGTTATAGCTTTAGGCAATTCAAATAAATCCAGCCGGCCATTGATGCCGTATAGTATCAGGCCGGTGAGTGGCAACAGGTAAAAGGAGATCAGCAACAGTACCGGCAGCCATCGGATGATGGTTTTGCCGGATACAAAAACGGCTGCTCTCGTAAGCCGCCATCCGAGATAGAGATGGGAAATTGCCATGATGCCGGATACCAGCAATGTCATTCGTAGAAGCCAGGGCACAATGCGAACTATTTAAGTTTTCGGTTGGTTGAGTCGGCTAACAGCCTAGCGGATTTTTTAGTATTGAACAAATTTCTTTTTATATACTGAAATCCGTCAGGCCAGTAACTGCGTATTTGCAAATGGAGCCATACACGTGATCATCTTCACCATATTAGCAGCAGTCGGGAAGCCTTTCCATTCGGGCTCTGACAAGGAGACCGAATTGATGAGGAGAATCAAGGCGAAAGATTCCGAGGCGATATCGGAGCTGTACGAGCTGTATAACCGGCTGCTGTTCGGTATGATCATTTCGGTCGTCAAAAAACGCGAAGAGGCTGAAGATGTATTACAGGAAGTATTTGTTAAAATCTGGCAAAAAGCCCATACCTTTGATGAAGATCGCGGCAATGTATACAGCTGGATTGTTACACTGGCAAGAAACAAAGCTATTGACCGGATCCGTTCGAAAGGATATAAAACCCAGCAGAAGGCTTCGGTCGATGTGGATGCACCTGAATTTTCGCTCGAGGGGGAAACCCATGACCCGCTGGAAACCACTATCTATTCCGACCGCGCCGAACTGGTAAAAAAAGCGCTGGCCGAAATCCCGGAA
The DNA here is from genome assembly GCA_964457025.1 of uncultured Balneolaceae bacterium. GTDB lineage: Bacteria > Bacteroidota > Rhodothermia > Balneolales > Balneolaceae > CAYWDK01. Next base: position 26,670 of record CAYWDK010000010.1, on the reverse strand, counting down.
AGCCAAAGCCAGGTATTGAAAATTGCCTATGACCAAGGTATGACACAGTCGGAGATATCCGACCACCTGGATATCCCGCTCGGGACCGTTAAAACCCGGATGAGACAGGGTATGATAAAGCTGAAGGACATTTTAGGAGAAGTAATCGTACAAAATGAGTGACGAGAAATCATATAGCGAACAATTTGAGGAGCTCTGCGCAGGCTATGTGCTCCACGCACTGGAAGCTGAGGAGAAAGAGCGGTTTGAGGGAATGTTGCGCGAGGCATCCGGAGAACAGATCCGCCTGTTCCACAGCATGTTTTCCGCTGCCAATCAGCTGGCATTCACGGTTGAAAGTGACCGGCCATCCGACTCCGTCAAGCAACAGTTGATGGAGTATGTGCGCCAGGAAAAGGACGGCGAAGACATTCTTGTTTCCACTCCCCCCATTTCCTCAGCCGGAGAAGGGGAAGGAGATACTTCGGGCTCATCCAGAGCTGCATTTGCCATTGCCGCCTCCTTTGCCCTGCTGTTGCTTACGCTGAGCCTGGTGTTCTACTCTTTCAACCTGAGCAGCCAGCTGAATGATAAAAACCGGATTATTGACCAGCAGGAAGCGCAGATTACCCAGCTGAAAGACGAAATTGAGCAGAAAGAAGAGATGCTGTCCATCCTCGAAGCCCGTGAAGTAGGCATGGTACTGATGTCGGGTCTGGAAGCCAGCCCCAACGGTTACGGCAAGGTTATCTGGGACGCCGAACATAAGCGCGCCCTGCTGCAGGTCTCCAATCTCCCTGCCGTGCCGCAGGATAAAGACTACCAGCTATGGATCATCAAAAATAACCAGCCTGTCAGTGCCGGTGTTTTTGCGATCAACAATACTGACTCCGACTCTTTCTTCAAAATCGAACAGATGGATATGGAAGCCGGTCAGGCGATGGACGCTTTTGCCGTCACTATGGAACCCAAAGGCGGGATGCCGCAGCCTACCGGCGACATGTACCTGCATGGCAATATGGAGAAATAAGCCGGCCTCTCATTGGTCACGACTCAAGACTGGATCACTGCTGTTTTGAAAGGTTCTGGAAGAGATAATCCCCGAATCCAAGTACCTTTACACCGGAAGGAATCTGTACCATGGCGCGGGCAATGCTTGAAGGGCTCACCTCAGAAGCTTCCATAATGCCGGTCAGGCGACCTTCATCATAAGTCCGGGCCTCAAGAGGGAAATAGCCTTCATTAAGTACCAGGTTGAAAGGCATCCCTTCACCAAGCATGCGTTGTGATGAGCCGCTCCAGGGTTCCGCAAGCATCCCCCAGTTGATATCTACGTCGCGGGTCATCCATACTTCGGCATAATCGCCTGAGCCGTCATTGTCCGAAAAAATAAACTTTTCGCAACTGTATCCTTTGATGGTTTTTTGCTCCCCCGTTCTCTGCCAGTCGACTCCTTCCATATCGTCCATGCCTTCTTCCGCATCACCGCCAAAGCGGTCCATCAGATTCGTGATATCCGATTTGGAGATCTTCATGGCATTATCCTTTCCTGTCAGGAAAACAAAATCTTCAAAATCGAGGCGTACCAGAAGGCCTGTAGTCTGAATGAAACCGTTAAAATCGTAGCTTTTATCACCCTGAAACAGGATTCGCTCGGGCGTTACATACATTTGAAAGCGGTCTTTGGCCGACTTGCTCCCGCTTTCCGATACGTCATAGGTATTGTAGACAATCTTTCCTTCAAATTGTGCCGCGGAAGGCATTGCAAGAAATGAAAGAAGGAACAGGCTGAGAAAAGAAGCGAATAATTTCTTCATGGCAAAATGATGAGTTATGGATTTTGAACCTTAACGTAAATGAGCTGTACTTCGTATTGCAATCAAAAGTTTCTATATGCAAAAGCCCCGAAATAACGGGGCCATGCAATTGCGGAATCCCTATGCTACTTCCAGGTCTTCCATTTCTACGTTTACCTTTTTGATCCAGCCGCCGGCTACCACATCATTGCCTTCGTAACATACCACGGCCTGTCCCGGCGTGATGGCTTCACGTCCGGTCGGAAAGGTTACTTCGATTTCGTCGTCACCGAGCTGGGTGAGATAGCCTACCGCTCCGTCATCGTTATAACGGATAGCACCGGTAATTTCCATCTCCTTCTCGGGGATACGGTCGTATTTCACAAGGTTGATTTCGCGAGCACGACAGGTGGAACTCACCAGGTCTTTCTTTTCGCCCACGGTAATCACATTGGTTTTCGGGTCGATGTCGGTGACATAGACCGGCTTGCCCAGGGCAAGGTCGAGCCCCCGGCGCTGGCCAATAGTGTAGAAGGGATAGCCTTCGTGTTCGCCTACTACATTGCCATCCTGGTCGACGAATTTGCCGCCGGCAACTTTTTCTTCGAGGCCGTCTACGCGGTCTTTAAGGAACCTGCGATAATCGTCATCCGGTACGAAACAGATTTCGTAGGAGTCGGGCTTCTGGGCCACTTTATTCAGGCCGTAGTCTTCGGCCATCTGGCGGATCTCGGTCTTCTCATAGCTCCCAAGCGGGAAAATAGTCCGCGCCAGGTGTTTCTGCTTCACCCCCCAAAGTGCATATGACTGGTCTTTGCTGGGGTCAAGACCGCGGGAGATCACATAACGCCCGTTCTCCTCACGGATGTTTGCGTAGTGTCCCGTTGCGATATAATCGCAGCCCAGGTTGTCGGCCCGGCGCAGCAATGCCGCCCACTTGATGTGCGTATTGCAAAGCACGCAGGGGTTCGGCGTGTGCCCGGTCATATAGTCTTCCACAAAGCGGTCGATGACCCAGTCGCCGAATTCATCCCGGATATCGACGATGAAATGCTTGAATCCATGCTTCACGGCAATTTGACGTGCGTCGTTCATGGACTCGAGCGTACAGCACCCGGTCTCCTTATCGGATTTACCGCCTACGCGCGAGTAATCCCACGTTTTCATGGTAATGCCGATAACGTCATAGCCTTGTTCTTTGAGCATCACTGCCGCAACCGAGGAGTCCACTCCCCCGCTCATGGCAACCAATACTCGTCCTTTACTGCTCATGGATTTTGTGTTTTCGTCGATTTGATCTTTATGAACTGCCTAAAATACGGTTTTTTTATGTAAATCGTATGAATCCTCTCTACCGTATCCGACCTCTGATAACAGGCCAAACCAAAAAATATTCTGGATCTGTTCAGTTCAGAAGTACAAAAGCCAGGGCCACTGCAGCCGGCAGTGCCTGCACATACAAAATTTTCCGACTGGCCGTCAGGCCGCCGAATATACCGGCCGCTACCACGCATAACAGAAAAAATATGCGGATAGATTCTCCGGCACCTCCCAGAACCATTCCCCAAATGAGACCGGCCGCAAGAAAACCGTTATAGAGTCCCTGGTTCATCGCCAGTACCCTGCTCGCTGCTGCCGACTCACGGCTGTGCCCGAATATTTTGAGTCCAAAAGGCTTGTCCCAGAGAAACATCTCCAGCACCAGAAACCAAAGATGAAGCACAACCACCAAAGCGGTCAAAATTAATTCTGCAGTTGCCATTCTGCCTCCATGTTATTTATTCGCAAGTTCCGTCAAATTGTGTGGATAACTTTGTGGAAAAGTTGTGGGAAAGTTGTTGTTTTTTCTGTTGACAAAGGTTTCGGATTTGAGCTAATTGTAAGTGAACACAGTCGCCAGGAATACCAAGGTAGGAATGGCGGAAGGTCGAAATCAGTAACCGCGGCCTGTTTGTATTAGTTTTCAAACCGAAAAGTGATGCGAATGTGTTCCGGTTCATTTTTTATGCCTTCCAATTTTTGAATTCGGTTATTCAGCTTTTGAAACCGTCTCCTCTATCCAACCAATATAGGTCGATACTCTGGTGTAGTATTCTGTCACGCCATACAGGCCCTCCCTTCCGCCGGTAGCGCTTGTGCTTTGTCCCGAACTAATGCCTGCAATGAAATAGTCATTGCCCTTCCGTATAAATGCCGGGCCGCTGCTGTCTCCCGGACCACTGATCCCTTCAAGATCGGTAGCCTCACCCGGGTTCTCACGGGGATCCTCAAACTGCCACACCAGATAGTCATCGGTAGACTCATCCACCCTGTTGGTAGCCGCACGCATAAGCCCGTCATTGCCTTCTGGGCCTGTCAGGCCCGTACCGAAGTCTCCATTACCGACTATCACTACCTCTTTACCGGCCTCACTACGATCACGATATAAATATACGGGTGGTACTCCCGAAACAGCCTTCGTTAATTTAATCAAAGCAATATCCTCAGGCCTTCCGTTTTCCAGCCAGCCGGGATGGATGACAACCCGCTCCACCTCAAGCGAGTCCTCTCCCAAAATCAGCTTCTGTCCGGCCTCAATATACTCCGCTACATGAGCTGCACTTAATATCCATTCTGAATTTATTAATGTCCCGGCAAGATCGGTAGCATTAAACTTTACGATGGCAGATGTTACAGGCAGTTCCCGGGCAAACTCAATATACTCCTCATCCGACCGGTCATGTCGGGTAATAATAGGATCTGCATTAATGGCAGTGACCAGTATGGCCGTCAATAAACCACAAATAAGTAATCGCATGGAAATCTCCCTCCATTGGGCTTTTTTATTAACATTATTTGTACGCCACAATCTGCTGCATGGTCGGCGCAGTAAAAACCGTATCCATATCCCTGCTTCTTTCGTCCATGAGCTCCAGATACTCCTGCAGGTCGGCCCGGCTGATCAAGCCCTCATCAACCAGGTTGTCGTGATGCGCGCTGGTGGCCTCGATCCATTTCCAGAAATCGGTGCCCGGCCTTCCCTTCTTTGACACGGATACGGCCTCCACCCGGCTGAAACCCGCATCCCGCAACATCTCTGGAAGGTGCAAGCCGATATCGGGATTGCCGTCCCACCTGATCATCAGGCGGCGGACCGCATCAAATATGGTATCAAAAATTTCGGAGGGCGGGTTGAGCGAAATATCTGAAAAAGGCCCGTATTCCATTACGGCAAAAACACCTCCGGGCTTAAGGCTGTCGTAAACTTTTTGAATAACCTCTTCGATGCGAGGCAAAAACATCAGTACCCATCGGGCAAAACAGGCGTCGTAATAATCGGAAGGAAGCCCAATTGAATGGATATCTGCACAAACCGGATAGATTTGTCCGACCTCGTTCTCATGTACCCATTTTTTCAGATGGTTTATAAAAAATTCTGACGAATCGATACCGGATATCTCTTCCGCTCCTTCTATCCGACGAGCCATATCCATCACGGTATATCCCGGTCCGCAGCCCAATTCAAGGAACCGCTTTGCACCGGTCAAGCCTGCCCTGCGGTATAGGGACTCGGTTTCCTCCGACCAGACGCGATGCTGAAATGCCAGGCGTTCGAGCTCGGCCTTTTCCCTGTCGCCTAATATATAACCTTTGCTCATGGATTAACCGTTATCATGATTATTCCTCAAGCCCGCCATCCGATCGGAATTGTTTCACCTCGGAAATAATAATCTCATAACCCATATACCATTCTTTGTAACGTTGCTTGGCTTTCCGATGGTCGGGATGACGGGAAAATTTTTCAAGTGCCTCCTTACTATCCCAATAATAAATAACAGACTTCATCTTCTCGGCGGGGTTCTCCCAGCGTTCTTTACCCAGGAAGCCTGGATTCGATTCGGCGGCACGGTCTATCAGATTATTCAGCCGATGAAAATCATCATCGTACTTCCTAATCCGAAAAATAAACGTGGCAGAATAGACGGGCTTATCTCCGGACCGGACCAATTGCTGCAGTTGTAAGGCTTGTCGCTTCATATGATGAATATATAAAAGCCCGGGGGTTTCGTGGTAATAAAAGTATCTTTACATAATACAGAAATCCCCGGGCTTTGAATTAAAGCGCGCCAGCACCCTCAAAGACGGGGCAATCAAATGGATACCCCGAAACCCGCCGGTTTTCAGGGTAGAAGCTACCTACATATACAAATACGGCTTCCAATCCTCCTGCACGCCACCGAGAATAGACTGAAGAAAGGTAATATGAATCGGTCTAAAGGGCTGTCGCCGCAGTGGCATACCGGCTTCGTCGGGCGTGCGGTTGCCCTTATCAACATTGCAGCTGTCACAGGCAGTTACGAGGTTCTCCCAGGTATCGCGTCCGCCACGGCTGCGGGGTAGCACGTGGTCGATGGTAAGATTGCGAGCAGAACCGCAGTACTGGCATTTATTGCCGTCGCGCTTCATAATATTGCGGCGTGAAAGTACAATGCGGTTGTAAGGGATATTGATGTACCGACGTAAGCGTATCACGCTGGGATAGGAATATTCGTCGCTTACGGTCCGGATCTTGCGGTCAGGGTAGTCGTGCAGCATCTCGGCCTTGTCCAGGAACAGCAATTTTACAGAACGGTGCACGGAGCACACGCTCAGGGGCTGGTAGTCCTGGTTCAGTACGAGTACGCTGGCTTCCATTTTTCTATGTGCGGTAACAGTGTCGTTGGTAAGTACCCTTTTCTGTTTCTGTTAGCATATTCCGGTTTCAAGTGATCAATTACGCATATTTAAGGCGCAGAATCAACATCATAATGAATTTCTGTCCCCAAAAATGCCTGATCAGCTACTAAAACGACTTCCGGGAGGAAGCATTGTTACATTATCCGAAGAAAAACTCCCAGATGTCCGCTTCGATCTCGGGGTTGATAGCTACCGCAAGGGCGATGGAGACGGCCAATCCGATAAGCGCATAGCCTGCATCCTTGCCCATGAGTTTCAGGCTCTTCTTGAAAGGTTTTCCCTTACCCATGGCGTCGGTGAAGCTCATGGCAATTTCGCGACCCGCCAGCAGGCCGATAAATACCCAGGTAGTACTCATCGGGATGTTGCTCTTGATCTTGAAATAGTAGAGGATGATGGCGTACACAAAGTCAATGATGGTAGCCGATCGGATGTCGCGGACATCCGATTTTTCGGTAACCACCTTCTGGATCTTGTCTCCGCGGAGGTAAAAGAGGATGCCCAGCCCGAAGAAGATGTAAAGGGCAAAGACCAGGAACTGGTTGAAGGTAAGCGAGCGAGGCAGGTAAACAGCGATATTGGCAGCATCCTGCATAATCCATACTGCCCAGAGCGAACCGCTGGTCATCCACTGGAAGACCGTCCACATAAAATGGGGCTCGCCCTTAACATAATTCCGGATCAGCTTCGAGAGGGCAATCCAGACGATTATGGCTACTATAAATGCTACAAAATATCCCGAGAGACTTTTAACCAGGACGTCACCGATAGCCGATGCACTTGCCGAGAAACAGCTCAGCAGCAAAAAAGTGGTCGATACCGGCATACGCATACGGGTGAGCAACAGCAGGAAGATGGGGGCGGCTACCTGCAGAAAAGTAAATGAGGTCGGCGCTTCCGAAAAACCTTTGGCGGCCAGCCGCTGGTAGCTCACATCTCCGTCGTAGGCGTACCAGCTGTAGGAAACCGTAGCCAGAAAAATGCCGCCGATGAAAAGCCAGAGTACCCACCACTTTTTATCCTCGTTGGAGGCAATAAACGTACCGATGGTCTGGATACTGTCGTTGGCAATTGCCGAATAGCCTGCCAGGGCAAAACCGACCCACTTGGCAATTTCCGCATTGGGAAAGGTAACGCCTGCTATAAAAAAGAAAATACCGATCAGGGCAAGAAAGGTCCGCTCTTCACGAAAAACGGTATAAAAACTGCCGGGTATAAGTTGTTCAAGAAAAGAAGTGGATGAGTTGTCGGTAGTCTCTTGGTTTGACATGAAAAACGGTCGGTTATCGTTTTTTGATTGTGCTGATCCTAAGCCCCGAAAAAATCACCGAAGGGTAAAAAACATATGTTAACTTAATGTTAAGGATTCCCTTTTATCCCGTATCTTAACACAATCTTAATCTCAACGGCTTTTACAATAATTAAACGACAGTGTGAATACAACTCTTAATCATGCCGTTAATTTTTCATACCTTTCAATTAGAAAAATGGTGGATTATTTCTCTGAATATCTCACTATATTTAGCCCGCTTTTAAACCAGCTGAAACCCTAAACGATTTTTCTTTTTATCTATGCCTTATAATAAGAACATGTACACCACCGGCTATTATAAAGAACCGGGGCCCAAGCTTGACGAGGAATCCCCTTTCGAATCGATGATGGAACGGTTCCGTTTTGCAGCGGAAATCCTGGAGCTGGACGAAGGGATGTTTCAGTTTCTGGCCAGCCCGGCCAAACAGGTTATTGTCTCAGTACCGGTCGTAATGGATTCCGGTGAGATACGTGTTTTTGAAGGATACCGGGTCATTCACAACAACCTGTTGGGCCCTTCCAAAGGGGGCATCCGCTATGCGCCTGACGTTACCGTCGATGAAGTAAAAGCGCTGGCATCGTGGATGACCTGGAAGTGTGCCATCGTAAACGTACCCTTCGGCGGAGCAAAGGGCGGCGTGCGGTGCAACCCCAGGGAACTTTCAAAAGGCGAACTCGAGCGGCTGACCCGCCGCTATACTGCCAATATGCTTGAGGTTTTCGGGCCTGACCGTGACATTCCCGCCCCCGACATGAACACCAATGAGCAGGTGATGGCGTGGATTATGGATACCTACAGCATGAACGCCCACAAAACCGAAACGGCTGTTGTGACAGGCAAGCCGATTATCCTGGGCGGTTCGCAGGGACGTAAAGAGGCAACCGGCCGCGGCGTGGTTACGGTAACGCTGGCAGCTCTCAACAAGATGGGGATGCTTCCCAATAAAACTACCGTAGCCGTACAGGGTTTCGGCAACGTCGGATCTATCTCTGCCAAACTGATGTACGAGCAAGGAGCTAAGATCATTGCCATTAGCGATGTAACGGGCGGCTACTATAATAAAAACGGCATCGATATTCCGGAAGCCATGGAATACACCGAAAATAACAACGGCACGCTGGAGGGCTACGAGAATGCCGAAAAGATTACCAACGAAGAACTCCTGCAGCTGGAGTGCGACGTACTGATACCGGCCGCCAAAGAAGACCAGATTAACCGCCATAACGCTGACAAGATCAACGCTAAAATTATCTCGGAAGGCGCCAACGGTCCCGTAACCGCTAATGCCGATGCCCTGCTTGAAGGAAAAGGCATTATTGTGATTCCCGATATCCTGGCCAATGCCGGCGGTGTTACCGTTTCCTATTTTGAATGGGTTCAGGACCGCCAGGGATACTTCTGGACGGAAGAGCGCGTGAACCGCCGCCTCAACCGTATGATGCGCGACGCCTTCGACAACCTATTTAAAGTGAGTGAAGAGTACGATATCACCCTCAGGCAGGCCGCCTATGTGTATGCCATTAACAAGGTAGCCACAACGCTGAAAATGCGTGGAATCTACGCCTGATCATCTGCGTACAAGACGGTACGTCACAGAAACGGCTGTTTAAATTCATCCTTATGCCAACGTCCGAAGTCAAAGAATTGATTCTGGAATCAAAATTTGAAGAGGTTCAAAAGCTTGAATCCTATTTGAATGATCTTCAGAATTGGGCGGGCTTTGACGACGAGGATTACGCCCGCATCATGCTTACCCTGAGCGAGGCGGCTACCAACGCCATCGTTCACGGCAACAAGGAGAAGAGGGGAAAGAAGGTAACCATACGATGCATTTGCGAGCAGAATCAACTGGTTATTACGGTTTCGGACGAAGGCGAAGGCTTTTCACCGGAAGAAGTACCCGACCCGCTCAAGAAAGAGAATCTCATGAACGAAGGCGGACGAGGTGTTTACCTGATTGAAGAGTATGCCGACGGTGTGGACTACCTGGAAGACGGCAGCACCATTCGTATGACCTTCAAGCTGAATGCCGGCTCCTCCTGAAAACCGGACGCCTCACGAACACTATTCGGAGTTCACCAGCCCGCCACTGATTCTGAGCAGCTCCGTCTCCGCCACTTTTGCTTCATATTGTGCCTGGATCAGCCTGTTTTCGGCCGCAATAAGTGTCCGTTGTACTTCCCGAAGTTCTATGGAGTTGATAGTTCCCAGCTGGAATCGCTCCAGAGCTATATCAAGCGACTGCTTGGCATAAGTCAGGTTTTCGCTTTCAAGCTCAACCAGCCGCAGCGAATTGATGTAGCTGACAAACTGCCGTGAGAGACGTGCCTTCACCTGCTGCTGCTGTTCTTCGAGCGCCAGCTCACGGTTCTTTAGCTGAATCTTCGCATTCTGAATACGCCGACTCACATCAAAACCGTCAAAGAGGTTGATACGAGCCGTCAGCCCATAGTTGAAGCCGTCAGTCTCGCTGAGTTCCAGGAAGCCCGCACCTGACTCGTTGCGGTTGTAGCCGTAGCCTGCCGTCACATCCAGTTCGGGAAAACGCTCGGACTGTATCTCTTTTATCTCAAGCTCGGCTACCTTTTGGTTGGTGCGTGCCAGCGTCAGGCCGATATTGTTGGCCGAGGCCTCCTGTTCAAGGTTGTCGTACTGAAGATTCCGGTCAATGGCAATGGACCGGCTTACAGTGAAGCCTGTTTCCGGATCCCTTCCGAGTAACTCATTGAGCCGGATTTTGGCATCCTCCAACAATACTTCCTGTCGGATGACGGCGGCCCGGTCAGCATTCAGATCGGCCCGCGCCTGAAGCAGGTCGTACTCCGAGCCGGAGCCCAGGTCTTTTTTCGTCTCCGCAATCCGGATGCGCTGTTCCGACACTTCGACTGTACTTTGCAAAACGTCGTAGGTCTTCTGTTGACGGATGATATTGTAATAGGCCGCTATAACCTGTGCAATTGAATTCTCGACCGACAGTCGAAATTGCTCTTCTCCCAGCTGCCGCAGCTCGCCAAGTTTCTCATAAGTGGTAAACATCCCCAGACCGTCAAAAACCGTCCAGTTCAGGGAAACCGAGGCGTTGGTCGTAGTGGTCTTGGCACCTTCGGTGGTCCTGTCCGGGATGCTGTTGCCCGCAAATACCTGGGTACTGTTTTCGGTGCGGTAGTCCCGGGAACCGGTAGCCGTTACGGCCGGCAGAAATCCGGCATTCCCAAGACTTCTATTGTTGGCGGCTATATCTGCCTGGTTGCCGGCTATACGGATGGAGAAATTGTTCTCCATGGCAATGCGCACCGCCTCTTCAACAGAAAGGGTATCGGCCTGCTGACCGTGAACGGCAGGCACGGCCAGAAATAGTAAAGCCGTACACAAAAGTGTCAATTTTAGGCGCGAAATATTCCGATTTCTCAAATTGGTTCTAAACATTGGTGGGTTCAAGGTTTTCGGTCTCTTTAATGAAGTCATGACTGACCCTGTCATCCGCCGATTTTATCGGCGAGAAGTAGGAGTACACAGCCGGTATCACATAGAGTGTAAACACGGTACCGATAATCAGTCCGCCGATGACGGCAACACCCATCGAGGTGCGGCTTTCGGCCCCGGCTCCCAATGCAAGGGCGATCGGCAGAATCCCGAGTATAGTCGAAAGGCTCGTCATCAGAATGGGACGGAATCGCGCTACGGCTGCATCCTTGATCGCTTCCATCACCGAAAGACCGGCATGCTGGCGCTGGTTGGCAAATTCGACAATAAGGATACCGTTCTTGGTCACCAGTCCGATAAGCATAATGATACCGATCTTGCTGAAGATGTTGAGCGTCAGGTCGAAGTACCAGAGCGAAAGCAAGGCTCCTGAAATAGCCAACGGCACCGTAAAGAGAATAATAAAGGGATCCCGGAAGCTCTCGAACTGCGCGGCCAGTACCAGATAAATAAGAATCAGCGCCAGTATCAGCGTAAAGTCTAGGCTGGAAGCGCTCTCCACGAAGTCGCGGGACGGGCCACTTAGGCTGGTCGAGATGGAAGGATCGAGCACCTTTGCCGCAATTCGGTCCATGGCCTCGATGCCGTCTCCGATGGTCTTTCCCTGTACCAGTCCGGCGGAGATGGTTGCCGAAGCAAAGCGGTTGAAGCGAAACAGCTGCGGCGGACTGCTCTCTTCAGAAACTTCCACCAGGTTGTCGAGCTGTATCAGCTCGCCTCGGTTGTTGCGGACAAAAAGTGTCTTCAGGTCGACAGGCTCATTCCGGTCTTCCCTGCTAACCTGCCCGATGACCCAGTACTGCTTGCCGTCACGAATGAAATATCCGAAACGCTGGCCACTGAGCGAAAGCTGCAGGGTTTGCGCGATGTCCACGGCCGAAACCCCCAGGGCACGGGCCCGTTCGCGATTGATATTCACCCTCAGTTCGGGCCGGTTGAACTTAAGGTTCACATCGGCATAAGTGAAGGTCGGTTCGTTGCGGGCCTCTTCAAGGAAAGCCGGAATAACCTCTTTGAGCTTTTCAATATTCGGCGCCTGCAGCACATATTGCACCGGCAGACCGAGGCTGCGCGTACCGATACTCTGCGGCTGAGATACGAAGGTTTGTGCACCGGTAAGGTTATTAACCAGGCCGGTGAGCTGTGTGGCAATGTCCTGCTGCGAGCGTTCACGATCTTCCGCATCTTTCAGAATGACAAAGCCAAAGCCCGAATTCACGGAGCTCGATGCCCCAAAGCCGGGAGAAGTTACGGTAATCATCGCTTCGGTCTCAGGGACGTTATCCTGCACCGTGGCAATGAGCTTGTCCATATAATGGTCCATATATTCGAAAGAAGCTCCTTCGGGCGCTTGTGCAAAAAGCCGTACGCCGCTGCGGTCTTCAACCGGTGCCACCTCTTCGGGCAGCCACGAACCGAGTCCGTAAATAAAGAGGCCCATGATACCGATAATGACAAAAGCCATCCACCGGCGCTGCATAAACCACTCCAGGGTGCCCTTGTAGGCACTATTAAGACGCTTGAAGAAAGGCTCAGTCTTGTGGTAAAAGCGGCTGTGCCCCTGGCTCTTTCTCAAAAACTTGGATGAGAGCATGGGTGTGAGCGTCAGGGCCACGAAAGTGGATATAACAACGGCCCCGGCAATCACGACTCCGAACTCGCGGAACAGCCGGCCGGTCACTCCGCCGATAAAGAGGATCGGCATGAATACCGAGACCAGCGCCAGTGAGGTAGCGACAACGGCGAAGAAAATCTCTTTGGAACCCAGTATACCAGCCTCGATAGGATTCAGCCCCTGCTCGATCTTGGCATAGATGTTCTCCAAAACCACGATGGCGTCATCCACCACCAAGCCGATAGCCAGAACGATAGCCAGCAACGTCAGTACGTTGATGGAGAAACCGGCAATATACATCACAAAGAACGAGCCGATAAGTGCAATTGGAATCACGATAACTGGAATGATGGTGGTGCGCCAGTCGCGAAGAAAGAGGAAGATGATCAGGATCACCAGGAAGAAAGCGATGAAGATCGTCTGCTGCACTTCCAGAATGGACTCTTCGATATATTCGGTGGAGTCAAATCCGGTAGCCACTTCAATATCGGGCGGCAGGTCCCGCTTGATCTGGTCCACGCGACGGAATACCTCTTGCGCAATAGCCAGCTGATTGGCGCCGGGCTGCGGTACGGTGACCACACCTACCATCGGCACGCCGTCACGCTTCAGGATAGTGCGTTCGTTCTGGGCACCCAGTTCAGCACGACCGATATCGCGGAATCGGATAGTATTGCCCTCTGTCTCCTTTACAATGAGATTACTAAACTCCTCGACCCCCTGCAACCTGCCCATCGTACGGATGGTAAGCTCGGTGGTATTGCCTTCGATACGGCCGGAGGGCAGCTCCACGTTTTCGCGGCTTAGGGCATTACGCACATCCAGCGGCGTAAGGTTGTATGCGGCCAGTTTCATCGGATCCATCCAGAGGCGCATGGCATACTCTTTGGAACCCCAGATCTGTACGCTGCTCACGCCGGATATCGTCTGCAGTCGCTCCTTGAACATATTGTCGGCAATATTTGTGAGGTCCAGCAGATTGCGCCGCTCGCTGTTCACATTCAGGAATACGATCGGAAAAGCGTCGGCGTCGGCCTTGGAAACCACCGGCGGCTCCGCATCAGGCGGCAGGCCGTTTACCGCCCGTGACACCCGGTCGCGCACATCGTTAGCGGCTGTCTCCAGGTCCACATCGATATCGAACTCGACGGTGATGGTGCTCCTGCCCTCCCGGCTCGTCGAGGATAGCGTACGTATACCGGCTACCCCGTTGACCGATTCTTCGAGAGGTTCGGTTATCTGAGATTCGATAATATCGGCATTGGCCCCGATATAGCTTGTACTGACGGTAATGATCGGCGGATCAACGGAGGGATACTCTCTGATTCCCAAAAAATTGAAAGCGATAATGCCGAACAGCACAATCACAATCGACATTACCGAAGCCAGCACGGGACGGCGTATACTCAGCGATGATAAACTCATAAGGCTGTCCTTTCTGTGTTACTGAAGCTCGTTGATTTGAACAGGCATACCGACTCGTACCTGCAGCAGGCCGGTTGTCAGCACCGTATCGCCGGGCTGCAGGCCTTCTATAATCTGAACGCTCTGCTCGGTCCGGATGCCGGTTTGTACCTGCCGCTGGCCTACCGTACCACCTTCATAGATGAATACTTTCTGTCCGTTCAACTCGGGCACCAATGCGATGGTCGGTATCATCAAAGCATCATCGATGGTCTCCAGGATAAGTTCCAGGTCGGCAAAAGCGCCGGGTACCAACAAGCCTTCTGTGTTATCGCTAATGGCCCGGATCTGCAGGGTGCGGGTTTGGGAGTCGATTTTGGGCTCAATGGCATAAATCTCCCCTTCAAAAACGCGATCGGTACCCTGAACAGTAAAGGTTATTTTGTCGCCGGTTTTCACGCGGCTCACATAGCGCTCAGGCACCGAAAAATCGATTTTCACCGGATTAATACTCTGCAGAGATGCGATTCGGGTGGATGGAGAGATGTAGCTCCCGTCACTCACATACTTCAGCCCGACCCTACCGTCAAAAGGAGCACGAATTTCGGTCTTCTCAATCTGGGCCTGAATCAGCTGCACTTCCGACCTGAGCACATTTACCTCGTTCAAAGTGGCGTCATATTCTTCCTGGCTGATGCCGCCCTTTTCCAGCAGCTGCTTCTGGCGCGACTCCCGCTCGGTTGCCAGGCTCAGGCGATACTGAGCCCGGTTTAGCTGTGCCTTGAGCTCACTGTCGTTGATCTTCAGAAGAAGCTGGCCCTTTTTGACTGGCTTCCCTTCCTCCAGGTATATATCGGTGATCTTCCCGGAGACCTCGCTGCGGAGCTCTACCTCTTCGTTAGCTAAAATGGTACCCGTGGTAAAAATCTTGTCTTGTATGCGCTGCGGCTTCACCACATAGCCGTCTACATTCAGGGCAGACTGCCCTCCTTGCCCGGCTGCGGCATTGTCCGAACCGCTGAAAAGCGGCTTGACTTTGGGATAGGCCAGGGCCGCCAGAACGGCCACAATAAGAAAAACTCCCGCCAGCTTTTTAAATGTACTGCTCATCTACGGTCTCTTGTCTCTTTAAAATTCAATTGGTTAGGATCCTCAAAATTAACAGATAGTAGGGAAACGATATAGTTCTTTTTAAAAACAAATGTTAAAAAAAGAAAAGGCGATGGCTGTAAGCCATCGCCTTTCCATAAACTTATAGTCGTAAAATCAGTTGGAAAGTTGTGCTTCCAGCTGCTTTTTTAACTGTGACTTGGGTACTGCGCCTACAATCTGGTCGACTACTTCCCCGTCTTTAAAAATCAACAGAGAAGGGATGCTGCGAATGCCGTATTTGGTTGAGATCTGCGGATTGCTGTCCACATCAACCTTTCCGATTTTGGCCTGTCCTTCGAACTCGCCGGCCAGCTCATCTACTACAGGGCCGACCATCCGGCATGGGCCACACCACTCCGCCCAAAAATCTACGAGGACGGGCTTGTCAGAATTAATTACATCATCCTCAAAAGAGTCGTCTGTAAATGTCAGTGCTTTACTCATATCAAATATCCGTTTAGTGCCTGTTTAGGTTGTTTTGGTTAAATTTCGGGATAATAATAGAGGATTACGTCCTCTTTTTCACATCGTTTATTGCTATGGATTACATCATGAAAATTTATCTTACTTCTTTTCTATTTCGACTTCATGATTGTAACGGCCTCATCGCCGATCAGCTGCTTCAAGTCTCCAATCAACTCTTCATTCGGATCAATGACAAATTTCCGGACGTGCATGGCAAAGGGCCGCTTGGCCTCTTTGCTTAGCACATTGAAACGGACATTGGTCTGTCCGCGATGTTCTTTAAACAACTCTGCCATGTGTTTAAGTTCATCTTCCGTAACAATGTCGGTGTCGATATCCAGTTTGAGCTCGATCTTGTCCTGGAATTTCTCCCGCATACTTTCGATACGCTCAAAAGAGTTGGCAATAATCTTGGGCTGCCCGCTGCGGCTATCGGTAGATCCATCCACCACAACCACCGTGTCAACCTGAATCATGCCCAAATGACGGTCATAGACGTCGTTGAAAGCGATTACTTCGAGAGTACCGTGCAGGTCTTCCATCTGGAGGAAGGCAAATGGGCGCCCTTTTTTGTCGGTCACCCGTTTCACACTCGTAATGATACCCGCACAACGCACATCGGTCCGGTCTTTAAGCTTATCCAGCTTATCGGGATCGAGGGTATGTGAGCAGAACAGCCGGATGTCTTCTTTATACTTGTTCAGAGGATGTCCGCTCAGGTAGAAGCCGATCAGCTCCCGCTCTTTGTTAAGCCGCTCGATATTCGACCACGGCTCGATATGCTCCAGCTCGGGCTCGTCGATGGCGGAACGGCTGTCGCTGCCGTCGCCGAACAGGTCCGACTGGTTGGAGTTCTCCATCTCCTGAACCCTCGAACCATAGCTTAAAATCATATCCATATTCTGGATAAGCTGGCGGCGGTTGGGATTGAGCGTATCAAAAGCGCCGGCCTGAAACAGGCTCTCAAGCGTACGCTTGTTACAGACCCTGGAGTCGATACGGCTGGCAAAATCATAAACCGATTCGAAGGGACCATTCTCTTTCCGCTCTTTCACCAGTTCTTCGACCGCATTGGAACCGACGCCTTTTATCGCTTCCATGCCGTACTGAATGCGACCGTCAACAGCCACAAACTTGCCGGCACCGGTGTTGATGTTCGGCGGATCGACTTTGATTCCGTTCCGGTAGCACTCTTCTATAAACTTGGAGACCTTGTCGATGTCGCCCATGTTGTGGCTGAGCACCGCAGCCATATATTCGGCCGGGTAGTTGGCCTTGAAATAGGCCGTCTGGTAGGCTACCACCGAATACGCCGCCGAGTGTGACTTGTTGAAACCGTAATTCGCAAACTCAGCCATCTTCTCGAAAATCTCCATGGCTTTCGTCTGCTCCACCCCATTTTCGACGGCCCGCTTTACAAAGATCTCCTGCTGCTCTTCCATCACTTCGCGCTTCTTCTTACCCATGGCACGGCGCAACAGGTCGGCTTCGCCCAGTGAGTAGTTGGCGATCTTCTGTGCAGCTTTCATGATCTGCTCCTGATAGATCATAATACCGTAGGTCGGCTTCAGCAACTCCTCGAGGTCGGGATGCGGGTAGCTCACTTTCTTACGCCCGTGCTTGCGGTCAATATACTCCGGAATAAACTGCATCGGGCCGGGACGGTAGAGCGCGTTCATGGCAATCAGATCGTCAAGCGAAGTAGGCTTCAGCTGTTTGAGATACTTGCGCATGCCGTCCGACTCAAACTGGAAAGTACCTATGGTGTTGCCCTTCTGGTACAGTTCAAAGGTTTTCTCATCGTCAAAGGGTATTTCGTCCAGCTCGTAATGCCTGCCGTGGTTCTCTTCCACATACTCTATGGCGGTCTTCAGAATGGAAAGGGTCTTGAGACCCAAAAAATCCATTTTCAGCAGCCCGCACATCTCGGCATTGGGTCCGTCATACTGGGTAATCAGCTCCTTGTCTTTAGAAAGGGCAACCGGCACGTATTCGTCGATTTCGCCCGGAGCAATAATAACTCCTGCGGCATGAATACCGGTCTGTCGCGCCGAGCCTTCCAGCGTGCGCGCGAAACGCATCATCTTTTGTACCTGCGGGTCGGGATGCTCAAATACCTTCTGAAGGTCTTTGGCCGACTCCGGGTTCTGGCTGGGATCCAGCACCTTGTCAAAGGTATCCAGGCCCGGGCGGTCGGGAAAGAGTTTGGAGATTCGATTCACCTCCTGCAGCGGTACGCCCAACACGCGTCCGACGTCACGAATGGCCGTCTTGGCTTTCATCGTACCATAGGTGACGATCTGCGCCACGTTCCTGCGGCCGTACTCTTCTACCACATAGTCGATAACTTCCTGCCTGCCCGAATCGTCGAAGTCGATATCGATATCGGGCGGGCTCACCCGCTCGGGATTCAGGAAGCGCTCGAAAAGCAGGTCGTATTTCAGCGGGTCGATGTTGATGATGCCGAGGCAGTAGGCCACAACCGAGCCCGCCGCAGAACCCCGGCCGGGACCCACAAACACATCACGTTTCCGGGCCTCGGTGGTAAAATCCTGAACAATCAGGAAATAACCGGCAAAACCCATCTTGCTGATAATGGCCAGCTCCTGCTCAATCCGCTCATTGATGTCGTGGGTAACCTCACCATACCTCTTTTTGGCGCCTTCATACGTCAGGTGCTTCAGGTAGGCATCCATCGAATCGAAATCATCCGGGATACTGTAATGGGGAAGCAGCAGCTCGGAACTCAGGTCTATGTCATCGACCTTCTCGATAATTTCGTTGGTGTTGTCAATCGATTCCGGGTGGTCGCTAAACAGCTCCTGCATCTCTTCGGGAGTCTTGAGATAAAACTCCTTGTTGAGATTGTTGTTATCATCGGTAAAACGAAAGCGATTGGGATCGTTGATATCGGCGTTGGTCTGAAGTGCCAGCAGGATGTCGTGCGCCTCAGAGTCTTCCCGGTCCACATAGTGGCAGTCGTTGGTCGCGATCATTTTTACATTATACTCTTTCGACCATTTGATCAGTACTTCATTGCAGTGATCCTGGTCCTTAAGCCCGTGGCGCTGCAGCTCGATGTAATAGTCATCCCCAAATACGTTCAGGTACCATTCAAAAAGCCGGCGGGCTTTCTCTTCTCCCTCATTGATAATAGTCTGGTTGATTTCGCTGGCAAGGCAGCAGGTTGTCGCAATAAGCCCTTCCGAATATTCCGCGAGCGTCTCCTTATCGATCCTTGGCTTGTAATACAAGCCCTCGGTATATCCCAGCGAACAGAGCTTGGTCAGATTCTTATAGCCCTTCATATTTTTGGCGAGCAACAGCTGGTGATAGCGGGTGCGGTCCTGCTTGTCGTCCATCCCCGAAGGGGTGATGTAAAACTCACAGCCTATGATAGGCTTGACCCCGTTCCGCTGCGCCTCCTTTACAAATTCGGGAACCCCGAACATATTGCCGTGATCGGTAATAGCAATAGCCGGCATCCCTCTGTTTTTAGACTTTTCAATAAGCTGGGAAATACTTGCCGCACCGTCGAGCATGCTGAACTGGGTGTGACAATGCAAGTGAGAGAAACTGGGCATAGGCTGTTAGGAGGAATTGGCTTTTTTGATCCGCTGAAATTTAGGTGCTGAACCCTTCGTTGTAAAGTGAAACCTTAGGGGAAGAAAGGCAAATTTTTTCCCGGCTTCGATCTCCCTTTTTGCATAGCATGAAAATGTTATTTAAATAGGAATATTACATCGCTACCTAGTTATATCAATGTCTAACTTAGGGGATACGACTATGAAATCTTACGCTACCATTTTTGTCATAACACTTTTGAGCCTCGCTTTCTTCAGTTCTACTGTTATAGCTCAGGATGAAATCCAATACCGCAAGGAAATCACCGTAAACCTTAGCAATACTGCTTCAGCAGGTCAGCTCTCCGGGGTTTCGAGTCCGCTGCAGAAAGTAACCCGCCAGGTTGACGGTTCGCCTTATTACCATGATGAGTGGACCACCGGAATAGCTTTGCTTCCCAACAATATGAAATCGAAGGGTGTCCAGATGATGTACAGCACCTATGGTAATGAGGTGTTCTACAGGGAGAACGGAAAGCTGATGAAGCTGGACAACCGCCGGGTAGAAGGCTTTGCCCTCAATGTCGATGAGGGATGGGTCGTCTTCAAGAACGGCTTTAATCCCGATATGAAAAACCTGGACCGGCTCACCTTCTTCCGTATGATCCACGACGGAAAGACCAAGCTGCTGGCTCATCACCGCACCTATACCCGGAAGAACCCCCGTCCGGCCATAGCGACCGGGCGCGTAAGCCAGGAATTCCGTCACCGCACCGAATATTACCTTCAGACCGAAGACGGTGAGTTTCAAGAGACCCATCGCAGCAAACGGGACGTCCTTAGAAAACTTAAAAAACAATATCGCGACCGGGTAGAAGAATATGCCGATGAAAATGACCTGAACTTTGGCGAGGAGAAAGAGCTTGCTAAAATACTGGCCTATTATGACAGCCTGATTGATGAAGGAGGAGAAGGGGAAGAAGAAGGAAGTTAGTTATCTGGTCCTATCAAAATAAAAAAAGGGGAGAAAACTCTCCCCTTTTGTAATTACATCCGGATTTCTACCTCTGTGGCCAGGTCAAGACCGTCGGCAACCATATCAAATATGCCGGTATTACTGGTTTCACTGATGACGATTACACCATCATTATTTTTATCTGCCTGCTCCAGCATATCTGTAGTTACGCCGGCAAACCAAACGATGGGGTCAAAGGTGACTTCCGCAATAACATTCATTCCGGAATCGAATGTTACCGTACCTGCACGTTCCACTTCAAACGTTTCACCGGAATTGAATTCAAAGCGAATCGGATGCGACTGACTGTTGCTATCTTCAAACGTACCTTCTATAACTACAGAAGGAGTACTGTTCTCATCAAGCAGTTCCAGTTCGACCCTACTCTCGACAAAGGTTCCGACAGGCAATTCAAGAGAACTTAAATTGGGAGTCGTTGCCCCTGTTGCAAAATCGATATCCACTACCTGCTCTATGTTCACTTCAACAGAATCCCCCTCATCATTCTCGACTTCAAACTGTATCTGGGTAAGTGTTATGGTCCCGCTTGAGAATGTCAGGGAGTTTGCGAAGCTTTGAACCGTAGCTTTCGGTAAAGCTGAAGAGCTTGTATTCGTATTGAATCGTACATCAATTGTAGGCGACCCTCCACTATCACTGGAGCAAGCCATGGTGACAAACAAGGCCCCTACCAGAAGCAGCAGAGAAACTATTTTTGAGGTTTTCATAGTATTTGAGGTTTTCAAAATGAATGTGTCTGTAGTTTACTTTTCATTAATATGACGACCCTGTGACCGAGACATTACAAAATAGATTAATGCCCTAATATTCTGCCTGTTTCGACTGAAAGCCGCCTGTTTAATTGTTTTTGTTGTCTGTAAATAGGTATACACACTTCAAGGGTATCTACCCCTAATTTTTAACATTTTTTTTACCGTAATAATTTTACCCGGAAGAGTCCATAACCTTGTGATCCACTTACTCTCTCTTTTTTACTTGTTATCAGATAGTAGGGTGCCTTGCTAAATAAATACCCTTTTAGTGAAAGGTTTTTCAGGATACCGTCAGAAGCTTACTTATGAATGAAGACTATATCTCTCTAAGGGTGTATGTACCGCACCATCCTTATGCAGCCGGCTTTCGTAGAGGACAAATTCAGTGACGGGGATCGATTCGATCCGGAAGGTCTTGTGCTGGTTTATGAACGACATTACATCCCGCTTCCGGCCGCCCTTTATTTTTGCCAGCGTGATGTGGGGAACAAAATCCCGGCTCTCGGGCTCCACCCCTGCTTGGCGACAAGCTTCTTCGGCTTTACGCTGGAGCTCCATCAGGGAAGGCTCCTCATCTATCCCGGCCCATAGCACACGCGGCCGCTTCTGCTCAGGAAAATAGCCGAAGCCTTTGATATCCATTTCAAAGGGAGGCAACGCAATGGAGGAAAGTTGTTGCCTGACCTTTTCAAAAACTCCCTGATCAACCTCTCCGATAAAGCGCAGGGTCAGATGGTAACGCCCGGCATCCGTCCAATGGACGCCATCAATAGGTTGCTGCAACTCTGACAGGGCCGACTTCACATAATCGGGCAAAGGTATGGCTATGAAAAGCCGCATCAGTGATAGGCAACTTCAAAAGAAGAAAACTCGCCGGTAGCCTCTTCCACCTCTACATCGATGTGGTCGACCCTGCTGGCACCGGGGCCCTGCTCAAGGCGGTCAATCATTTCTTCGAGATGGTCTATTGGCCCCTCAAGCAACGCTTCCACTCTCCCGTCGGGCAGATTCTTAACCCAGCCATGAACTCCAACTTCTTCGGCATTGAGCTGTGCAAAGTGTCTGAACCCAACTCCCTGTACCCGGCCTTCGATGAATATGTGTGCTCTTTTCATAAGAAAAAATGCTTTACACTTTACAAACTGTAAAAATATTCCAACGTATTTCGTTCAAAGTATAAGGTATTTCCGCTTGTTTTCTCAACACGATTGGTAGGCGAATTAAAGTTGTAAACTTCTTATTATTGATCAACTTCATAAACTATACAGAACTGAAACATCTCAATGACCTTAACACAACTGTCCTATGTGGTAGCTGTCGACCGCTATCGCCACTTCGCCACCGCCGCTGAGAAATCGTATGTCACCCAGCCTACGCTTAGCATGCAGATCCACAAACTGGAAGATGAACTCGGCGTAACCATATTCGACCGTTCGAAATCACCTGTTGTGCCAACGGAGATCGGCAAGAAAATTATTGCCGAAGCAAAGGAGATCCTGAAACAATCCAAGCATATCGAGGACCTGGCAGCGGTAACCGACGACGAGCTCAAGGGCACCTTTCGCATCGGAATCATTCCGACCATAGCTCCCTACCTGCTGCCGCTATTCCTGCGCAGTTTTACCCAGAAGTACCCTAAAATAAAACTGGTATTTGAAGAAGTGGTCACGGCTGAACTTGTCAAGCTGCTCGACGATGACCATCTGGACGTAGGCATCATTGCCACCCCGGTAGACCACGGCAATATCTTTGAGGAAGATCTCTATTATGAGCCTTTCGTGGGATATATCTCGCGCGAGCATTCGCTTTCCAAAAAGGACAAGCTTACCATCGACGACCTCGAGGTGGCCAACCTCTGGCTGCTGAACGAAGGGCACTGTTTCCGGGACCAGACCGTAAAGTTATGCAAGCAGAAGCGCAAGGACCTGCTTAGCAATTCGACCATCGAATTTGAAAGTGGTAACCTGGAAACCCTGAAACAGCTGGTTGAACAGGATTTCGGCATGACGCTGCTTCCTTTCCTTGCCAAGAACCAGATCGACGAACAGTGTGCCAAAGCGCACCTGAAGTATTTTGAGGAACCGGCACCGCGCCGCAAAGTCCGGCTGGCCTATAGCAGGGAGTTCCTGAAGAAAAACGTTATCGAAGCCTTCGCCAATGAAATCAAGTCAGCTGTACCGGCAGAACTCCTTGAGCCGGAAGAAGCTGTTGTAGTGGAATAAGGAGTAAACCTGGTCTTTTCTGCTTTAAGTCTCTCACTGTTTTCCCATGCCGATCATCCTTAGTATTTCTTCCGAAGGTTGCCTACCTTTGGTGCTTGTTCATAATTTGAAACAAAACTGATCCGACTAGTGGAACACAGCCTACTGCTCTGGGGCCTGTTTAATGTATTTATTGTTGCGATGCTCATCGTAGACCTGATGGTCTTTCACCAGAAAGAACATGAAGAGACCATCAAAGAAGCGCTGATATGGACGGGAGTCTGGATTGCGCTCGCCTGTGTTTTCGGCGTGGGCGTGTACTACTTTATGGGCTCCTCAACCGCCCTCGATTACTTTACCGGCTACCTGATTGAAAAATCGCTGAGTGTCGACAATATTTTCGTCTTCCTGCTGGTCTTCTCCTACTTCAACGTGCCGGCAAAATACCAGCACAAGGTACTTTTTTGGGGTATTTTCGGCGCCCTGGTGATGCGCCTGTTTTTTATTTTTACCGGCGTAGCACTGCTCGAACGCTTCGAATGGATCATCTACGTCTTCGGCGCCTTCCTGGTCATTACCGGCATCCGGCTTGCCCTTGAGAAAGACAAGGAGGTGCATCCCGAACGTAACCCCATACTAAAACTCAGTCGCCGGTTTATTCCGATGACCCGCTCCTATCACGGTTCAAAATTCTTCATCCGAAAGATGGGTCGCTGGATTGCCACGCCGATGTTTGTGGTACTGATCGTTATTGAGTCGACCGACCTGATATTTGCCGTCGATTCCATTCCCGCTATTCTGGCAATCACGCGAGATGAATTTATTATCTACAGTTCAAACGCATTTGCCATACTGGGACTGCGCGCACTTTACTTTGCCCTATCGGGGATCATGAGACTGTTCTACTACCTGCACTACGGGCTCTCGTTGATTCTGGTATTTGTGGGTGTAAAGATGCTTATTGCCGATATCTATCACATCCCGACGCCCTGGGCACTGGCTTTCGTAGCCGGAACCCTGACCGTCTCGGTAATCATCTCCATTATGCTTCCCCGGCCCGAAGAAGCGGATGAAAAGCTCGAAAAAGCGATCGATTCCTCCGGCAAAAACTGATACGGACCGATGACAGAATCGCTCTCCATAAAATGGTTTGTCGGATACTACGCGGTATTCGGCCTGATACTCCTTGCGGGAGGTATATGGCTGATGGCCAAATATGAAAAGGCCTACAGCTATTTGCATCGTTGCGCTGAAGACGAACAAATTCCTCCTATCCCGCGCACCATCCTTAAATACTGGTTCCTTTTCACCTTGCCCTGCCTGGTTCTATCATTTATCCCTTTCTCCTGGGTTGAACTTCTCTTCTCTGTTTGGAGTTTGTTGATGGTGTATATGGCGGGTATACAGCTGCTTCACTGGCAACAGCGGCGCCTTTTTGTTCTGGAGCAGCCGGACAAAACAAAATTTGTCATTCGAACGGCAGGTGCCATACTGTTGTCAGTCAGCTTCATTATCTTTCTGCTGGGGTATCTCGTTATTAAGCGAATTGTCTGACATTTAACACACCTTTAACGTGCTTAACATTACCAAAGCCGGATACAGCGGCATCCTGCTTCCCGAACTGGATATCGGTTTTGATCACAGCGGGGACGGGGCACAGCATATTTTCATTTCCCACGCGCATGCCGACCACATGCCGCGCAACCGATCGGTCCCGGTCTACTGCACTCCAAATACCCTGAAACTAATGCAACTGAGAGGCTATACCGGTGAAGCAACCGTTCTAGATTTTGGTGAGACGCTTAATCTGGCTGATGCGGAAGTGACACTCTTCCCCGCCGGACACATCCTTGGCTCATCCATGGCATATGTCGAAAGCGACAAAGGCAGTGTGCTCTATACCGGCGACTACCGCACACCGCCATCGCCGGCTACAGAAGGCTTTGAATGCCCTGATCAGGTAGATCATTTTATCACCGAAGCCACCTTCAGCCTGCCGGTTTACCGCTGGGCTTCGCATGAAGAACTGGCCGGAGAAGTCCAAAATTTTGCACAACAGTCACTGAATGAAGACTATACCCCGGTCTTCCTTGCTTACAACCTCGGCAAAGCGCAGGAAGTCATGCATATGCTGGCACCTACCGGACTGCCTGTGCAGATACACGGGGCGGGCTACAAAATGTGCGATGTATATGATGAAGCCGGTATCGACCTGGGCAACTATGAAGCATACGACCGCGACAGCTGCGAGGGCAAGGTGTTGGTAACACCCTCATCGGCGCTTAGCAACGGCTTCGCTTCCAACGTCAAAAAGAAACGGCTGGCCTACTGCTCGGGATGGGCAGCGAGGGAATCGAGCCGCACGCAAATGACCGTAGACAAGCTCATCCCCCTCTCCGACCACCTGGATTTTTTTGAGCTGATCGACCTCTGCAAAAAACTGAACCCGCAAAAAGTCCACATCACCCATACGCCCAACGCAAGTGTGGTACAGCACTATCTGGAGAAAGCTGGAATCGAATCGCGATTTTTGGATCTGGAATCGGAAACCGACGATTGAAAAGGGAATGGAACACAGATGGTACGGCTACAACTGATTAGCGCTGAAGATGATTATGTTCTTTTAAAGACCTTAAACAATCTCGGTGTATATCTGCCCATTCAGTGCCATCAGCGTTCCATTACTCCTTTAAATTTATGAGTAACGCATTCCACATACTGGCCCAAACCGCTCAGCATATTGCCGAGTGCCGGGGGACGAATGCCAAAATCAGAATTTGCGCCGATTACTTCCGGGCTATAGATAATGACAGCGACCTGAACCTGGCCGCACAGTTTCTGGGAGAAGGTGCCTTCTCCTCCCTTTCCGGCAAACGGGCGTCGGTCGGCAGCCGCACCTACTCCACCTGCGCCGCCGAATTCTGTGAGATCGACTACGAAAAAGTCTTCAAGCCCTGCCGTACCGCCCTGGGCAGCTCTTCCGAAGCCATTGAAAAACTGATGCACAACATCGACGCCGCCCGGGAAAAACAGGAGCCCGCTGAGCTCAGCCTCCGCCAGGTTGAAGATATCTACAAAGAGCTCTACAGCCTCTCATCCCGTGCCGACAAGCAGGAAGTGCTTAGCGAAGCCTACAGCAAGATGACGCCGGTCGAAATCAAGTATTTCATCCGAATCATGAGCCAGGGATCGCTG
>CAYWDK010000009.1:0-41664 GCA_964457025.1 uncultured Balneolaceae bacterium | reverse complement strand
TGCCGGCAAGTACCGGGCCGGAGGCTACGGCTACGGCCACGCCAAGAAGGAACTCTTGGGAATGATTGAGGATTATTTTGCCGAAGCCCGCGAGCGCCGCAAGGAGTTGGCCGAAGACACGGACTATGTCACCGACGTACTGCGTGAGGGCGGCAAGAAGGCCCGCGAGCGAGCCGAAACGGTAATGGGTCCGCTCCGCGAAGCAACGGGCATTATCCGTAACCTGAAGATCTAAAACGGTTTTGTTGAAGCATGATTTTGATCATCGATAACTATGACTCCTTTACCTACAACTTGGTCCACCTGGTAGCAGGCCATACCGAGGAGTACAAAGTGGTGCGCAATGACGCCATCACCATAGAGGAGATTCGCGAGCTTAAGCCGGATAAAATTCTGATTTCTCCCGGCCCTGGCCGCCCGGCAGATGCGGGTATCACCGAGGAAGTGATCCGCACTTTTGGTGAGGAAATTCCTGTGCTGGGTGTCTGCCTGGGTCACCAGGCTATCGGCGAGGTATTCGGAGGAAAGGTGATCCATGCGCCGGCACTTATGCACGGCAAGACTTCGCGCGTATTCCACGATGGTAAGAGCGTCTTTGAGAAGATCGAAGACGGCTTTACCGCTACCCGCTACCACTCGCTGGTGCTGGATCCCGAGCGGATACCGGACGAGTTGGAGGTGACTGCCCGCAGCGATGACGACGTGATTATGGGTGTTCGCCACCGCAACCGTCCCATCGAAGGTATACAGTTTCATCCCGAAAGCATTTTAACTACCGAAGGACCTAAGATTATAGAAAATTGGCTGAAGAAATAGCAATGACGGATTTTAAAGATATACTGGAAAAACTGGCGGCAGGTGAAGACCTGTCCGAAGACGAAGCCTCACACGCCTTGCAGGCTATTATTGAAGGCGAGGTTGAGCCCGAGCAGGTTTCGGCCTTTCTCTTCGGTATGCGCGCCAAAGGGGAGACCATTGCCGAGCTTACGGCCTTCGTTAAGGTAATGCGGGAGGCTGCGGTAAAACCGGATGTCGATACCGAGGGTGCCGTAGACCTTTGCGGGACCGGCGGCGACAATTCGGGTACTTTCAATATATCGACTTCGGCCATGTTCGTAGTGGCCGGCGCGGGAGTGCCTGTACTGAAGCACGGCAACAGGAGTGTCTCCAGCAAGAGCGGCAGCGCTGATGTGCTGGAAGCCCTAGGGGCGGTAGCTACCCTGCATAAGGGAGAAGTGGAAAAAGCCTTCCGGGAGACGGGAATGGCCTTCATGTTTGCCCCCTATTTCCATCCCGCCATGAAGCATGTGATGCCTGCCCGCAGGGCGTTGGGGGTCCGCAGCTTTTTCAATATACTGGGGCCGCTGTTGAATCCCGCCGGTGTCAGGCGACAAATGATCGGAGCCTTCAGCAAGGAGGTGGCTCGGCAGATCGTACATATCCTCGCCAACCTGGAGACAGAGTTTGCCTATACGGTAAATGCCCACGACGGACTCGATGAAGTGAGCCTGAGTGCGCAGTCCGAGATCTTCGAACTGAAAGAGAGCCTGGTGATGGAATCGGTGGTTTTTGATCCCCGGTCGCTCGACCTTGAGTGGGTAGATCTTGAAGAGCTGCAGGGAGGGGGTGCCGATTACAATGCCGGCATTATTCGCTCCGTACTTGATAACAGCTCCACCCGGGCACAGCGGGATATCGTACTGCTCAATGCCGCATTCGGCATACATGCCGCCGGGAAAGCAGAGCATCTTTCGGAAGCGCTGGAACTGGCACGTGAAAGTCTGAAGTCGGGCGAAGCTCTGAAGGCCCTGAACCGCTTTGTGGAAGCAACCAACGATGTAAAAGAGGCTTAGGATAGCATGCGGACTATACTGGATGAAATAGTAGAACAAAATAGATATAACTTACGAAAGCGCATGCGAGACATAAGCTTTCGCGAGTTGGAATCGATGGAAGGATATGAGAAGGAGCGTCATTCCCTTGCCGAAGCAATCGAAAGGGAAGGGACCGTTTCCGTTATTTCCGAGATCAAAAAGGCATCTCCCTCTAAAGGAGTAATCAGGAAAGATTTTGATCCTCTTCGTATAGCCAGGCAGTATCGAGAGGGAGGTGCGGCCGCTTTATCTATACTTACAGAGGGGCCGGCCTTTCAAGGCAGTCTGAAATACCTTGATACAGTATCAAAAGAAATGGATATCCCCTTGTTGCGCAAGGATTTCATAATGGATCCATATCAGGTTAAAGAGGCTCGTGCCTATGGCGCGGATGCCATCTTATTAATCGTGGCCATCACAGAAGGAAAGCAATTGCAGGAACTTCATCATGCCGCTACGGAATTCGGCTTGGAGTGCTTGGTGGAGTGTTATTCGGAGGATGATTTTCAAAGAGTCGATTTTGAATATACGACTATCCTCGGCGTTAATAACCGTGACCTGCGCACTTTTGAGGTGGATGTGCACCGGGGTATAGAATTACTGCAAAAGGCGCCCGAAGGGACCATATTGGTTTCAGAAAGCGGGCTGCAATCGCCGGATGACCTGAAAACCCTATATGATGAAGGTATCCACGCGGCCCTCATCGGCGAGCATTTCATGCGCCAGCCCGATCCCGGCAAAGCCGTTAAGAAACTACTCAACGGGCTGTACGCCAAGATCGAGAACGAAACTCTTACTGATAACTGATTACTGCTAACTGTTAACTGAAAAAATGTTTGCAAACGAAGAAGAACGTACCAAAGTCAAAATCTGCGGCCTCACTTCCCTGGAAGACGCCCGATTCGTCTCAGGAGCACTGGCCCACTATATGGGATTTATTTTCTATGAGGAAAGTCCCCGTTTTGTCACGCCCGCTGAAGCCGGCGCCATTATCAACTGGATCGAGGGTCCGGAATGTGTCGGGGTCTTTGTCAATCAGCCGCTGGATGACATCAATATGATCGCCCGACAGACCGGCATTGATATGGTTCAGCTGCACGGGGACGAGTCGCCCGAATATTGCGACTTAGTGGATAAGCCCGTGATCAAGGCTATCCGTATCGGGGAGGGTGATCAAACGGAGGAGATACGTAAAAAAGCGGCATCCTATCTCGATACGGTCGACTACCTGCTCTTCGATACCAAAGTGGAAGGGCAATGGGGCGGCACCGGACAGACCTTCGACTGGTCGCTAATTGAGGAGGCTGCAGGAGGGAAGCCCTTCTTCCTTTCCGGCGGATTGAATCCGGGCAACGTCCGTGAAGCCTGCCGCAAGGTACATCCCTATGCTATTGACCTTTCCAGCGGATTGGAAATCAGTCCGGGGGTCAAGGATTTTGACAAGATCGAGGCCCTGATGGATGAGATGCGGGAGATATGGGAACTGCAGGAGATGGGAGAACTTTGACAGTTAACGGTGAACAGTCAGCAATAATCAGGAAGTTTTGAATTTAGCGAGGAAGCTATGAAATACGATTTTCCAACAAAAGAAGGCTACTTCGGCAAGTTTGGAGGGAAGTTTGTACCCGAGATACTGATGCCGGTTCTTGAGGAGCTGGAGGAAGCCTATAAGGAAGCCTGGCAGGATGAGGCATTTCGGGCGGAGTATCGTGAGATGTTGCGGGAATATGTCGGCCGTCCCACGGCGTTGACTTTTGCCAACCGGTTGACCGACCACTACGACAAGGCAAAAATCTATTTCAAAAGGGAGGACCTCTGCCATACGGGTGCCCATAAGATTAATAACGCCATCGGGCAGATCCTGCTGGCGCAGCGGATGGGTAAGGAGCGAATCATTGCAGAGACCGGTGCCGGCCAGCACGGGGTAGCTACGGCCACTGCCTGTGCCAAGTTCGGCGTGGAGTGTATCGTCTATATGGGAGCCGAGGATATGGAGCGGCAGAAGCTCAATGTGGATCGCATGCGGCTGCTCGGAGCCGAGGTACGCTCCGTGGAAAGCGGCTCGCAAACCCTTAAAGATGCCACCAATGAAGCTATCAGAGACTGGGTCACCAATGTGGATAACACCTTTTATATCATCGGTTCGGTGGTGGGCCCGCATCCCTATCCGATGATGGTCCGCAACTTCCACCGGGTGATCGGAGAGGAGACAAGAGAGCAGATTGTGGAAAAGGAGGGCCGCCTGCCCGACCACCTGCTGGCCTGTGTAGGCGGAGGGTCGAACGCCATAGGTTTCTTTTATCCTTTTCTGGAGGACGAGAAAGTAAAAATGTACGGCCTCGAAGCGGCCGGAAAGGGTGCCGATACCGATAAGACGGCCGCTACGCTCAGTATCGGCACGCCGGGCGTGTTGCACGGTTCCCTGAGCTACCTGCTTCATGACCGGGAAGGGCAGATACAACTCGCCCATTCCATCAGCGCCGGTCTTGATTATCCCGGCATCGGTCCGGAACACTCGCATCTTTTTGACTCAAAAAGGGTTGAATATAAGTCCATAACCGATTGGCAGGCAATGGATGCTGTAAAATTATTATCCGAGACAGAAGGCATTATACCGGCGCTTGAGACGGCCCATGCCGTGGCCTGGCTAGAGGAACTGATGCCTCAAACAAAGAAAGATGAAATTGTAATTGTCAACTGCTCCGGCCGGGGAGACAAAGACATGAAAACCATATCCGAGAACCTCTGATGGCAGACAAGCAAGCTACCAATACCGACCGCATAAGCAAGCTTTTCAAATCCCGGCAACAAAGCGGGGATAAAAAGGTGATGTCGCTTTTCCTTACGGCCGGCTATCCCGACCTTGAATCGACGGTCGATTTGATTCTCGGCATGGAAGCCAATGGTACCGACCTCATCGAGCTGGGTATGCCCTTCAGCGACCCGCTGGCCGACGGACCCACGATCCAGCATTCAAGTACCGAAGCCATTGCCAACGGCATTACCATGGAGAAGATTTTCGGGATGGTGCGTGAGCTGCGAAAAGAATCGGAGATCCCGGTTATCCTGATGGGTTACATTAATCCCGTACTCCGGTATGGAGCGGAACGTTTTTGCAGAGACGCTGCCGATGCGGGGGTGGACGGTTTGATCCTTCCGGATATCCCCGTCGAGGAGTCGGGGATCATCAAAGAATATGCGGAACAGTATGGCCTCTCCATGATTTACCTGGTGGCCCCGAACACCTCGGACGAGCGCATGAAAATTATTGATGAAGCATCGCAGGGATTTGTATACTGTGTCTCCGTCACCGGCGTGACCGGAGCCCGCGACGGAGAAGAGGTTGCCCGTTCGGTAAACCGCTTTATTGAAAGGGTGAATGAAAATGTCAGAAGGAATCCCAAGATGATCGGTTTCGGGATAAAGTCACATGAAGATGCACAGAGTATCGCCCGTGATGCTGACGGTTTCATAGTAGGCAGCGCGCTTATTGACACTATTCGGGCCAGCTACCCGGAGAAAGGGTGGAAGGATCGCGTCTTCGAATTTGTTAGAAAGCTGAAGTACGGTACCCATAACGATTAACATTCAATCAAAGGTTTTATGAAATTATCTATCAAGCTGCTCATTGTTTTGCTGGCCTTCGTATCCGTCACAGCCTGTGACGGGGACTACCGCCGTAAGGCTGTAGGAGGATTCGGTGAAGCCGTGGTAATTATGGATTCAACAATGTGGGACAGCAGTGAAACTTCCCAGGCGATACGTGATACCTACGGAAAGGCGATCAAGACACTGCCTAACTGGGAAGCGCTTTTTGACCTGCGGTATCGTGATTTTGTCAACAACCAGCAGCTGGAAAACCTCAAGCAGAACAAGAATATCATTATTGCTGCCCCTATTGACGACAGTAGTAATGTTGCGGAACTGGTACGGGCCCTTCTGGACGACCAGGTGGAGCAGCGTGTACGAAACGGAGACAGCTTTGCCTTTCCCTTGGAGAATCAGTGGTACCGGGACCAATGGACTATTATTCTCAGCTCGACCAGCGATTCGGCCCTTGCTTCGAAGATAAGGAATGCGGAAAAGCCGCTGGTCGGAAACCTCATGGATAAAGAGTTCGCCCGCTGGCGGGAGGAGATCTACGACCGGGGTGAGAACTACGCCATCGAGGACACCCTCTGGCAGAACCACGGATGGAAGATTCGCGTGCAGCACGACTGGGTTAAAAATATCGATACCACCTACACCGACAACGGCAACACAAACCACATGGTGACCATGCGGCGGGGGCTGCCCGACAACGACCGCTGGTTCTGGGCATGGTGGCAGGACGGGGTTGAGAATGTGGACTTTCTGGACAACAACTGGATCAATGCCAAGCGTGATTCGCTGATGGAGCAGTGGATTCGCGGTACACGTGCCAACTCCTATGTGACAACAGAGTACCGCCGTCCCGTCGAGACCGAAAGCTTTGAGTTAAACGGCCACCTTGCGTATGAAACCTTGGGCACCTGGCGGATGACCAACGACGCTATGGGCGGCCCTTTTGCCAATCTTACGGTTTATGACGAAGTAAACAACCGGCTGTTCATACTGGAATTCGGGCAGTTTGCCCCCAAATACAGCAAGCGCCGTTTCGTACGCCAGTTCCGGACCATGTTGCGTACTTTTGAGATCGATTCCGCGTGGACATCCGGCATCGACAACCAACAAGCCGTGGCGAATAACTGATTACCGAGCGTGAGCAGTAAAGACAAGTACCGCTTTATTAACGAAGCTCTTGAAGGGCGCCGCAGAAACCGGCAGCTGAGGACGCTCAGGAGATACGTGCCTGAGCTTACGGCACCGGTCGTTCGTCACCCCGAAGAAGGCAAGGAACTGGTGAACTTCAGCTCCAATGACTACCTGGGCCTTGCCCGTCATCTCGAAGTCATTGAGCGGTCGGCCGAATACGCAAAAGAGTACGGCGCCGGTTCTACCGCATCCCGCCTGATATCCGGCACTTTTGATATCCATCTGAAGACGGAGCAAAAGATAGCGTCTCTTTTTGGCAGTGAAGCGGCTATGTTGTTCAATTCCGGTTTCCAGGCCAACAGTACCATCATATCGACCCTGGCCGGACGGAATTCACTGGTGCTGGCCGACAAGCTGAGCCACAACAGCCTGCTGCAGGGTTCGCTGCTGAGCCGGGCTGATTTCCAGCGATTTGATCACAACGACACCGATCACCTGGAGGGTCTGCTTGAGCGGGCTTCCGCCAAGGATTACAACCGGATCCTGATCGTCACTGAAACGCTTTTCAGCATGGACGGTGACCGGAGCGATATCAACCGTACGGCAGGGCTTGCTCTCAAGTATGATGCTTTGCTGTTTGTGGATGACGCACACGCCGTAGGGGTTTGGGGAGAAAACGGCCTCGGCCTGGCCCGGGGAGTGGAGGGAGTCGACTTGCTGCTGGGCACCTGCGGTAAAGCTTTCGGCTCTTTCGGATCCTATCTCTGTTGTACCGAAGCGATGAAAGAGTATCTTGTCAATTTCTGTCCCGGCTTTATCTACACTACCGCACTGCCGCCCGCGGTGGTAGGGGCCATCGATGCTGCCCTCGATTTGATTCCCGCCATGGAAGGCGAACGTAAAAAGCTGCATGAGAACTGCAGCTATCTCAGGTCGGGATTGCATGGTCTGGGTTATAATACCGGGCCTTCGAATTCGCAAATTATACCGGTTATCATAGGAAGCGAAGAAGAGACTCTGGCCTTGTCGGATTACCTGAAAGAACACGGCATGCTGGCTACGGCTATTCGTCCGCCGACAGTCCCTGAAAGCAGCTCCAGGATTCGACTCACTTTATCCGCTGCGCATGAGAGGGAGCATATCGATGAGTTTTTAAGGTTGATGGAGGAGTGGAAGCGTGACAGAAAGGGATAAGGGAAAAAATAACGGCATGGAAGTGATAGCCTGGCACGGATGGGCCTTCGATGCGTCGTGCTGGCAGGGTTGGGATCGGTTTTTCAAAGATGCCGATTTCCGGACCTTTGAAAAGGGATATTATTCCGGAAAAGCTGTATTTCCGGAATTCAATCCTGAGTCGGAGTACCGCATTCTGCTTGCGCATTCCATGGGCTTGCATCAGCTGCCAGAAAGCGAGATCGCCAAGTCTGACCTGCTTGTTATCTTCGGAGGCTTCCTCAGTTTCCATCCACAGTCGCCGCAGTTCAAGCGCCGGTCGCGACAGGTTTTGGAGCAGATGATCAGCCGTTTGAAGGAGGATCCGCAGAAAGTACTGGACGATTTTTATAAGAACGCATTCTATCCGCAGAACAGCTGGGAGGTACCCGACGCGCCCGATGAGCCTTCCCGTTTGATTGAGGATCTTTACCGGTTGAAGGAGGAAGAGATTACGGCTGAGCGGCTGAAAAAAGCCAACAAAATTTGTATTCTGCACGGCTTTGACGACAGTATTGTCCCCAGAAGCAAAGGGCGGCAGCTGTATGAGGAGCTGCAGGATAAAGCCAAGTATTTTGAAGTGAAGCATACCGGCCACGCCCTGCCTTTTACACACAGTGAGCAGTGCTGGTCGTTCATTAAAACCGAAGTCGAACACCTGATTTCCGATTCCTGACCTATTATGAACGAAGCCGAGACAGCCCGACAGACTTCCAAAGAGCAGATCGCCGACCGTTTCGGTAAAGCTGCGGCTTACTACCGGGAGCATGCCACCGTACAGAAAGAGGTCGCGGACCGGCTCATCGCTTCACTTGATCCCTGGAAGGATATTATCCCGCCCGGCCCCATACTGGAAGTGGGTTGCGGTACCGGTTTCGTAACCGGGGGACTCAGAGAGCTCTATCCCGCACGGCCGATGGAGATCACCGACCTGGCGTCGGAGATGGTAAAGTATTGTTCGGAATATATCGGAGAAAATGAGGGACTGGAATTCCGGGTGATGGATGCGGAAGAGTTTGACTATGAGAAAAAAAGCTATTCATTGATCGTCTCCGGCTTTACCGCACAGTGGTTCAAAGATCCGTCACTGACGCTGGGGCGGTTGATGGAAGCGGTGAAGCCCGGCGGGCTACTGCTCGCTTCCTTTCCCGGCAATGAGAGTTTTCCCGAGTGGAAAGAGCACTGCCGCGAACTTGGCATTCCCTTTACCGGAAATGAATTGCCGGACACCGAAGAAGTGGTGATCAAGTTATCGACGGGACCCGCACAGGTCGATTTTTATGAGGATACGGTTACCGAGACCTACGAAGACGCCGCTTCTTTTTTCCGTCACCTAAAAAAAGTGGGGGCGGGAACCCGGACCAAAGGCCGGCCGCTGAAGCCTTCCGAGATGAAGCTGTTGATAGACCACTGGAATAAAGCCGCGAACGGTAAGATTAAGGTTAGCTACCATGTAGTGTTCCTGGCTGTGAAAAGAGATTTTAACTCCTAGCCGGCATTCACCAAACTCACTCTGGTCCTGATGAGGATCTGAAAATTCCCTCCCGGGATAGGACTATATGCGAAAGGATTAATTAATTTCATCCAGCGCTTTGCCCAGCCGGGAAAGCCCCTCCCTGAGAAGGTCAGTATCCATGCCCCAGCCTATGCGAAAGTGGTCATCCATACCGAAGAACCGGCCGGGTGCTACCAAGGTATCGTAATTTGATCCGAGCAGTTCAGTCAGCCGGTCCACATCCTTTTCGCATTTCACAAAACCGACGGTACCGGTTCCGGGTGGCACCCATGATAAGGCAGGATGTTTTTCGATGAAGTCGCTGACAATGGGCAGGTTGATATGCAGCAAGCGTAATGCCTTTTCCAGCATTTCATCAGCCCGGCTAAGAGCCGCAAGGGCCAGCCGTTCGCTGGGGAAGGCCATGGTGGTGATGAAAAGATCGGCCAGTCGCCTGATTCGTTCTGCCAATTTTTCTTCGGCAATAATCCATCCGGCCCTGATATCATCCAGTCCGTAAGCTTTGCTCAGGCTCCGGCTGGTGATGACTGCCGGACTCAGCTTCGCCAGGGTCCGTTTCCCTTCGGGATACATGAATTCCAGGTAGACTTCGTCAATGAGCAGATGGAAATCGTGTTTTTCGGCGAGTGAAATAATCTTTTTCAGGACATCTCGGTCAAGCAGTGCACCGGAGGGATTATGCAGGTCGGAGAGGATGAGCAGCCTGGTCCGACCGCTTATCAGCTGCTCGATTTCTCCGGGATCGGGCTGGTAGCTGCTTTCCGGTTTCCTGGAGAAGAGTCTTACTTCTGTATGAAAATATTCGGGGAGAGACCGCAGGGGTTCATACACCGGGTATTCAACCAGTACTTCGTCACCCTGTTCAAGCAGCAGCCCGCACACCAGGTGGTTGGCCAGGGTAGCGCTGTGGACGGTTACCACCTGCTTGGAACCTACCTCATAGCGCTCCGCAATCTTTTCCATGAGCGGCGGCCAGCCGTCTTCGTGGGAGCCTGATTCCAAAATTTCCCTGGCATCGGTAACCACTTCGGTAAGCGAAAGCCCGGGCATGCCGCTTCCGGCCAGGTTGTAGGCGGCGTGGTGGTGCTTTTTTGCCCATTTTATGTAGGGACTATGTTTCATCGGATGAATCCTGCTTGCTTTTCCAGTAGAGGTAGACCGGGATGCCTGCCAGTATGAGCCCGGCGCCCATCATAGCGTTGACAACATTCGACATAATACTGCTGGCCACCACAAAAATACCGGCAAGGATGAATATAGCCGGCAGCCAGGGGTAGCCCGGCATCCGGAAAGAGTCGTCTTTTTCAGGATCGGTTTTTGAGCGGTAGTAGAAGAGCGTGCTGGCCACCAGTGCGAAGAAGATCCAGTCGCCGAATACGGTGTAGTCGAGCAGTTGTCCATAGGAGCCGGAAAGGATCAGCACGATGATCCACACACCCTGGATGAGCAGCGAAAAGCTGGGTGTGCGGTATTTTGGATGCAGCTCGGCGGCCTTTTTGAAAAAGAGTCCGTCGTCTGCCATGGCCTGATAGACACGAGCCCCGGCCAAAATGGCAAGGTTCACAAAGCCGAAGGTGGAGATGGCTATCCCGGCTGATATCAGCTTGCCTCCGAAATTGCCCCACAGCGCTTCGGTCACGTCCGAGGCGGGAGAAGTGCTGTTGGCCAGCCCGTCAACGCCCAGCGCCACCACGCAGGCAAGATTGACAAGCAGATAGCAGACTA
The DNA here is from genome assembly GCA_964457025.1 of uncultured Balneolaceae bacterium. Lineage (GTDB taxonomy): Bacteria > Bacteroidota > Rhodothermia > Balneolales > Balneolaceae > CAYWDK01. The sequence continues at coordinate 30,603 of CAYWDK010000009.1, read as the reverse complement.
CCACGATCACCACACCGATAAATGTAACTCTTGGAAGGTTGCGCTTGGGATCGCGGATCTCGCCCGCCACATGGTTGGCGTGTTGCCAACCTCCGTAGGCGAAAAGGACGGGAATAAGTGCCGTACCCATCGCGGTGATGACGCCGAAGGTGCCCGTCGAGGGTTCGGGGGTAACCGCTTCGGGTTCAGAGGTGCCGAAGAGCATCAGTCCCGCTACGGTCAGCACCGCTACGGCCGCCAGTTTAAGTACCGTGAAAATATTCTGGGTGATGCTGCCCGGTTTGATGCCCAGGTAGTTGATACCCGTAAGCAGCACGATGGAGCCGATAGCCAGCGGTTTAGCGAAGGAGTCACTCAGTGCAAACAGGTCTCCAGCATAATAGGCGAAGGTCATGGCTACGGCCGAAATACCGCCGGTGTTGATAACCAGCAGCAGAGTCCATCCGTAAAGAAAGGCGGGGAGGGGGCCGAAAGCCTCCCGAAGGTAGACATAACCTCCTCCTGCTTCAGGCCGGCGGGAGCCCAGTTCTCCGAAACAGAGGGCTCCGATAAGGGCAATGGCTCCACCGATAGCCCAAGCGCCCAGTACCAGGGCCGGAGTTTCCATTCGCTGGGCCACAATGGAGGGGTTTAGAAAAATGCCGGCACCGATGATACCGCCCACTACTACCATCGTCCCATCAAAGAGGGAGAGCCGCCGCGCATAGGTTGTTTTCTGATTTTGAGCTTCAGCCAAAACTTCCGGATTAATTATCGGTCAACTGCCAAAATAGGCCGGAAGAACTTATAATCAAGAAGTTTGTTTAAAGGGGAGTGATTTATAACTTTGGCACTCAATTCAGAACAGCCTAAAAAAACGATATTTTGCAGACTTTCCCGGAAGCTTTTTTCGTGAGCGGAACCGACACCGGAATCGGCAAGACCGTGGTCTCGGCTATGCTGACCTTGGGGCTTGGCGGTACCTACTGGAAACCGATACAGTCCGGCTTGGAGGAGGAGACCGATACCCAATTTGTAAAAAGGGTTACCGGCCTGCCGGAATCACACTTTATACCAGAGCGTTATCGCCTGACCGAGCCTTTGTCGCCACATGCATCGGCCGAAATTGATGATGTCGATATCTCATTGCTGGACTTCGAATTACCGGAGTCACCTGAAAATAAATTAATAGTTGAAGGGGCAGGGGGATTGCTGGTTCCGGTTAACGACGAGGCTATGATAATCGATCTCATCCGCTACTTGGAGCTTCCGGTGCTGCTGGTGGTTCGAAGCGAGCTCGGTACGCTCAACCACACCTTCCTTTCGCTGGAAGCCTTGCGTTCCCGTGACATCCCCATCCTGGGCGTGGTTATGAACGGCCCCAAGAACGAAAGCAACCGCAAAGCCATCGAGAAATATGGTATGGTAGATGTAGTGGCCGAAATCGAGCCGCTTGAGGAGATCAACCCTCAAAGCCTTCAGAAAACCTATACGAAACACTTTAATAAATCTTAGCATCCTAAGTGACTCAGTGGTAAGAGAACTTATGCATCCCAACATCTGGTATCCCTTTACGATTATCGAAGACGCCCCCGAACCCCTTAAAGTAGTGAAAGGAGAAGGCCTCTGGCTGGAGCTGGAAGACGGCCGGCGGATTATGGATTGTATCTCCAGCTGGTGGGTCAATATTCACGGCCACGCACATCCTCAGATCGCCGACGCCATATCCGAACAGGCACATAAGCTGGAACAGGTGATCTTTGCCAACTTTTCGCATGATCCGGCTGAGAAGCTGGCTGAACGACTTACAAAAAAGCTGCCGGGCAGTTTGAATCGCCTCTTCTTTTCCGACGACGGCTCAACGGCCGTCGAGGTAGGCATGAAGATGGCCTACCAGTACTGGAAAAACCGGGGAGAGGATCGCAAGACCTTTATCTGTTTCGAGGGTGCCTATCACGGGGACACTTTCGGGGCGATGTCGGCCGGAGACCGATCGGTCTTTACCGAAGTGTTCAAGGATCTTCTTTTTGATGTCGAGTTTATGCCTTATCCAGCCACCTGGATGGGCGATGAGGAGGCCGGTAAACGCGAAGATAAGATCATTGAGCAGCTGGAAGAGCTGCTGAACAATAATCCCGGAAAGTATGCCGGCATCATGATCGAGCCGCTGGTACAGGGCGCCGGAGGGATGCGGATGTGCCGCGAAGAGTTCCTGCAGAAACTGCACTGGGTAAACCGGCAGTTCGGTACCCTGCTGCTGTTTGACGAAGTCATGACCGGCTTCGGGCGCACCGGCGACTGGTTTGCCTCGCGGCGCGCGCAGGTGGAGCCCGATATCATCTGCCTGGCCAAGGGGCTCACCGGCGGATTTCTGCCGCTCTCCGTTACGGTCTGTTCGGATGAAGTATATGATGCCTTTCGAAGCGACGATCCCATCAAAACCTTCTGGCACGGGCACAGCTATACGGCCAATCCCATAGGCTGTGCTGCCGCTTTAGCCTCTCTGGACCTTATGAAAGAGAATGAAGCGGTATTCAGCGTCATGGAAGAGTGGCACCGGGAAGAACTGAAAGCGTTTGAAGGTCATCCGGACTTTAAGAAGCTTAGGGTAACCGGTACCATCGCTGCGATGGATATCGTAGCAGAAGGAGAGGAGGGCTACCTGAATCCCGTGGCTAAGCGGATTAAAAAAGAGTGTGTAGATGAAGGCCTGCTGTTGCGTCCCCTGGGCAATGTGCTCTACCTGATGCCGCCTTATTGCACAAGCCGTGACGAGCTTTCGGATATGTATGATGGGATCAAAGGCCTGATTAAAAAATAACTGAGCATCAGCTGCCTGCCAGCCAGCGCACCAGGCGGATGAGAAACAGATAGTTTTGAGGCGCTATATCGGCATTCATTCCCATCTTGAAGCGGTTAGGTCCGGCTACCTGGGCTGTGAACATGGCTGCTTCTCCGAATACGGCCAGCCTGCCTTTGCCAACGGACATCACGGCGCCTTGAGACCATCCTTCAAGAGCAATATGGGGCGTATCCGGCTTGAAAGCCCAAGCGGTGTCGGGCATCAGTGAAAGTACGTCACGGCCGAATAACAGCAGGGGACGCGCACCATCCGGGATTTGAAATCCTTGTCCCGTAAAGGAGGCAACCGAGTCAATGCCTTCGGTAATGGGATCCGGTTGTAAGAGTCCGTTCTCTTTGGAAAAGACGATAGGTCCCTGGTCGGTCGTATCGAAGGCGAAGCCGTTATTGAAGGTAAAGCCAAATCGCTCCGCCAGCTCTTGCGCCGCCCCGGGAAAGGGCATGTGGTCGGCGATCAGGAAAAGCGATCCTCCGTTCCGGACCCATTCCACCACGACGTCAATCTCATCCTCAGTAAAAGCCGACGGATTGGGCACTACCCACTCATGCACATCCTCGTCGTTCAGCGCATTGGAGATAACCAGGATGTCAATGCCGGAGAGGTTTTCCAGGGTGAATTTTTCATTGTGTCCTTCCACGCGGTATCCGTCTTTTTCAAGCAGGCGGGCAAAAGGAGCGTAGCGCCTGTCAAAGGTATGAAAATTGTTGTGGGCGCCATCGATGGCAACCAGCGGACCTTCTCCTTTGGGAAAGGCAGGGTCCTCAATGACCGGATTGAAATTGGGGTCGCCCTGTTGCTGTCCGTATAGAGGGGCTGTGTTCAACATCGAAATAAGGATGAGCAGTATGCCTGTGCGGATAGAAGTATGCATGTGGGAAGAATGGATTAATATATACTATATAGATAGTACAAGGCGGCTTTAATTGCAACTATTTCATCCATTCGGCAAATACCCTGGCAAAGCGTTCGGGAGAATCGGGATCCATATTGAAATAAAGGGAAGGCTCGATCAGCTCCAGCTCCATCAGCGCATAGGAGCCGTCATCCATTCGTACAAAGTCGATGCGGGAGTAGAGAGGAAGGGGTGTAATCCGTTCCATACATCTGCGGCCGGCTGCAAGCAGTTCTTCATCTGCTTCGATGGCATGAAGACTGCCCCCGTGCTCTTCCTGCACCCGGAAGTCGCCTTTGCTCGGTTTCTTGAGTATGGCATGGCTGTACTCTTTACCAAAATAGAAGAGGGAGTATTCCCCTTCGGTAACAATGCTGTTGATAAAAGGCTGAACCATGAAGGGGCGGTCGGCAAAGGTTTTTTGCAGTCCGGATATATGTTCAGCCAAAGTTTGTTTATCAAGCCTGTAGGTATGATCGGCGTTGGCGCTCACAACCGGCTTGATGATAATTTCTTCAGTTTGAAGCTCTGCGAAGAGGGCAGAAGCGTTATTAATGTCAGACCATCTTTCTTTCCAGAGGGTGGGTACGATCATGATTCCCTGCTGTTCCATCTCCCTGAGGTAGGTTTTGCTGATATTCCACCGAACGATCTCCAGCTTGTTTTCCAGTTGTGCCGAGGAGGTGTCGATGGCTTCAAGCACCTCCATAAAGGCCTCTGGATCGTCCTGGTAATCCCAGGGGGAGCGGATGATGACGGCTTTATAACGGTCCCAGTCGGCCTCTCGGTCGCGCCAGGAAACCATGTCTACCGTCCAGCCTCGTTCGGCAAGCGGCTCAACGAGCAGTTCGTCGTAGGTAAAAAAGTCATCCAAGCTGTCCATAGTGAGGAAGGCGCATCGGGGCATGAGGAACAATCGTGTGGTTTAGAGGTAAGTATTAAGCTGTCAATTGTTAAGGGCTAAATTCAGTCCTGCTAAATAGAAATACCAAAATAAGTTCTAAGTTTGCCACTTATGAAGAAGTCGCTAAAATATTCACTAATCGGTCTCGGTGCAATCCTTATTGCCGTTTTTCTGGTCCTTACACTTTCTCTCGACTACCTGGTTAAGTCGAGCATCGAGGAAGTAGGTTCCGAAATGGCCGGGACCACTGTCACTGTTGAAAGCGTATCGGTTTCCCCTTTCACCGGTTCGGGGAGCATTGAGGGAATTGAAGTCGACAATCCCGAGGGCTTTGAAACCGAACATGCCCTCCGTTTGGGCCGCATGGATATCCGGCTCGACCTCGGCACCGTCTTATCGGATACGCTTATAATAGAAGAGATTATCATTCACAATCCGGCTGTCTCCGTTACTCAGAAAGTCCCCGAGAACAACCTGAAAATACTGATGGACAATATGGAATCGGCCATGGCATCCGGTTCGGAAGGCAGTTCCATGCTTATCAAGCGGCTGGTAATGAGAGAAGGCCAGGTAGTGGCTTCCCACAATGTCGGGGGCTCGCAAAGCGCTAAGGTCCGCCTTGAGTCCTTTGAACTGACCAATGTCGGTTCAGGCGGCGAAAATGCCACCCGTCAGGTAGTCAACAAGGTAGCCGGCCGAATTATGGACGAAGCCCTGAAAGCGGCTCTGCAGGGCGGTATCGATCAGCTGAAGGAAGAGGCGGGAGACGCAATTGAAGAGCTGATAAATAGCCAGGAGTAGTCAAGTAGAAGTTGGATCCAGTCCAGGCTCGTTCTACTTATCATTGGGCAGGGCCAGATGAAAAGTGCTGCCGGCTTCAGGTTTGCTTTCAATATGAAGCGTGCCACCCAGTTTTTCCGTGAAGTCGATACAGAGATCCAGTCCGAGCCCGGAGCCTTTTTCGCCGGAGGTGCCGCGAGTGGTATAATTGCTTTTTTTATTGAGGATTTTTTCCATGGCCTCGTTTTCTATACCCACACCCTCGTCCGAAACAGAGATTTTAGCGTGAGTTCCATCTTGATTGGCTTTTACTTCTATGGTTCCTCCCTGATGCGAAAACTTAATACCATTCCCTACAAGGTTTCGCAAAATGGTTTTTAACATGCTGATATCCGTATGAAGAGTAATATTTTCAGGGACCCGGTTCTTCAGTGTTATCTTTTTCTCCTCGGCGCCGGCTTTGACATTCCGAAATATGTTGTCGGTCAGTTCTCGTAGCTTCACTTCTTCAATAAACGGCTTGACTTCCTGAAACTGGTTTTTAGACCACATCAACAGATCTTCCAGCAATTTGACCACATTCTCGTTTGACCTGTTGAGTGATTTCAGGTAATCGATGATCTCTTCTGAAGAGAGTGCTTCATATTCTTCCAGCAGTACTTCGAACAGGGCCATAGGCCCGGATATTGCATTCTTAAGGTCGTGGGAAATGACTGAAAAAAGCTTGTCTTTTTGCCGGTTCAGCTCTTCAAGCTCGGCATTGGCTGCGATAAGTTTGTCCCGGGTTTCTCTCTGCTCAGTGATATCCAGAAAGGAGATTATGATACCGTCCTTAAACTTGGTGGCTTTACAATGGAACCAGCGGCTCTCGTTATCTTCGTTCTTCAGTTTGTAATCAAAATCAATAGGTTCGTTTTTTTCAATGACCGTATTAAACCGATCCATCATTTTCTCTATCTCCAGATCGGGGGTTATGGCAGTCAGGGTCTGCCCGATAAGTTCTTCTTCCGGTGCTCCCAGCAATTTTTCAACCAGCTCATTGAGATTGGCGATTTCATAGTCATAGATGGCCTCCTTTTCGTCTTTCAGAGCATCAAATACCACAATTCCGGCGGGTGTGGTGTTCAGTATACCACGCAACAGCAGTTCCTGGTTTTTACGGCCCGTGATGTTACGGATGGTTCCCAGGTAACGCTGTTTTTGGTCTAGTTCCAATTTAGAAATTACAGCAGTATACCATTGCTTGTCTCCCCGGATGTTCATGCTATAGTCAAAGGAAAACTGTTCTACGCCCCGTTCAACTGCCTTAAAGGCTTCCTGCAACTTTTCGGATGCATATGGAGGCAGAACTTCGGAATGGTGTTTCCCAAGGAAGGCTTCTTTAGATAAGCCAAGTTCGTCTTGGTGGTTGGTAGTCAGGTAGTCGTCAATGATGCCATCCGTAGTAAAGACGAACAGCATATCGTGAAATGCATTCAGTATAGACTCTAAATACTCACTCATTCAATTTCCTTTAATGACCTTTCTTCAAGATAACGATTATTAATACATTGCGGATGTAGTATTAATCGTATCTGGAGCCTTTTGGCAGGCATATTGTAGTCATAATCCTGATACTTGTTCCATTTATGCGACTTACAAAACCGGGAATGGTTCCCAATAGTCGGGTCTTTCGGTATGGTACTTTAAAAAGCTTAAGGCCTTTTGAAGAGCACTTGGATCCACACGGTCATGTGCAGGCCAATGATAGCCATGATAGCTCGTTCCCATCGCAATCCGATTAGGACAGCCATCGGAATGAGGTAAGAAGTGGCTGAGGCTTGAAGCCAGTGACAGATTAGAAATTGTTTTCGAAAAGCCTCGCAGTACTCGAAGTAAAAGCCGCATTCATTGTCTTGGGGACATTATGAGGTATGGCTTCGTTTAATCACCATCAGGGTGATATCGTCGCTTTGGGGAGTCCCGGCGGTATGAGTGGCAACTTCTTCTACTATGGATTTACAAATAGTTTCAGCGGGTTGGTCTCTCTGTAATCTCAGTATTCGTACCAATTCATCAAGTCCGAATTCCTGTCCTTCCTTGTCCATTGCTTCGGTAATACCGTCTGTGTAGAGCAGAAGAATATCACCGGCTTTAAAATCAACAGATTGCAGTTCGTATTCCGCATTTTCCATAACTCCCAGCAGCAAGCCGGTGGCCCCAAGCTGCGCCGGTTCATTTTCGTTACTCCCATACAACAGCAGGGGAGCGTCGTGTCCGCCGTTTGCATAGGTTAGCATATTTGATTCCGGATCCAGAATGCCGTAGAAGAAGGTTGCGAATTTGGTAGCTTCGGTACTCCGGAATAACATCGTATTGGTACCTTGAAGACATTGGTCGCACTGCTCAAGTATCACAGCCTGGCTTCGGAAAGTAGCTTGAAGGTTCGCCATGAGCATGGCAGCCGGCATCCCTTTGCCCGTGATGTCCCCGATGCAAATTCCAAGGCGCCCGGATGGAAGCCTTATGAAGTCGTAATAATCACCCCCGACAGATTTGGCAGGAATATTGAAAGCGGAAATCTGGATGCCGGGGTATTCGGGCGGGGATGCGGGAAGCAGCCTGAGCTGAATTTCGCGCGCCATTTTCATCTCTTCCTGAAGGCTCATCAAGGCCTTTTCCTCTTCGTACAGGCGGGCATTCTCAATAACCTGGGCTGATTGCGATCCGATGATCGAGAGCAGCCTGCGGTCTTCATCGGTAAAAACGCCTCCGTTTTTTTTGTTGAATGCTGCCAGATAGCCTATAAGGTCTCCCTTGGCCATCAAGGGTACACAAAGCAGCGACTTGAAATTGATTGTGCCGTCACGAATAAAGCTGAATCGGTCATCCTCTTCTATGTTGTTGCTTAATAATATGGATCGGTTTTTGAGCATCCATCCCTTCAGCCGGTCATCGAGACGGATTGGCAGTTTGGTAGCGGATGTGTCTTGCCTGCGAATCATAGTACGAAACCGATCATCCGCCGAGCCTGATTCCAGGAGGCTGATTGTTCCCTCCTCAATACCCAGGTGTCGTATGCATTTCAATACAATTTGGTCGATAATTTCCTCAACCGGTTGAGTGGAGGAGATGGTGGTAGCGATGTCATTGAGAACCTTTAGTTCCGTGACAGCGAGCTGCAGTTGCCGGTTTTCTTCGGTTAATCTTTCTTTATCAGCCATATTTGCACATGGTAGTTTGCACGTCCATCAAAATAGTGTTGCGTCTTATAAGCAATTAAATTTATGTCTAATTAACTATTTTTTTTGTTTTTATTGCAAAAATAGTCAATACTGTAAATTATAAGATTTAATCTGGGGGACATCTGTAGGCAGGAAAGAAGCGTCCTACGGTATTTTAACACCGTTTATTCTATGCGCACGTCATTTCTGCATTATACCATTATTGAAAAGCTCGGTGAAGGGGGGATGGGCGTTGTTTATCTGGCAAAGGACAACCGTCTTGGCCGAAAGGTAGCGCTTAAATTTTTGCCTTCTCATGTCGCTGTCAAACCGGAAGATCGCAAGCGGTTTGAACAGGAGGCACGGGCTGCTGCCGCCTTGAATCATCCCAACATTGCACAGGTATTTGCCATTGAGGAAGACCGGGAACTCTTTATTGTGATGGAGTATGTTGAAGGGGTACTGCTCAGTGAGGTGATACAGGATAATCGGTTATCGCTGGAAGAGAAAATCGATGTAGCCGAACAGATAGCCCGAGGTCTCCGGGCAGCTCATGCCAAGGGAATTTTTCATCGGGATATCAAGGCGTCTAACATCATGATCGACCGCGATGGGCGCGTCAAGATTATGGATTTTGGTTTGGCCCGCACTAAAGGGGCGACTCATATTACCAAAACCGGCTCCACGATAGGCACTACCGCCTATATGAGCCCTGAGCAGCTGGAAGGGGGAGATGTAGATGAGCGATCCGATATCTGGTCCTTTGGAGTTGTCCTTTACGAATTGTTTGCCGGAGAGCTGCCATTTCAAGGTGTCTACGAGCCTGCCGTAATATATGCCATAACCCAGGAAGACCCCTTGCCGCAAACGGCCTTGCCCCGTGTTTTTCCTGAAGCTATTGAACAGGTCATAGATGGTTGCCTTGAAAAGGATCCCGGCTTACGGTATCAGAATTTTGACGAAGTGCTTGCCGGCATAAAGGGAGGATCGCCGGTGGTAAAGTCTTCCTCGCTTTCTTCCAAGCCCTGGTTTGAAAAAATAACCGCTCTTCCGTCAGCTACCCTGTTGCTGATTATAAGCCTGCCGGTTGTTCTGTTGATATTTCTTGCCATCTCGATTTTTCCTCCGGAGGATGGCGTCTCCTCAACTACGGTTCCCGATAAAAAGTACCTTGCGGTTTTACCTGTTGAAAATATAGGTGGAAGCCCGGACTTACAGGCAATATGCGACGGACTCGCGGAAACTTTTTCGTTTAAGCTGACAGAACTGGAACAATATGAAAGCTCTTATTGGGTGACGCCGGCCAGCGAAATGAGAAAGGAGAATATCGCAAGCGCCAGTCAGGCAAATACGCGATTTGGCGTAAACCTGGCAATATTGTCCAGCATACAGACCATGGGTGATTCTACCAGACTTATGATGGAGCTGGTAGATGCCGACAAGCTGCGGCGCCTCGGGACCGAACGCATTGTGGTGCCTTCCAACAACCTGGCTTTGCTTGAACGCAACGGCATACGGGCCATGCTTAAGATGATGCATATTCCGCTGGAGCCCGGAATAACCCAAATCTTGAGCCGGGGAGAGCCTTCCCAACCGGAAGCCTATGAATATTACCTGAGGGGAAGAGCTGCCTTGCAAGACTATACGAGCCTTGAAAGCCTGGAAAGGGCTGTCGGTATCTTCAACGAGTCGCTCGCCATCGACGGGAACTTTGCCCTGGGACATGCCGGTAAGGGCGAGGCATACTGGAAAATGTATGAAACCACCGGAGATATCGGTTACGTTGAAAAAGCCGAAACCGCACTGAACCGTGCCCTTGAACTGAACAACGCCCTTGCTCCCGTACAGACCCTGCTGGGAAATCTTAAAACGGGAAGAGGCGAGTACGACCATGCCATCATGCATTTTGACAATGCGCTGGAAATCGATTCCAAATACAGCCCTGCCTATCGGGGGCTTGCGAAAACCTATGATGCACAGGGCAACTTTGAGCAGGCCGTTCTTACCTATCAACGTTCTATCGATTTGAAACCTGAATACTGGGAGGGGTATAAAGACCTCGGCATTCACTATTTGAGGAAGGGCAATTTCGAATTGGCCATCAATCAGTTTCAGGAAGTTATTCGTATTACGCCCAGGAACAGCACCGCCTATTCGAATCTGGGGGTAGCATACTACTATAACGGCGACAATGCCAAAGCCCGTCAGATGTTTGAGAAGTCGCTGGCACTTGAAAAGAATCCGCTTACAGCCAATAATCTGGCCGGTATATACTATTGGGAAGGCAAGTACGAAGAAGCCGCAAAGATGTACGAAATAGCGCTCTCCAACTTTTCCAACCGCTACGAGATCTGGGGTAATCTGGCTTCCGCCTATGAATGGAGCGGTCAGAAGGAAAAGGCTGAGGAGGCTTATCTCATGGCTATCGAAAAAGCGGCTTTGGTATTGGAGGTCAATCCTTCGGATCCGCTGGTACTGGCTGATCTCGGAGCCTATCATTCGGATGTGATGGATACAGTTGCTGCTCTTCGTTATATCAGCCAGGCTCTCAAGGTCGATAGCGAGAATATCCGTATCAGGCAGCGTGCCGTTTCCATCTACGAAAATCTAGGTATGCGTGAAGAAGCTTTGCGCTGGATTGATGCCGCCATGATTTCGGATATCGAACTTCAGCCGGAGTTTAAGGATCTTGTTGCCGATCAGAGGTATAAGGATTTGCGCTCGCACTTAAACCCTGAGAAGGAATAAAAACCGGTTTGCAGTGGCCGGACATCTAAAACTAAATACACAGGATTATTATGAAAGAATATCTGATTAGAATTATTATGCTGACCACTATCTTCACGGTTACGACCGGCCTGGTCTATTTGACCGTCTCTCCGAATCCCACTTTAGCGACCGAAAATGTAAAGATTGACAAAGATGCCAACGGCATTTGGCGTGTGATGGATGATAATGGTGTAAACAAAGGCATGATGAAAGTTAAGCCAATGGACAAGGTGAACTGGCACGCCAAAGACTCGGATATGGTATTTACCTTTTCGAAAGACGTAAACGCCTATTTCAGTTTTGAAAGCGGTCTGTTTGCCGATGGAAAAACGCAAAAGATTGCTAAAAGTATGATGCTGAAAGTCACGTTGAAAGATAATGCACCGAAAGATTCACTGGTCTATGAGGTTTATGTAGTAGATGCGGACGCCTATGTGGTTGGCAATTCACCTCCCGTTTTGATAGTCAACTAGTCTTCTCAAAACGCCTCGCCGATCGTGAGATAGAAGCCGCCGGTATTCTTCCCGAAGCTGTAATCTTCGGTACCTTCGCTTGGATTTCAGCCGAGAGCCAGTCCCCATCACCATTGGTCGGGCGATGAAGACGGATTGTCTGGGTGCCATCACGAATTGTGGTTTTATGAGAGTACCTGAATGACAATTTACGATTCCAATGGAAAACCACAATTCCGGCCGCCACGGTTTTCAAAGATGGGGGTACAACGGGACCCCCCATTGCATTTACCGCCACACAAAAGCTATCTGCCGCTCGACTGTAATTCCGTTGCAAGGTGAAAGCTTTTGCTCATTTTTCCGACATGCAGGGTAAAGCGTCCATTCTCCAATACAGACTGACCGTTAAAGTCAGGATAGGTCAGGTGTTCGGAGGGGTGAATGGTAAAGCTGACTTCCCGGCTCTCACCAGCATCCATTTCAATGCGCTCGAAGTGAACCAGCTCCTTGACCGGGCGGGTAATGCGACCAACTTCATCGGTGATAAACCAGAGCAGGGTTTCCGTACCCGGCCGGTCGCCGGTATTCATTACGGTTACCTTGGCGGTAATCTGATCCGAAGCACTCATCGTCGTATCGCTAAGGGTGAGCCCGCTGTATGAAAACGATGTATAGCTCAGTCCGTGCCCGAAATTCCACAATGCCGTAGTCTTGTCGGCCTGTTCAATATTGTTGGCTTGTCCCGCGTCAAAAAAGTAGGTGGCACTGGGCTTATGATTGTAAGGTATTTGATGTCCGACAAATTGAGGGTAGGAGAATGGCAGTTTCCCGCTGGGATTGTATTCTCCGATCAGGATGTCGGCAATGGCATCGGCGCCTTCGAATCCGGGTAATCCCGCCCAGAGGATGGCCGGTGTTTCGCTTACGATATCGGTTATGATCCGTGGACGACCTTCTATCAGCACGAGAACCGTAGGTTTGTCGTAGCTGTTTACAGTGCGTATAAGATCCAGCTGTTCGTCGGGCAGGGCCAGTGATGTGATATTGCCCACAAATTCGGTATAGGGCGTCTCACCGGCTGCGATGACGATGGCCTGCGCTCGTTTGACAGCGGCATCGAAGAGGCTGCGCTGACTAGAACCGGGCGCTCCCATCGAGTCGATTGCCGTTACCCGAGCATTCGGGAATTCTTCGCGGATGGCTTCGGTAATCGTATTCATGGATGCCGGATACCGTTCTTCTTCGGCTCCTTGCCAGGCGAGCGTCCAGCCGCCGGCGAGATTGCTTTTGTCGTTGGCCGAAGGCCCGACCACCAAAATATTCTGCAGCCGGGCGGAGAAGGGTAGGGTCCCGCCGTTATTTTGAAGCAGTACCATTGATTCACGGGCAGCCTGCAGGGCCCGTGCTTTGTGATCCGGGCTGCCTATTTTCTCCAGACCTTTGCCCGTCGGGTAGGGATGCTCGAAAAGCCCCAGCTCAAACTTGAGCTTTAATATTCGTTTTACCGACTCGTCGATGCGTTCCTCAGGGATGATCCCCGAGCGTACCAGTTTCAGCAGGCTTTCGTTGAATGCCAATGACTCGGGAGTCATGCTCATGTCTATTCCCGCTTCGATCGCCTGCCGGGTAGCTTCGTCATAATCTGCGGCTGTCTTATGGTAATCGACGAGTTTTTCGATATCAGCCCAATCGGTCACGATCACTCCCTCGAATCCCATCTGTTGGCGTAGCAGCCCGCTTAGCAGCTCTTCGGAAGCATGTACCGGTATACCGTTAATCTCGCCGCTATTTACCATAATAGTTTTTAATCCCGCATCTACAGCGGCCTGGAAAGCAGGGCGGTGAAACTCATGAATGGTCTGCATGGAAAGGTCAACCGGTGTACGATCCCATCCCGACCGAGGTACCGAATAACCGATGAAATGTTTCCCGGTGGCTGCCAGGCGATAGGGTGCCACCTCGTCGTGATTTTGCTGGTAGGCCCGAACATAAGCGGCACCAAGAACCGAGGCCAGGTAGGGATCTTCTCCGAAGGTTTCATACATACGGGCCCAGTAAGGATTTCGACCCAGATCCAATACCGGTGCAAAATTCCAGCTGTGTCCCAGAGGGGCTGATTCCAGTGCGGTAATCAAGCCGTTGTGGGTGGAATTTTCCGGATTGAAAGTAGCAGCGATATTGATATTGTGCGGGAATATCGTACTGCCTTCCACATAACTTGCCCCGTGCATGTGATCGATACCGTAAATAAGGGGTATGCCCAGCCGTGTCTCTTCGATAGCGATGCGCTGGAGTTGCCTGATGTAGGTGATCCACTGCTGCGGAGCAACGGCCTCACCATTTAAAAAAGATCCGATATGATGGTTTTGCAGCAGGTTCCTGGCTTTTTGGGGATCTAAAACTACATCGCGCTGCACGCCGGTGGTATTGATCATCGATATATTCAACTGCGTCATTTGGCCCACTTTTTCTTCCAGGGTCATCCGCGAGAGCAAATCATCCACGCGTCGATCAACACTCACATCCGGATCTTTATAAAGCTGTGCGCGGGAGGGCTTCGCTGTCATGCTAACGACAACAACACTCAGGGATAGGATGTATGGAAGACGCCTGCTACCGGCTGCTCGTAGGGTCGATAATAGGTAAGACATAAATATGTAGTTCTGAAATTTACGGTTATAGTGTATCACGCCGGCCGGAAGGACAGGGCCTTCACCAGTGGCGGAAAATTTCAGAACGACGGAACGGTTCAAAGCTACTATCGGGAGGGGCAACAATCAAGAAGCATTTGAAAATGTTGCATATTATTGCTCCGCGTAGTATCTAGAAGCAGATGCATCGTAGATAAAACAATCGCTAAGACTAATTTATTTATCTAAAGCATAACAGCATAAGAACATCTCAGGAACTATTGTTGTTGGAGAGTCCTCCATATAAAATTTCCGCATCAGAAGGACTGATGAAAGAAGATCAGCATGAGCATAATGAAGGTGCCCAGAATCGCTATTGGAAAAAACTGCGTGAGGGAGACGAGCAGGCCATGGGCATTATTTTCAGCAGCCATTATCGAATGCTCTACCATTACGGCTACCGCATCGTAAAAGACCGGGAATTGGTAAAGGATTCCATTCAAGAGCTGTTTTACCGGCTCTGGAACAGCCGGGACCGGCTTCCCCGTGTGCAATCGGTCAGGGCCTATCTGCTGGTGTCGCTCAGGCGCGAACTCCTTAGCAAAAAGAAAGCGGGTACAAGAAGAGAAACGATGAACGAATCGTACCGCCTGGAACAGTTTGCCAATTTTATCAACTATGAGAAATGGCTTGAAATCCTCGACCTGGACAGGCAGAGGAAGGAGGAACTCAAGAAAGCGATAGAGGAGCTGAGTCCGCGTCAACGGGAGGCCGTTTATCTGAAATATTACGAAGGACTCTCCACCTCCGAAATGTGCTATGTGATGGATCTTCAGGCACAAAGCATCTACAATATCCTGGCCAAATCCATCAAATCCCTCCGTCTTTTCCTGGATAATTAGCTTTTTTTCTATTCTTCAACGCCTCCTAAAAGCCCTGATACCATAAGCTTAGAGACGGTATATCCTTCCCGGGAGAAAATAATTAAATAAAATTGAGTAGAAACTACCTTTGCCTGCCTCTTTAGAGTTAGACGGCGCCTTGAATCTAACTCACAGAGGAATACACGAATGTCATACACACTCTCAGAATTGTTATTGGATGAATCTTTTGTCCGCTATGTAAAGGGCAAAGCTTCCACAGAAGAGAAGGTACGTTGGGATAGCTGGGTGCAGCAAGATGAGGAACATGAAGCCATCGCCCGCAAAGCGGAGAAACTTCTTGACAAAGGATTCGTTGATCTTCAATCTGGTGACGCCGAAGCCGAGTTGAAAAGGCTCAAGCGGCGTATCCAGTTACCGAGGTATTCCAAGCCCTTTCTAACCGGAAAAAAACAGCAGAAGAAGATGGCCTGGGCCATGCTGGCCACGGCTGCGAGCATTCTGTTTGTCGTCGGGTTAACGGCCTGGCTGGTATTATCACAGAACGACGGAACAAACCCAAGCCAGGCCGACTCGATCGTTTACCAAACCGTCACCACGAATTACGGGGAACGTACCTCGATCTCCTATTCGGACGGTTCCAGAATCGTGCTTAATGCCAATTCCACGCTACGCCTGCCCGAAAACGTTGCCGCACAACGCTCTATCGAAGTGTGGTTGCAAGGAGAAGGCTACTTTAATATCGATCGCAAGCCGGAGTCGAATCCCAGAGAGTTCATTGTTCATACCCCGACGGGTAAAATTACGGTGCTGGGAACGCGCTTTGCCGTCAGCACGATCGGTGAGGGGACCCGGGTTGCCTTGGCCGAGGGCCGCGTACGGCTGACCGGCCGCGATACCCTCGAACTGGGTACCCTGGCTTACGAAATGGCTCCGGGTGAACTGGCTACCCTTTCGCCGCGGTATGCCGAGATATTGGTCACCCAGGTCAATCCCGACGTCTACACCTCATGGGCCAGCGACAGCCTGATACTTGACCGGACCCCTCTGTCTGAGCTGGTAAGACGCATAGAAGATACCTACGGGGTAAAAGTGGAGGTCGATAACCGTGATTTATTGAAAGAGAAGCTTACAGGAAAGCTTAGAAATGTTGGCCTGGATGTGCTTTTGAAGGGCTTGGCTAAAACGCTTGGAGTAGAAATAGAACGTATTGACAATACCATCCATATCCGGGAGTAAGGGCTGTTATCGGATGCGGATAATGCAACATTACATTTAACGAGTAAAGAAAAATAGGAACGCCATGAAAGCAAAAAGATATCTGTTATCGGCACTGTTCGTCTTGGTACTGGGCTTGCAGCCGGTTATCGCGAAACAGGGTATGCCGCATGTCGAAAATGTTCAGATCGCCTACATACAGGACCTGGACCGGGAAGTAGAATTGGAAACCCAACTCGACCGGCTGGCTCGTGAATATAATATCTCATTCCTTTACCGTTCGAATTTGGTAAGCGGAAAATACAGCCCTTCTAAACTTGAGGGAGAGACACTCGCTGAAAAACTCTGGAACCTGTTGAAACCGCACGATCTGTTGTTCACCTATTTGGAGCAGCGCACATTTGCCATATCTGCGAAATCCATCTCTCCGATGCAGGTGATTATGGCCGATTCGGTATCGGGCGTTGTGAGCAGCTTTCAGACCGGTGAAACCTTGCCCGGTGTCAATATTGTCATTAAAGGCACCAGCCGGGGTACGTCAACCGATTCCGAGGGCTTTTACCGGCTTGCCAATGTAGAAGAGCAGGATACCCTCGTCTTCTCGTTCCTGGGTTTTGAAACACTGGAAGTTCCGGTTCGGGGGCGAAAGCAAATTGATGTTCGCTTGCGTGAAACAATCCTGTCGTCCGGCGAAGAGCTGGTTGTGGTGGGATACGGCACCAAGCGCCGAAGCGAGATTACCGGATCGGTGTCCTCGGTAAGTGCTACCGATATTGAAAAGACACCCGTACTCAGGGTAGAACAAGCCCTTCAGGGCCGAACGGCCGGCGTATATGTGGCCAACCAGTCGGGCCAGCCGGGCGAATCTCCGACCGTACGTATACGGGGTGCGGGTACGACCGGTAACGCCGATCCTCTTTATGTAGTGGATGGTATGCCGGTAAGCGGCATTGACTATCTGAACCCGGGTGCCATACAGTCGATGGAGGTTCTCAAAGACGCCGCATCGGCCGCCATCTACGGTGCACGTGCCGCGAACGGAGTGGTTTTGATCACGACCAAGTCGGGACGTCCCGGTATTACCGAAGTGACGTACGAAGGTTATGCCGGTATTCAGAATCCATGGAAAAAGATGAATGTGCTGAATGCGCAGCAGTATATGATGATGATGAATGAAGGAGCGGCCAACGCCGGCTTAAGCTTGCCTTTCCCCGTGGGTTCTCCGGTGACGGGAGGGACCGACTGGCAGGCGGCCGTATTTAATGAAAATGCCCCGATGCTCAACCACCAGTTGCAGATTTCGGGTGGCAACGAACAGCTTGTGTACTCAACGGGCCTTGCCTACTTCTCGCAGGAAGGCATCATCGGCGGAGACAAGTCCCAGTTCGACCGATACAACTTCAACCTGAACCTGGACAGTAATGTCAGTGAGGTGTTCAGCATGGGCAACAGTTTTAACTACAGCCGTATTGATCGCAAGGCCGTATTGAGCAACAGCGAGTGGGGTTCGCCACTGAGCAACGCCCTTAATATGGATCCGCTGACGCCTATTTATGAAACGGATGAGGCCGACCTGAACTCCTATCCGAGCCATGCCGTACAGAATAACGGGCGGTATTACGGAATCTCCAATTATGTTACGCAGGAGATCGTTAATCCGCTGGCTCGACTTCAGGTAACCAACGGGGGCACCCAGGTAGACAAATTGGTGAATAACCTCTACGCCAGTTTTCGGGTGATGCCGAACCTGGAGATACGCAGCAGTTTCGGTATAGACGCCGCCTTTGTACGCGATAACTACTACAATCCCATCTATTATCTGAACTCTGCACAAAATAACAGCAACTCCCTGGTCAGCAAGACAGAAAACCGCTGGTATACCTGGAATTTTGAAAATACCGTCTCCTACGAGCAGGACTTCGACCGGCATAACCTCCGGCTGCTGGGTGGCGTTTCGGCCCAGAAGATCCATTTCGAAGATCTGTTTGGCTCCAAGTCCAACCTGCTGATGAGCGATCCCAGCAATGCCTGGATCAACGTGGCAGCCGACGAAGAGTCGATGCGTGCCGCGGGAGGTGCCTATGATGAAAAACTGTTATCCTATTTCGGGCGGGCCTCCTATAACTTTGACGACCGCTACCTGTTGACGGGAATCCTGAGGGTAGACGGTTCCTCCAAATTCGGCCCGAATAATCGCTATGCCGTATTCCCTTCGGTTTCGCTGGGATGGGTGCTGAGCAACGAGTCGTTCATGAACCCCTATACCGACGTGCTCAACTTCCTGAAGTTGCGGGCTTCGTGGGGACAAAACGGAAACCAGAACATCGGTAATTTTGCCTTTACCTCTACCATCGCCACCGGCAACGGCTACACCTTCGGATCGGGCGAACAGTTCACGACCGGCTCGGTGCCGTCGAGCGTATCCAACCCCAACCTAAAATGGGAAACTTCCGAGCAGCTCAATATCGGTTTAGACGCCGGCTTATGGAACGACAAGCTGATCGTGAAGGTGGATTACTACCTCAAGAAAACGAAAGGCCTGCTTGTAAACGCTCCCATTCCGGGGCATGTGGGCAACAACGCACCGGTTATCAATGGAGGAAGCGTCCAGAACGAAGGAGTCGAGTTTAGTGTCGACTATCGCGACTACACCCGCGAACTGAGTTACAATGTGGGGGTGAATGTCGCTTTCAACCATAACGAAGTTACCCATATCGGCAATGCCGAAGGCGTCATCACCGGGGCCGGATTTGCCACCTACGGCATCGTCACCCGCGCCGAAGTCGGTTTCCCGGTCGGTTATTTCTGGGGATATAAAACCGACGGCATCTTCCAGAACCAGCAGGAAATCGATGCTTACGTCGACGGCACGGGCGATCCCATTCAGCCACTGGCAGTTCCGGGCGACGTCCGTTTTGTAGATCTGGACGGCGACGGACAAATCAACGACAGCGACCGCACCATGATCGGCAACCCTACGCCCGACATGACTTTCGGCATCAATCTGGGAGCGAATTACCGCCAGTTTGACCTCAGTGTCTTTATGCAGGGTACCCTTGGCAACGACATCTTCAACGCCACGCGGCGCCATGATCTGTCGATGACCAACATGCCGGTTCGCTTCCTGGACCGATGGACCGGTGAAGGAAGCTCGAATGAAATTCCCCGCTTTAGCTGGAATGATACCAATGGAAACTGGACCAAAATCTCTGACTTGTATGTAGAGGACGGTTCCTACCTGCGCATTAAGAACGTGCAGGTGGGCTACAACCTTCCGGTACGGATCAGCCGCATGTTGAATATGAGCAGGGCCAGGGTCTACGTAGCTGCCGACAACCTTTTCACCTTGACGGGCTACAGTGGATTCGATCCGGAAATCGGGGCGGTAACGCCACTTAATGTGGGTATCGACCGGGGAATCTATCCCCAGGCTCGCAGCTATCGCATCGGTGTCAGCCTTACTTTCTAACGGAACTATTCACCACTAAACGAAGAGTCTTATGAATTCTCTAAATATTAAACATACGGTTTTGGGTGCGCTGCTACTGTTGGCAGCCGCAGGATGCAGTGACTTTCTTTCGGTCGAGCCGTTGGACCAACGGGTAGAAGACAATTTCTACCAGACCGAACAGGATGCTCAGGAAGCGCTGGTAGCAATCTATGATGTGCTGCAGTGGAATACCGTTAGCGGGTTTCACGTACCGGAAATGCTTTCGGACATTGCCTCCGACGACGCTTATGCGGGAGGCGCCAGCCGAAATGACGCTCCCAATATCATCGAGGTGGATAAGCATAACATCCGAACCACCAACGGTGAAGTGCACGGGCTGTGGCGAAAGTATTATACCGGCATCTACCGTGCCAACAAATTCCTGCAACAGATCGAAGGCGTAACAGCCGAAGAGAGTTTCATCACGCGGACTACCGCCGAGGCGAAATTCCTCCGGGCCTACTACTACTTCGATTTGGTACGTTTCTTTGGAAATGTTCCGCTGATTACCGAACCCCTAGACAATCCGGACGATTACAGCCAGCCTCAGGCGGCTCCCTCCGAGGTGTTTTCGCAGATCGGTCAGGATCTGATGGAAGCCATCCCGGATCTCCCGGAAACAATCGATCCCGGGGAAGAGGGAAGGGTGTCGAAATGGGCCGCCCAGTCGTTGCTGGGACGCGTCTACCTGTTCTACGAAGGTTACTACGGTTCGGACCTGCCGGCCGGTGACCAGACGGTAGACCTGACGACGGCACTTCAGATGGTAGAAGGCGTGATCACCGACAGCGGACACGACCTGTTGCTCAATTACGCAGACAATTTCACGCCCGACAACGAATTCAGTGTGGAGTCGGTCTTTGAAATTGCTTATGCCGATTCGCGTCCCTGGTGGGACTGGGGTTACATACATGGTGGAGAAGGCAATATGGCGCCGCAAATGCAGGGCCCGCGGGTAGAGCAGCCGGCCCAGGAGGATTATCAGCGGGGCTGGAGCTTCTCGCCGGTAACGCAGGAGCTGGTTGACGCTTTCGATCCGTCTGATCCGCGCCTGGAAGCTACGGTACTTTTTGAAAACGAACTCAATGCCGGACTGACGATAGGCTACCAGCATACGGGCAACTTCACCCAGAAGTATACCACCCATAAATCCTATACCCCGTCCGACGGCCAGTTGGAGTTGAACTGGGGCAACAATTACCGCGTGATTCGATTTTCGGACGTACTGCTGATGGCCGCCGAACTGCGCCTGAAAGACGGCGATTCCGGTACGGCCGAGGGATATCTTGATCGGGTGCGCAATCGCGTAGGCCTTACACCGGTTCCCGCAACGTTGGACAATGTGTATCTGGAACGCAGGCTCGAGCTTGCCATGGAAGGCCACCGGTATTGGGACTTGCTGCGAAGGGGGCAGGCGGTTGCCTCTCAAAATATTACGGTGACGGCCGAAGTGAAGCCCGGTTATGTGGGTGACGCCCAGGATTTCGGTATCCAATACAATACCGAAACCGGCGGACTTTTTCCGATACCGCAAAGTGAAATCGATATCTCCAACGGCAGGCTTCAGCCGAACCCCGGATACTGATCCGGTCCTAAGGCGAGCTGAAACACCAAACGAATGAGGAAGATTATGAACAAGCTTAAACTTAACATTGGGCTCCTGGCGGCAGTACTGATTATTGTAACGGCCTGTGATCCGCAGGTCGTTTCGGGACCGGACCTGCCTGCGACGCCGATTTCTGCTGATGTAACTTTTGAAATTGAGCACGATACCGACAATCCCAACTTGGTGCACTTCACCAGTACGGCCGAAGGTTTTAAATTTCTCTGGGATCTGGGCAACGGCCAGAAAGCCCAGGGCACGACCGTTACCGGGGCCTATCCGCTGGCCGGTGAATATACGGTGTCCTTAACCGCATTCACCAAATCGGGGCAGGCGATGAATACCGGTACGGTCACTATTGCCCAGGATAATGCCCTGATGCTCGATGATCCGGACCTGAATATGATCACCGGCGGTGCCGGTCAAATCGGCGGCAAAACCTGGGTCATCGACAGTACGCAGATTGCGCATATGGGCGTAGGCCCTCCCGGAGGTTATACCCCCGAGTGGTGGCAGGCAGCACCGGGCGACAAATCGGGCACCGGACTATACAACGACGAATATACTTTTGACCTGGATGGTCTGAGCTTCACCATGGAAACCAACGGAGACGTCTTTCTTAATGGCGCTCACGAGGCTGATTTTCCCGGTGCGGTAGACGCACCCGGCGGTGACAAGATGGCCGACTGGACGGCTCCCGGCGGTTTAAGCTTTAGCTTCAACAAGGCCGAAGACGGTACCATGACGCTGGGAGTATCGGATCCCGGTTTTATCGGTTTCTATACGGGCGTTCATGAGTACCAAATACTCGAACTGGAAGAAAACCTGATGGCACTTCGCTTTGAGGATACCATCAATGACGTGATCTGGTATCACCGGCTCATTCCTAAAGGCTATGAGCACCCGGTTGAAGCACTGCCCTATACTTCAGAAGAGCTGACGGACAACTTTGATGTAGATGGCAACGTAGCATGGATGACCGATCAGATAGCCGATTTTACAGAAGGTTATGATAACCCCGCGCCGGTGGGAATTAACACTTCCTCCAAAGTAGCCAAGTATGAAAAAGGGAGCGGGAAGTTTGATAATGCGTATATCGATCTCGGCTTTGAATTAAATCTCAATGAACGGCCTATCGTTCGATTGAAAGCCTACCTTCCTTCCTACAACGATTATACTACCGAAGATCCCAACAAAGAACCGTGGTCTACCGGAATACTTGAGCAACAGGTTCAGGTGAAACTACATAATGTGGGCGGTGCGACGGGACTGGGCGGAAATGCCTGGCAAACGCAGGCAACCGTGACACAGCCGGTTAATCAAACTGATACATGGGTAGAATTGGAGTTTGATTTCAGCAGTGTAAGTGATCGGGACGACTTCGACCGCATCGTCATTCAAATTGGAGGCGAAGGTCACGGTATGCCCGGTATCTTCTTCATAGATGACTTCCAGCTAACGCAGTAATCCTTATTGGGAGTTAATAAAGCCGGGAAGCCAACACTTCCCGGCTTTTTCATTCCCTACGCTTTGTATCGTCATGAAACGAAACGCAATGAAGACCATGGTACATTCATTACTCTACATGCTGCTGAGCGGACTCATCACTTTTTGTACCTCCGACAACCCCGGCAGCAGCCTCAACTACAACGAAGACAGGCCGGGCTATGAAGCAGGAGAGCTGATTTGGTCCGACGAATTCAACGGGTCGGGTACGCCCAATCCGGATAACTGGACCTATGATATCGGTCACGGCAGCGGGGGATGGGGCAACAACGAAGTGCAGTACTATACCAATGAGAGCAAGAACGTGCGCAGGGAGAACGGGAATCTGGTCATTGAGGCTCTCAAGGAGGATGGCGAATGGACCTCGGCACGCATAAAGACCCAGGGGTTGCGGTCTTTCCGATATGTGACGGTAAAAGTCCGTGCCAAACTACCCGCCGGTTCCGGTACCTGGCCCGCCATCTGGATGCTGGGTTCCGATATCACCGAGAACGGCTGGCCCGACTGTGGAGAGATTGATATCATGGAACATGTGGGCAAGGATCCGGGCATGGTGCACAGCTCGTTGCATTCCCCTTCCAGCTATGGCAATACCGTTAACTCAGGCCAGACCGAAGTCCCTACCTTTAGCGATGCGTTTCATCTCTATGAGATGGTATGGAGCGAGGAAAGCATCGTTTTCAAGGTAGATGGTACTACTTTTTATACGTATGCTCCCTCCGATAAAAATTTTGAGACGTGGCCTTATAACAACGACTTCTTTATTATTATGAATATTGCGATGGGAGGAAACTGGGGCAGCGATCCGCAATATGAATCCGGTGGCATGAAAAATGGCATCGATCCGGCTTTGGATAGCGTGCGAATGGAAGTGGATTATGTACGCGTCTATGCCAATTGAATGAACTTAAAGCCAGAAACAACCTGAACCCGATTACAGCCTGATAACCTATGGAAAAGAACTATAATTTAATCAGAGTTATCCTTATTTCAACCGCCGCCGCTCTGGGGGGCTTTTTGTTTGGCTTCGACAGCGGCGTGATCAACGGGACGGTCGACGCGCTGCAACAGGCCTTTGGTTCCGATACTGCCGGAACCGGTTTCAATGTAGCTTCGGTATTGCTGGGAAGTATGGTAGGGGCTTTCTTCGCAGGAACCCTGGCTGACCGCTTCGGTCGCAAACCGGTGATGATAGCTACAGCCTTGGCATTTATCATCAGTGCCTGGGGATCGGGCATTGCAGGCGGTTCGCTGGAGTTTGTGATCTACCGCATTTTGGGCGGGATGGCCATGGGGGCGGCTAGCATTCTGGCACCCGCTTACATAAGTGAAATAGCACCTTCGTCCATACGGGGCAGGCTGGCAACCCTTCAGCAGCTGATGATCGTGATCGGTCTCTTCATGGCGTTTATGAGCAACTATTGGCTGGCCGGTCTCTCCGGCGGCGCCTCGGTCACCTTCTGGGGTGGTTTCCAGACATGGCAGTGGATGTTTTGGGCGGAGATTGTGCCGGCTTCCATCTTTTTAGTTTCTCTGCTGGGCATCCCGGAATCACCGCGCTACCTGGTGGCTGCGGGCCGTGAGGAGAGGGCCGGCAAGGTGCTCAAGATGATCTCTCCGCTGGACGATATTCGAGCGAAGGTAGCGGACATCCGTTCCACGCTCGAAAACGGCATGAAACCCAGGCTGGCTAATATCATCAGCCGCTATACCGGCAAGATACATCCGCTGGTATGGGTGGGACTGGGACTTGCCGTCCTACAGCAGTTCACCGGCATCAACGTGATTTTCTATTACGGGGCCACCCTGTGGAAGTCGGCCGGCTTTACCGAAGCGGACGCCCTTCTTCAAAACGTCATCAGCGGAAGCGTAAATATCTTCTTTACCTTTGTAGCCATTGCGCTCATCGACAAGGTTGGCCGCAAGCCCCTGCTGCTTGTCGGCTCCATCGGCCAGGCGGTGATGCTGGGAGTGATGGCGTATATCTTCAGTACGGCTCCAAGCAGTGCGGCCGATTCACTCACCCTGGGGCCGGCACAGGGAATCTGGGCACTGCTTGCCGCCAATGCCTATATCGCATTTTTCGCTTTTTCTTGGGGGCCGGTCATGTGGGTGATGCTGGGAGAGATGTTCCCCAACCACTACCGCGGCGCGGCGCTGGCCGTTTGCGGTATGGCCCAGTGGGGCGCCAATTTCCTGATCACGATGAGTTTCCCGGTCATGCTCTCGTCTTTGGGATTGGGGATTTCGTACGGAATCTATGCCTTTTTCGGCCTGGTAGCTTACGGCTTTGTCAGGATATTTGTTAAAGAAACCAAGGGTTTGACGCTGGAAGACATCTCTCGCGACGAGGTTATGCGTGAGAAAGAGGCAGCAGCAAGTCATCCCCATACGAATTAAAGGTTCATTGTAACTCTAAGATCGTTAGGCCGATACGGTGAATACGGTTTCAGGATGTTTTAATCACTTGTAAGCCACCAAACGATCTTCGATATTACTATCAGTTTTGGATGGAAGAATAAATTTCCTGTTACCAAATTGCCAAATCATGTTGCACCTATTACAGTTCATAAAGAGAATGATAGTGTTCGCTCTGCTGGGCTTTTTGGGCTTCGCCTGCGGCAGCGTGAGCAATCCGGGTGCGGCGGTGGGACAGCTGCAAACCACCGTAGGGGTCAGCGCCGCCCAGGTAGCGGATATCGATTCGGTACTGAGCCTTTACCCGAACGGTACACGTGTTTCTATTGCGCTGATAGATGACAGTACGGTGACCTACTACGGCGCGATGCGGCAGAACGACACGTTGAAGACGGTCTCCCTACGGGATGCCGTTTTCGAGGTCGGATCCATTTCCAAGGTGTTCACCTCCGCGATACTGGCGGAGTTGGTGACGCGGGACCGTCTGCAGCTTGACGAACCGATCGCATACCACCTGGATTTTGAGCTTAATAACGGAGCCGGCATTACCTTCCGGCAGCTGGCCAGCCACACTTCCGGGCTGCCGAGGCTCCCGTCGGGTTTTTTCATGCAGTCAATGCTGAATATGAACAATCCCTACAAAAACTATGACGAGGAAAAGCTGCGCAGTTATATGCGGGAGGATATGGAGCTGGAGCAGCCGCCCGATTCCGCCTACAACTATTCGAATGTCGGGGCGGGTATACTGGGCTATGTCCTTACGCAGATTGCGGACAAGCCGTATGAGCAGCTGTTGCAGGAGATGGTATTCAAACCTTATGGTATGGAGCGTTCTACCGCCGACCGCAGCATGGTGAAGGAGTGGGTTATTAGCGGATTGAACCAACAGGGCAATCCTACCCCGAACTGGGATTTCGACGCCTTGGCCGGGGCGGGAGCCATCCTCTCTACGGCAGAGGACCTGTCAAAATTTGCCCGGGCCAACTTCAATCCCGCCAACCAGGTTCTTAGAATGCAGCGGGAAAAGGTATTCACCGTCAACGACCTGATAGACCTTGCCTTAGGCTGGCACATTCTAAAGAGGAAATCGGGGGAGCAATGGCACTGGCACAACGGGGGGACCGGCGGCTACCGCTCTTCTTTCGGCATCCATGTACCCTCCAAAAGAGGAGTGGTAGTGCTGTCGAATATCTCGTCGGGACACAACAAGTCAGACGCTATCGACCGACTCTGCTTTAAGCTGATGGAGAGTTTGAAAGGCCAATTGCAGGCTATCCCTCTCAACGAGAACTAGACCTTTACTCTTCACACTGTAGTTTTGAATAGGGTGTATCTTCTATTCCGGTGCGTTCCCTGAAGTCTTGGATGCTCGCATATGGTTTTTCCTCTCTGAGGCGTATCCAGTTGGCAATATCATCTTCCCCGATGCCTGGAATAAGTTTGAGGATTCCTTCCTGGACTGTATTGACATCGAAATAGACCGTTTCGGTAGTGCCGAGGGCGGGCATATGGACTTCCGTGCCCGGTATCGAGCAGCTGATTTGCGGGCCGATGCGCGAGTAAATAAGGTCGGGTTCTGCTTCTACGGCTCTCTGCCACTCCTGGCGTTTCTGGTTGACGCCTTGCAGATTGAGTTTTTCCAGGTCCAGGCTGAGGGCAGCAAGGTAGTGTTCGCGCCAGAGCTCACCGGCCTGCGGATCCACGAATACGCCATGAGTCAGATCCAGGAACACCTGGAGCACCTCCTCATAGGATTCCGGGTGGATTTCTCGATAGGCTGAAATGAAATCAAGCAAATAGGGGGTTTCGGGCGACTCCTCAGCGGAGAGCACATGCGCCAGAACGGAAAGAATTTCATCTTGTCGCTGTTCTACCGCCTCCCAGTCCGGAACAGTTGTCCCGCGCATCAGCAGCCCGAAAAAGAAACTGGCGTAGAAGCCTTCCGACTGCAGCAGCTGGTTGGGGTTTCGAAGGGAGGCATAATCCCGCGACTTCTCAAGCTGCACTCTCAGGTAGTCGGGCCCTTTCCAGGCGCTTTCAAAAACGAAGGCATTTTCCCGTACGTCGTAATACCTGCCGCGCGATTGCGCGAAAGTGGTCAGGTCGGAGGAGGCCCGGTAGTATTCCGAAAGCACGCCCGGCCAGAAGCCGAAAAGGAATTGCCGGTGCTTGTATTTGTTTTTGACAGGTTGCTCTTCACCCAGGTGTGCCAGCATGGTTTCCAGATGGATGGCATAACCTTCGCTGAAGGCAGTACGCCGGTCGGTGATGACCGGTGTGCTGTGGGGGATGGCGGCCATTGCTTTTCCGGGCAGTCTTTTCCCACTGTTGAGAATGGTCAGTACCACATGCCCCGTCTCGTGCAGCAGCGTCATGCCGAAACGCCATTCATCGGGACCCAGTTTGATGTAAGCTACATCCGCATAATCTGTTTCCGTACCATCCTCCATCAGGCGGAAGCCCGTA
This sequence comes from uncultured Balneolaceae bacterium, assembly GCA_964457025.1. GTDB lineage: Bacteria > Bacteroidota > Rhodothermia > Balneolales > Balneolaceae > CAYWDK01. The sequence goes on along the minus strand of CAYWDK010000009.1, from coordinate 2,549 downwards.
TCGGCATAATTGCCGCCAGGAACCAGAGCTATAAAATAAGTATCCGGTTGCACAGTGTTTCCATTTTTCGAGCGGTATGCTTTGAGGGCGGAGCGGTAGAGAGTGAAAGCCCTGTCGGCTGCTTCATTGTCAAGCCACGCGCGATAGGTTTGCAGACGATCCGGATCGGTTTGCTTGCTATAGAGGGGTAAGCCTTCTTCGCCTTGTTGTGTCTCTTCTACCGGTTCCATAAAGACCACATCAGGGGAGAAATCCTGGGCCTGAATAGGCTGGCTGAATATCAAAAGGGAGAGAAGAAGCAAGAAAGGGTATCGTCGCATGGCAGTGGGAAGTGGGTTGGTTCCGTCTTTTTTAAATCAAAGGTGAAGAAGTTTCCGTTTAGATGCTATCCGGATAATATGGAATAACACCTTGAACTAGACGCAGTAGAAGAAAAAAAGATGCGCGCCTGCTGGTGGTAGCTCTGGCGCTGCCGGAGGGCAGTCCGGTAATCGGAGGGGGCGATCTGAAGCAGTGTATTGCCCTTTTGCACAAAACCGCCGGGCGTAAAGTTATCGGAGCGGCCTAAGATTTCGCCGCTTACCCTTGGGCTCAGCGTAATTTCCTGGGAGGGGGGCGCCGTTCCCATGGCACGGATGGTAGGGCGGAAGCTTCCCTGTTGCACCTCGGTCACATCTACCAGCATGGCGGTCTCACGGGTGGCCCCGCCGCGGCTGGCGGCGCTTTGGCAATACATAGTTAAAATGATGATTTGTTTAGTTTTAATAGATTATGACGGGTAATTATTTCGAACATCTTCCATTCTCCACTTACGCTTGCAGGGACTTTCGCAAAGATTTATACTAAGCATCATTGACATCACCGACTAAATAGCTGTTACATCATGTTTGAACAAGTGCAATCTACCCTGGAGGAATTTGTCACTTCCGGCTCTTTTATCAGCCTGCTCGTCAGTTCGGGTGTTCTTATACTTGTGATGATCACTTTGCGGGCCTTGACTGTACGGTACATCCGCCGCAATGTGGCTTCTACCGAACTCCGGCGTAAATGGCTGGTGCAGTCTCGCAACGGCTTCATCCTGCTGTTGCTGATGGGCCTTGTACTAATCTGGGGTGAGGAGCTTCGTACACTGGCGCTGTCGATTGTGGCCATCGCCGTGGCTTTTGTGGTTGCTACCAAGGAGCTGATTCTCTGTGTAACCGGCAGTATCCTGAAAACCGGCGCACGGTCGTTTAACCTGGGCGACCGTATACAGGTTAAGGACTTTCGCGGCGACGTCACCGACCAGAACCTGCTGGCCACCACCATCCTGGAAGTGGGGCCGGGAAAGAGCACCCACCAGCGAACGGGACGCATGATCGTATTGCCCAACGCTCTCTTTGTCTCCGAGCCGGTGATCAACGAGAGTTATACCCAGGACTATATCCTTCATGTCTTTACCTTACCCTTTAAGCGGGAAGAGAACTGGCGGGCCGCCCGCGAGGCCATCCTTGAATCGGCCAACCGCCACTGCGAGCCCTACCTTAAAGAGGTGAAGCGCCACATGAAGCAGCTGGGAGAGGAACGGGGATTGGACGTACCGACGGTAGAGCCGCGGGTAAACATCCAGGTCCCGACGGCAGGAGAGATTCATCTTATCATCCGGATTCCCGTTAAGGCCGGGCAGCGCAATTTCATCGAGCAGTCGATACTGTCGGATGTCTTCGCCGACAATGACTTCGGCCAGCCGGGCAAACCATCAGACAGCGCCGGCCGGTGACTTTATTCCCTTCACCACCAGCCACAGGCAAAGCGGCACTTCGGCTGCTACGGCTGTTACGGTAACGATCCAGGTGAACAGCTCTTCGTTTCCAGGTAACAGGAAGGTACCGAAACTCTCCGCCAGGTAACCGAAGGCAGCAATGGCCAGCAGTACACCAAGTGTTTTCGGGAAATAGTCCGATTTATACAGCAGGTACCCCAACAGAAAGCAGTGCAGGCCGAAGAAAACTCCAGCAATAAGATAACCGGTTCCGTGTGCTTCCAGTGACACCATGGCCAGAGACTGTAGCTGTTCGGTAGTAAAAGCGGTTGGGCCGGTGCCGCCCAGGAGCAGCAGCGCATTCCAGTGGTTCAGCAGGTTGATGCTGCCGATAGCGGGATGGGCGATGAGCCGGAGGGAGGCGGCCACCAAAGAGAGGGTCTTGCTTACCGGTTTAAGCAGCACATAAAAGAGAATTGCTATGACAGCATCGCTCAGAAAAGCGACCAGGTCACTTGCGAAACCGAGACGGAAGAGTCCTTCCGAGGCAAGTATGTTTTCCGCCGTCGCCGCGGAATTGCCGGCTACGATGAGGCTCTCGCGTACATAGCCTTCGCTGAAGCCTGCGCAAATGATCACGATCAGGTAGAGCAAGCCCGCTATCCGGGCCATGTTTTTCTGTGAGTCCATATTTTACCTCAGATATTTCTGCTCTCGGGACGCATGGTAATGACCACATTTCCCTTTTTATGACCCGAATCCACATAGCGATGGGCTTCGGCGGCATCCTCCAGGCGGTATTCCCGGT
>CAYWDK010000008.1:0-43903 GCA_964457025.1 uncultured Balneolaceae bacterium | reverse complement strand
AGTAGTAGAGCCGCTTTTCCTCGTCCAGCAAGTCGGCGTGGTACTCGGCTATCGCCTTGGTAAGCTGCTGGTTTTGGTCGGGCGTCAGCGGGTGGGTGCGCGACTGTATCCCCGGCTGAAAAAAGAAGGTGGCATTGGAGCCCATCTCGTGGTGGTCGGTGAGGATGTTGGGCTTCCAGTGGTGGAAGTTGTTAATGCGTCCCCGGCTTTCGGGATGCTGCACCAGCATCCAGTCGCGGTTTAGGTCGAACCAATAGTGGTTGGTGCGCCCGCCGGGCCACTCTTCGTTGAGCTCCATGCTGTTGGGGTCGGCTACCAGGTTCTTGCTCTTGTGGGTGTTGGCCCAGTCGGCAAAGCGGTTGAGTCCGTCGGGGTTGAAGCTGGGATCCAGCAATATCACCGAATTCTGCAGCATCGCCTCGATCTCGGGCCCTTGCGCCGCGGCCAGGTGGTAAGCCACCAGCATGGATGCGTTGGAGCCGCTCGGCTCGTTGCCGTGAATGCTGTAGCCCATATAAAGCACGATGGGCATCTCGTCGGTATTCAGATTGGCGGACTGCTCAGGCCGCGTAAGTGCCACATGATTCTGGCGGATCTGCTCGATGCTGCCGTGGTTGGAGGGCGAAGTGATCGTCAGGTAGAGCAGCGTCCGCTCTTCGTGGGTCTTGCCGAATTCGGTGATGGTGATGCGGTCGGAGGCCTCGTCCAACGCATACATATACTTTAGCAGCTGGTCGTGCCGCACGTGCCATTCGCCGGGCACCATCCCGATAACCTCTTCGGGGGTGGGAATGGATGCATCGTAATTCACGCCCTGGGGCAGGTAATAGTCCATTTCGGCAACAGCCTCGGACGGATTTTGCGCCATGGCGACCGTAGCGGCCAGCAGCAGGCAGAGTGTGGTGGTAGCTTTCTTCAGTGACATAGAACTCCCTTTTTAAGGTTGGATTCTCAGCAATAAGTTAATCGGGACTCTTATTGTAAAGAATCTGTTTGAAAAATGTTTTTAAAAATAGTGAAGGCGCCGGTTAGGGCGCCTTCGTCAAAATTGCGCGTTTTATTTAACGGTCAGTATCGGAAAATCGCCGCTATGGTTGAGTGGTGCGGCATCTCTTCCTTCTTCATGGCATAAACGTTGCCGCCCTGCTTCAGCGTCTTGATGGCGGCGGCGTTGATCAGGTCGTACTCTCCGTTCTGATGCTTCGAGCTGTGGTGCACGGTGTCGCGCTGCTCGTCGAACCAACCCCAACTGTGCTCGCCGATAGAGACAAAGAGCGAATCGACCTTGCCGTAGTAGGAGGCCTCGACGATCTGCGAAAGGTTGTTGGTTTGCTTCTCGCTTCCGATCAGGTCGCCGTAACGTTCCATATCGTGGTACATTTCTTGGAGGAAGTACGACTTGATGACCTCCCAGCCCTCATCGCGGATCTGGCTGTCGCTCTTGGGGTCGGGATTGCCTATGCTGGCCTGCTCCATCAGCCGGCTGTAGTGGTTCACCTGCCGGTATTTGGCCACCACTTCGTCCACGCCGGCCAGTATCAGAGGGTCGTTTCGTTTCTTGAGGATGGAGGTCACTTCGTTTTCAATGGCTTTGAGATAGTTCTCGAGCACCTTGTTGTCGATGCCCGCATCGCCCCAGCCGTGAAACATCGATTTGCTGCCGGCCGGGCCGGAGGCCGAAGAAAGGCTTTTCTCATAGACGTCGAATTTCTGAAACTCTTCCATATTGGTGGGCGCCTCTTTCAAGTCGAGCTCCACTACGGAGTCGCGTGTCGCCTTCAACAGACGGACGTTCTTCTGGCTGAGAGTGAGGATGCAGAAGGTCCCCTCCAGCGTAATGATGGGCAGCAGCGGGGTGATCAGGAAGTGGTCTTCCACCAGTACGCGCTCCTCAAAATCGAGCGGCAGGCGGTAATAGACGAACATGTCGTCGGTAATAAAAACGGCGAGGCCCTTGTCGGAGTGCTGCCAGAAGAGCGGCTTGTCCAGCAGTTTCCTGGGTTCTTCGAGCAGCTCTTCTATTTTGGAGGGATCGATTTTTTGGTCCTTAAGCTTGTTCTCAGCTTCTTTCAACAGGTTTTTGAAGCGGATGGGATCCTGCTGAACTTCTTCTCCCTTCTCATGCGTAGGCATAAAAATGGAGATACTGGGATTGTGTGCCTGGTCGATCAGATTGATGAGAGTCTCTCTGGTAATCATAACATCCTCCAAGTTTAAATTTTAATCCCAATGGAATTAATGCTAACAACAATTCCCTCAAAAGGATTCGATGAATATCTGTAAAATGTTTGGCAGCTTACTCTTGTTTATATACCTGAGATAACAAAAGTTGTTCGGCATGATGGAAAATCACAAGGTAAACAATCCCGTTTTCGGTTCCCACGACAACCAGACCCTCGAACAGTTCCACGATGTGCTGATGCGTGCGGAACGCGGTGCCCTGATGGCCGACGGACACCTCGGCTACGTGATGCCCATAGGGGGTGTGATGGCCTATGACAACAAGGTCTCTCCGGTCGGAGTGGGTTTCGACATCGGCTGCGGCAATATGGCCGTGAAACTCGACAAGACTGCTACCGGCTTTGACGTCTCCGAAGCGCTCGACATCGTCGAAGACCGCATCGTCTTCGGACTGGGCGGCAACAACCCCGAGGCGCCCGGGGACCACGAATTCTTCGAGGCAGCGGAATGGGATGCCTATCCCGACAGCAAGATCCGGAATAAGCTGAAAAGCAAGGCACGGGAGCAGCTGGGCACCGTCGGTTCCGGCAACCACTATGTAGATCTGTTTAAGGATGAGGACAATCACATCTGGATCGGCGTGCACTTCGGCAGCCGCGGCTTCGGCTACCAGACGGCACAGGGGTTTATGAATCTCTCCCAGAACAAGGAGTGGAACGACAAGTTTGAGCAAAAGGAGGTCCTGCTCGATCTGGACACCCCGCTCGGCGACGCCTATTTCGCCGCCATGAACCTCGCCGGACGCTACGCCTACTTAGGCCGGGAGTGGGTCTGCCATACCCTGGCCGACGCCTTCGACGCGGAGATTCTCGACGAGGTACACAACAACCACAACTTCGCCTGGAAGGAGCGGCATGAGCAAGGCGACTTCGTTGTGGTGCGCAAGGGCGCCACGCCCGCTTTCCCGGGTCAGCGGGGTTTTGTGGGCGGCAGCATGGGCGACACTTCGGTCATCATCGAAGGAATCGATTCCGAAGAGAGCCGCACCGCCCTCTACTCCACCATCCACGGAGCGGGACGGGTGATGTCGCGCTCGCAGGCCAAGGGCAACTACCGCGGCCGCGACCTGAGCAAGTCGGCCGTGAAGCCGCAGGACATCTACGACTGGCTTCAGGTGAAGGGCGTGGAGCTCCGCGGAGGCGGGCTGGATGAGGCCCCGCAGGTTTACCGCCGGCTGGAGGATGTCCTGAAAGAACATGAAAGCACCATCCGTATCCTGCACCGCCTGCATCCGCTGGGCGTAGTGATGGAGGGGCCGGAGAAGTTTAAGCCCAAGGCTGATTAACCCTATTCCTTTCGCAGTTTAATTTCATTTTCAAAATATGTATATAGACCTAGCTGCAACTACACGGATCGGGATCTTTAACAAACTTCGGCTATATGGATACAGAAACCGCTTCTTCTCCGGAAACAACGGCTTCCAAATGGGATGGGATTAAACAGAGCCTGGGGCCCGGCCTGCTTATGGCGGCCGCCGCCATCGGGGTCTCGCACCTGGTACAGTCGACCCGTGCCGGCGCCACTTACGGCTTCGCCCTGGTCTGGGCCGTAGTACTCGCCAACTTCTTCAAGTACCCTTTTCTTGAATACGGCCCCCGCTATGCCATCGCCACCGGCGAGAGCATGATCGAGGGGTACAAAAGGCTGGGTAAGTGGGCCATCGGTATTTTCGTGGTCTTTACCATCGGGACGATGTTTGCCGTCCAGGCGGCGGTCACGGTAGTCACGGCCAGTCTGGCGGCCGAACTTACGGGCATCGCCCTTTCCCCGCTCTTCTGGAGCGCCATCATATTGGGTATCTGTATCCTGTTGCTGGTTTCAGGGCAATATTCGGCACTTGACGGTGCCATCAAGCTGATTATGGTGGTGCTGGCCGTATCCACAATCGTCGCTCTCGGCGCCGCACTTATTCAGGGCGAGCAGCAGACCATGCCGGCCAACCTGACGCCCTCTATCTGGAATATTGCCGGCGTCTCGTTTTTGATTGCACTGATGGGATGGATGCCCATCCCCATCGACGCCTCCGCCTGGCACTCCTTATGGTCGCTGGAGCGCATTAAACAGACCAAATACACGCCGAAACTGAAAGAGTGCCTACTTGATTTCAATATCGGTTACATCGGCGCCGCCTTGCTGGCACTCGGTTTCTTGGCACTGGGAGCGCTCGTCATGTACGGATCCGGCGAAGAGTTCGCCTCCAGCGGCGGGGTATTCTCCGGGCAGCTTATCAGCCTCTACACCACCAACCTGGGTCAATGGGCCTATCCGGTTATCATCATCTGCGCCTTCACCACCATGTTCAGCACGACACTGACTGTGACGGATGCCTACCCGCGTGTCTCGCGCCGCATGCTCGAAGTGCTGCTTCCTTCCAGCTTTTCCGAAAAAGACGACACCGGCCTCTACCGCCGCATGCTGGTCATCATTTCACTGATTTCGCTGGGGGTACTCTACTTTCTGGGCGACCAGTTTACGCTGATGGTCGACCTGGCTACGACCCTCTCATTCCTGACGGCTCCGGTGCTGGCCTACATCAATTTCCGGCTGGTCACCGACGACCACGTGCCGGAGACCCACCAGCCGCCGCGCTGGCTGCGTTGGCTGAGCTGGAGCGGAATCGTTTTCCTTGCCGGCTTCGCCCTGCTCTATATCTACTGGCAACTCCAATTCGGATAAAGGCTGATCTATGAAGCGATACATCGCATTTCTTCGCGCCATTAACGTAGGCGGTTACCGCAAGATCAAGATGGAAGCTTTGCGTGAAATGTTCGCTTCGATGGGTTATGAAAATGTTAAAACCTACATACAAAGCGGGAATGTGGTCTTTGACGGGGAAGGAGAGCCGTCTGACATCAGCGAGCGCATCGAACAGCAGATCTTGGAAACCTTCGGCCATGAGGTGCCGGCTATCATACGAAGTCCGCAAGAAATGAATGAGGCGCTGCAAAGCTTTCCCTTTGAGGAAGGCGACGGCTGGAAAGGGTATATCACCTTCCTGATGGAGGAAGCCGGTAATGAGCAGGCAAGAGAGCTGGAGTCGCTTTCTTCCGGTATTGAAAAGTTCAAAATCTCCGGACGAGAGTTGCATGTGCTGGTCGACAAAGAGACCGAGAAAAAAAACCTCTTTTCCAACAATTTCGTCGAAAAGAAGCTCGATACCTACGCCACATCCCGCAACCTGCGTACCGTCCGCAAGATCCTCGATCTGGCCCGCCAATAATTGCTGCCAAAAAATACTTGCGTAACAAAATGGTTACCTTTATATTCGTAACCAAACAGTTACGCGATAACACCTACTCATTATTATGCAACGAGATGTTTTTCAAGCCATAGCCGATCCCACACGGCGGGAAATCATCGATCTTCTTGCCGGCCGTTCTTTGCCCGTCAACGAAGTGGCCGAGCAGTTCGACATAAGCCGCCCCGCCGTATCCAAGCATATAAAGATCCTGAACGAATGCGGGCTGGTGGTCATCCGCCAGGAAGGCCGCAAGCGTTTTTGCAGGGCCGAACCCCGCAAACTGAAGGAAGTGCTGGAGTGGGCGGCCAAATACCGGGAGTTCTGGTCCGACAAACTGGATACGCTCGAGGCACTGTTGCATGATGAGGACGAATAGATTGTCAAAACAGAAACTTCCTGAATCCTCAATTACAGTTAGGAGATGAATGATGGATAAATACGGCAACCTGATAGAGCCGGGTACCATTCGCTTTGAGCGGCTGCTTCCCGGGCCGATAGAGCGGGTTTGGGCCTACCTGACCGAATCCGATAAAAAAGGAGCGTGGCTGGCCGCCGGTGATGTAGAGCCGCGGGTTGGAGGAAAAGTCGAACTGCACTTCAAACACAAGGACCTTTGCGAGGATGACGACCCGATTCCCGAAAAGTATAAAGACATGGGCGAAGAGACCTACTTCGAGGGAAGGGTCACTCAATACGAGCCGCCCCGCCTGCTGAGCTATACCTGGTCGGAAGAAAGCGGCGACGACTCGGAAGTCACCTTTGAGCTGACTCCCAAAGATGGTGAAGTCCTTTTGGTTTTAACCCACCGCAAGCTGGGAGACGATCCCGACTTTATCACCGGAGCCGCTGCCGGCTGGCATACGCATCTGGGTATCCTGATCGACAAGCTCAAAGGGCAAAAGCCCAAAGGGTTCTGGAGAATCCATATGCCTCTGGAAGATGAGTACGGGGAACGCCTGGATTTATAAACCGGAGCCTTGCAAGGCGGTTTCATTACGGCTGACAAAGCGATACTTTTACCCTTCACCTGAAGAGAATCAATAGCCTAACCGTGAACCACATAAAAATTATCGCTTTTGACGCCGACGACACCCTGTGGGTGAACGAACCTATTTTTCGTACGGCCGAGGAACAGTGCAAGGAGATCCTGCAGGATCATATAGATCCATCGGAGCTGAGCGAAAAGCTGTACGATACCGAAAAGAAAAACCTTAAGCTCTTCGGCTATGGTATAAAGGGGTTCACGCTCTCACTCATAGAAACCGCTATCGAGCTGTCCGGCAACAAGGTTACTGCCGGTGAGATCCATAAAATCATTGAACTGGGAAAGAAGATGGTCAAGCATCCGGTCGAGCTGCTCTCCGGCGTGGAGGAGACGATTACTACACTGAAGGAGGAGTACACGCTCATGATCCTGACCAAGGGCGACCTCTTCGACCAGGAAAGCAAAATCGCGCGGTCCGGGCTGGACCCCCACTTTAAACATATCGAGATCGTAACCGAAAAGAACGAGAGTGTCTATGCCGATATCCTGTCATACTATGGGATTGACCCCTCCGAATTCCTGATGGTTGGCAATTCGTTGAAATCGGATGTGTTGCCTGTAAGCAAAATCGGCGGGCATGCCATCCACATTCCCTTTCATATGACCTGGTCACATGAATCCGTCGATCCTTCGGAAGCAGAAAAAAACGGCTATCACGAGCTGGAGGATATTTCGCAGGTCCCCGAACTTTTAAGAAGTTAGCCTTTTTAAGATCCGCAATGTCTCAAAGGACTTTGCGGATCTTAGTACAAGCTAGAACAGGTCTCCCTGCTCCCCCTCGTCTTCCCCAGGGACATTCAGTTCACTTCCGAGCTGCTTGTTCACTTCGCGGATGAAGTGTGCCGCCAACAGGGGCGACTCCTTCTCCTTATTCTGGTGCACGAAAAAATGGATATGCCTCAGCCCCTGTTCCTTCCATTTCTGCAGCCGCTGTACCCAGTCGTCAAGCCGCGGGTAGTCGGTAGGGTGGTTGGCACCCACGTAGCGGATGAAAGCCTCGTTGTTGGTCAGCCGCATATGCATCAGGTCCCTTCTGCCGGCCGTATCCACGATAATGTTGGCAATATTGTTCTCTTCCAGCAGGGCATAGAGTTCGTCGGCCACAGCGGGATCATTGTACCAGTCCGTATGCCGGAACTCCAAAGCCAGCGGCATCCCTTCGGGCCAAAAGTCGATAAAATCCTCAACCCTGTCGATAAATTTGGGCGCAAAATTATCCCTTAGCTGCAGAAAGGTTGTGCCCAGCTTCTCCTTGAAGTTGAGGATGCTGTTCAGAAAGTCGTCCGTGGCATGCTTCACATCCGAAAGCCATTTCAGATGACTCACCTGCTGGTTAACCTTGGGAAAGAAAAGAAAATTGGACGGCACCTTGCCGTGCCACTCTTCCACTTGGGCAGCAGGGAAATTCCGATAAAAAGTGGCATTTAGCTCAATGGCGTTAAACTGGCTGGAATAATATTCCAGTTCATCCTTGGTGCCCCGCGGGTAAAACCCCTTAAGATCGCTCCGGTTCCACTTTGCACAGCCGACATAGATTTCAGGCTGAGCCGGCCCTTTGCTTTTATCAAGCACCTTTTGGGTCTCGGGATGGTCATCCGGCAAAGTGAAATCCACCTTGTCCGGATCATCTACGCTTCCGAATTTCATACGGCTTTATTCAGGTTTGTTGTTGAAAAACAGTCTCGATAAAAAGCAATGTAGCTATATTTCGTTTCCTCGAAAAGCCGTTCTTTACGCCTCGCTACATAGCTACCGCATCCCTGTTGTATTTATCTCGGTATTCGACGGGGGTGAGGCCGGTTATGCGCCGAAAGAGGTTCCGGAACGACTTGGTATCGTTGTAGCCTACATCATACATCACTTCGTTTACATTCTTTCGTGTGGTTTCCAGGCTTTTTTTTGCGGCTTCCACCTTTACCCGCTGGATGTATTCCGTCACCGTATTGGTGGTGGCCTTTTTGAAGCGGCGCTCCAGCGTTCTGCGGCTCAAGGCCAGGCGGTCGGCAAGATCGTCCACCCGGATAGTCTCTTCAAAATGATCTTCGATAAACTTCTGGGCTTCGATGACCTTCTTATCTTCGTGATCTTTTTGTCCCTCGAATATGATAAAAGCGGACTGGCTGTCGCGGTCGATGTCAATGGAAAAGGCTTTGGAAGCCAGGACAGCAACCTGGCGGCCCGCATGCTTTTCAATGAGGTGCAACACCAGGTTCAGGAAGGCATAGGCACCCCCGCTTGTATAGATGCCGTCCTCTTCGGTCATGATCTTCTGATCTACCAACTCTATTTCTGGATAGCGGTTGCGGAAGTCGTTGGCGTGCATCCAGTGGGTAGCACACTGCTTGCCGTTAAGCAGGCCGGTCTCGGCCAGAAAAAAGGCCGCTACACAAAAGCTGGCCACTTCTGCACCCGCCTTATAATGGCGGATAATCCATGGGACAAACTCCTTATTGCGCTCCAGTGCCTTTTCGGGATCGTCGTGAATGGCAGGAATAATAATGAGGTCGGTTTTTTCCACCTCTTCAATCAGGCAGTCGGGATTTACGGCAAACAGTCCGGTAGTCTGCCGGGTCTCTTTCTCCAGTCCCACAAGGTGTACGTCAAAAACTGGGTCGCCCCCCATTTCGGCCGACATCTCATTGACCATATTCAGGATCTGGTGCGTGCCGCCGATGTTGACCACACTGGTATGTCCGCGCGGTATGAGTATGGATACGTGTTTCATGGGTGCTCCTACTATGTCGTTTAGCAGAATACGGTTTAATGGACTCTTCCAGAAAGATGCCCGAGGCTCGAGGTTGGAAGTTAGAAGCTGGAACAAACGGTTTCATGGCATCCAGCATCCAGCATCCAGCATCCAGCATCCATTTCCATGTTACCGATCACCGATGTCGCAATCAACCTGTGAAAATGGCGTAATCACACCGGCTGAAAGTCCCATGCAGACACTATACTTCTGTTGAAAGACAATAAACCGGATCATATGAAACAGTATTTACTTGCCCAGTTTGACCTGCATCAACTTTTATATAATAATGTACTGGATGGATTTACGGATGAAGAGACCAACCGGAGACTGTTTGGCGATCAGAAAATGAATCACGTCAAATACCTGGCCGGCCACCTGCTCAATTCGCAATACGGCCTGGCTTTGGCAGCCGGTCTCGATCCGGAAGTAAAATGGAACGAGCTGTTTGCGGTGATGGGGAAGTCACGGGCCAGGGATGATGCCGCCTATCCTCCTATAGAAGAGATTAAAACCGAATGGAACCGGCTGAACATGCCGCTTCGGAAAGGGCTCAAGGGCCTCACAAATGAAGATCTTACAGAGGAACCCCCGGCGCCCTTCCATAAGGTAGCGGATTCAAAAGGCGAATTGTGGGCCTTCATCAACCACCACATAGCGTACCATATCGGGCAGATCGGTATCTTGCGCAAAGGCTTTGGGAAAGAACCGATGAGCTACAGCTCTTCTTCATAATTCAAACCGTACTCAGCTATGTTTTCATACCAAAGAACATTCAGCAGTATTTCCGTCGACGACCTGGATAAAGCCAAACGGTTCTACCGTGAAACGCTCGGCCTGGAGATTGAAGAAGTACAGGACATGGGACTGAGGCTCCATCTCGGCGAAGATGCCGAAACCTTCATCTACCCGAAAGCTGATCACATACCCGCTACCTTTACCGTCCTTAATTTTGTGGTGGATGATGTCGATATCGCCATGGACGGGCTGAAAGCCAGGGGCATAGAATTTGTACAGTATGATAATGAGAACCTTCCCCAGGACGAAAAGGGCGTGCTTCGCGGGATAAGCGCCGGCATGGGGCCGGATATCGCTTGGTTCAAGGATCCCGCCGGGAATATTTTGTCGATACTTCAGGAAGAATAGCCAATAACAGGAAGAAAAATCATGAACAACTCAACCCAAAAAATCATACCCCACCTCTGGTTTGATAAAGAAGCCGAAGAGGCAACCCGGTTCTATACCTCACTGTTCGAAAATTCAAAAATCGGGCCCGTGACACGATATGGGAAAGCCGGCTTCGAGATCCACGGCCAGCCTGAAGGAAGGGTGATGACCGTAGACTTTGAACTGGCCGGACAGAAGTTCATCGCCATTAATGCCGGGCCTGTTTTCAGTTTTACTCCCGCCATCTCTTTCTTCGTGGTCTGCGAATCGGAAAAAGAGGTCGACAAACTCTGGAACGCCTTCTCGGAGGGCGGAAACGTCCTGATGGAACTGGGCCGCTATGACTGGAGTGAAAAGTATGGGTGGGTAGAGGACCGCTACGGCCTTTCGTGGCACGTCTCCCTGGGCAAATTTGAAGATGTAGGCCAAAAAATCACCCCCTCCCTGATGTTTGTCAGTGAGGAGGGGCGGGCAGAAAAAGCGTTGAATCTCTATACTTCCATATTTGACGACTCGGAGATTGTGGGCATTCTGCGGTACGGTCCGGGAGAAGACCAGCCCGAGGGTACCGTGACGCATGCCCAGTTCAAACTGAATGGCGAGGTATTCATGGCCATGGACAGTTCTCCAGAATACGCAGATTTTACCTTCAATGAAGCCGTTTCTCTGCTGGTTGCCTGCGATTCGCAGCAGGAGGTCGACTACTTCTGGGAGAAATTTGCCGGAAACGGCGAAGAAGGGCCCTGCGGCTGGCTCAAAGACCCTTTCGGGGTCTCCTGGCAAATATCGCCTAAAATATTACACAAAATGCTGCTTGACCCCGACCAGGAAAAAGTAGCCAGGGTCACCGATGCCTTCATGCAAATGAAAAAACTCGATATTAAGGAGCTGAAGGCCGCCTATGAAGGAACTAACCTATAAATAAGGAGGAAACCGATGGAACGACTGCATTATTCAATCACGATCAAGGCGCCTGTCGCTAGAGTATGGGACACGATGCTGGAGGAAGAAAGCTACAAGGAATGGACCGAGGTTTTTGCACCCGGATCACACTATGTGGGCAGCTGGGAACAGGGAAGTAAAATCCTTTTTCTGGCCCCCGGCGAGGATAACAGCCAGGGTGGAATGGTAAGCCGGATCAAAGAAAACAGGAAACACGATTTTATCTCGATCGAACATCTCGGTGTTTTCGAAAACGGCGAGGAAGACACCTCCAGCAAAAAAGTGCAGGAGTGGGCCGGCGTGCTCGAAAACTATACGTTTAAAGAGAAGGACGGCACCACCGAGCTCCTCATCGACATGGATATCGAAGAAGATTATAAGGAGATGTTTGATGAGATGTGGCCGAAAGCACTGGAAAAACTTAAAAGGCTGGCAGAAGGTGCAGCCGACTAACCGATATAACCAATTCAACCCAAAGTAACAGCTGTTATGACCAAAAAGATCTGGATAAACCTGCCCGTAAAGGATATCAAAAAATCACGCGAATTCTACAAAAAGCTCGGATTCCGGCCGAATCCGCGTCACCCGGAAAGCGACGACATGGCCAGCCTGCTGGTCGGAGAAGACGATGTGGTACTGATGCTCTTTCCCGAATCAGCCTTCAAAGAGTTTTCCGGCCATACTATTGCGGATACCAATAAAGGCGTCGAAGTCCTTTTCTCAATTGATGCCGAAAGCCCTGAGGAAGTGGACGAAATGGCAAAAAAGGCCGAGGCAGCGGGCGGTACCGTTTACGGGGAGCCCGGCGAAAAGGACGGCTGGATGTACGGCGCGGGCTTTGTGGATCCGGACGGCCACCGCTGGAGTATCCTCTATATGGATATGAGCAAGATGCCACAAGGATAAGCCAAACCAACAGTACAATGAGTCATATATACTTTGAGATACAAGCGGACAATTTGAAACGCGCAGCCGGCTTCTATAAAACGGTTTTCGGCTGGAAGTTTACCGAAAACCCCGACGCTCCGGTCGAATATAAGAGGATTGATACCGGCGGCAGCCGCGGCGGACTGCTCAGGCGTCCCGCCGATACCCCTCCACCCGAATGCGGCACCAACGCCTACGTGTGTTCGATCGAGGTCGACGACTTTGACGAGACGGCCGAAACCATTGAAGAGCAGGGCGGGCAGGTGGCGATGCCTAAATTTCCCATTCCGAATACCTGCTGGCAGGGGTACTTCCTGGATAGCGAGGGAAATACCTTCGGCATTTTCGAGGTGGATGATGAAGCGGCTTGAAACCATTAAAGACTCGATCGGATACATGCGACGTATAAGTGTATTTAAAACAGATGTGGCAGACAGGCCGACGGCCGATGCCATCATCGAAGCAATACGAGAGAGGTTGCCCGGCAGTACCCCAAGTTTTGACCTGGACGATTGCGACCGGGTACTTCGGGTCGAATCTCGCAATTCCGGTATCAGCAAACCAGAAATCGAACGGATCCTCCACACCTACGGGCACGAGCTGGAAGTTCTGCCTTAATTGTACGGACGGGTTGAAAATATCCGGTAATGTCCGCCTGGAAGCAGATGCATACCTTTTTGACCCCTGAATAAAAATTTCATGACCTATTGACAAAGACAGGCGGGTAATGTATTTTACCAATCAGTTAAATAACTAACTGGTTAAATAAAGAAATTATGGCAAACGACAGACTCAGTACCACCTTTTCGGCCTTGGCCGATCCGACGCGCCGGGCCATCCTTGCCAGCCTGGCAACGGGCGAGAAAACCGTCTCCGATTTGGCCGAACCGTTTGACATGACCATGCCGGCTATTTCCAAGCACCTCAAGGTGCTGGAGAAGGCGGAGCTGATAGAACGCAGCCGGGATGCGCAATACCGCCCCTGCAAGCTGCATCCCGAACCGCTCAGGGATATCGACAACTGGATGGAACAGTACCGCCGGTTTTTTGAGGGAAGTTTTGATCGACTGGACAATTATCTACAACAATTACAAGCAAAGGAGAATACCGATGAACAAGAATAAATTGACCGTGGAAACCAAAGGGCGGGAGCTCATCATGTCTCGTACTTTCGACGCTCCGAGGGAGCTTGTCTTCGACGCCTATTCGAGCTGCGAGCACCTCAAGCACTGGTGGGGCCCGAAAGAATGGCCCATGCACGAATGCACCATGGACTTTCGCGAGGGAGGAAGCTGGCACTACTGCCTGCGCGGGCCCAACGAAGGAGACGAATCCTGGGGCATCGCAACCTATAAGGAAATCCACAAGCCGGAAAAGCTGGTCTACAAGGACCACTTTTCTGATAAAGAAGGTAACATCAACGAAGAGATGCCGGGCATGCTGATCACGGTCCGTTTCATCGAAGAAAACGGGCAGACCCGCCTGCAAAGCACGACCCTCTTCGATTCGGAGGAAACCCTCAAATCGATCATGGAAATGGGTGTAGTAGAAGGAATGAACAGCTCGCTGGATCGGCTGGATGAGTTTTTAACTACCAATTAAACCAATGGAAAGGAAGTCATGGAAACCTCACAAAAAGATCGGTTGATTGAAGTATCACAGACATTCGACGCGCCACGTGAGCTGGTGTTCGAGGCTTTTACAGAGCCGGACCACATCGGCAGCTGGTGGGGGCCGAACGGCTTTTCGACCACCACCGACAGCATGCGCTTTGAAGTGGGAGGGGAGTGGATATTTACGATGCACGGCCCCGACGGAACCGACTATCCGAACCGGGTCGTCTATACGGACATCAAACGGCCCGAATATCTGAAATATGATCACTTTGGCAACGAAGACGAGGAGGATCTGCCCCACTTCAAGGCGACAATAACTTTCGAACAACTGGGTGCGAAAAGCAGGGTTACCCTGCAGATGCTCTTCCCGACAGCAGAAGCCCGCAAGGGGGCTATGGAGTTCGGCGCTGTCGAGGGCGGGGAGCAGACTCTGGCACGCCTTGCAAACCACCTTTCGGAATAGTGGTTACTCTTTTTTATCGGCGGGCGTCAGCTTCACCCACTTGAGAATCGTCTTTTCGATGGATTCGGGAAGGACCGGCTTGGAAAGATAGTCGTCCATGCCGGCTGCCAGGCATTTTTCCTTTTCACCCTTAATGGTACCGGCGGTAAGCGCAACAATCGGCGTCTTTTTCTCTTGCTTCTCCTCAAACTCACGCATTTTGGCCGTCGCTTCATAGCCGTTCATTTCCGGCATCTGAATATCCATAAACACCAGGTCGGGCTCCTCTGATTCAAAATAGTCTACCGCCTTTTTCCCGTTGCCCGCCTCAATAATATCCGCGCCGGGAAAGGAGCGCTTGATGACCGACCGCACCAGCAGGGTGTTTACCGGGTTATCCTCTGCCACCAGCACCTTGAAACTGTCCGTTGATATAGCGGTTTCTTCCTCTACAGCTTCTTTCTCCGGGGCACCTTCTTCAAAATCACGCAATAAACTTTCATTCTGCTTGCCGATAACCTCATCGCCGACAGCCTCGGCGGGCAGGTCAAAAAAGAAGGTACTTCCTTTGCCCGGCTCGCTTTCCAGCTGAAGGTGGCTCTCCATCAGCGCCAATAACCGGTTGGAGATAGCCAGGCCAAGCCCGGTACCGCTGAACTTACGGGTGGACGAGGTATCCTCCTGTGCAAAAGACTCGAATATCCTCTTCTGATTCTTCTCCGCAATGCCTATTCCGGTATCCCGAATGAGGAAGCGAAGCATGACGCGGCTCCCTTCGGCCGGTTCGGCCACTTCCACCCTGAGCTCAACTTCTCCCTCCTCGGTAAACTTCAGGGCATTGCCAACCAGGTTCACGATTACCTGCCGCAGGCGGACCCCGTCAACCATAACGTGCCTCGGCACATCCGCATCAAGATGGCACTTCATTTCAAGCTTTTGACGGCGGGCCTGCCAGGCAAACATATCCATGGTCTGCGTGCATAGCTCCAGCAGGTCTGTTTTCTCGGTATCGAGCTCCAGTTTGCCGGCTTCAATCTTTGATAAATCCAAAATATCATTTACGATACCCAGCAGAGAACGGGCCGATGATTGCACTGTAGACAAATACTGGTTCTGGCGGGGGTTCAGCTCTGTCTTCATCAGCAGATCAACAAAACCGATAATACCGTTCAGGGGAGTGCGTATTTCATGGCTCATATGTGCGAGGAAGTCCGACTTCGCCTTGCTGGCAGCTTCGGCTTCCTCACGCGAACGGATGATCTCCGCCTCAGTCTGCTTGTTTTCCGTAATATCCCTGAAAATTAGGAAATAGCCCTTCTTCGTCCCCTCACGGTTGAGAAAGGGCTTGATGTTGACTTCAAAATAATGCTGCTCTCCTTCGATTTCCGTAGTGAGCTCAGTCGTCGAAATCCCCTTTTGCCGTAACAGCTTATGAAGGGATTTCTTGCCGTCACCATTGTAAATAGACAAGAGGGATTTGCCGGTGACCCCGGCATCGATTTCTCTGAAGATCTGCCTCATGGCCGGGTTGGAGTCCAGAATTTGAAAACGCTCATCTAGAATGAGCACCCCTTCACTCATCTCTTCGATAATTTTTTCCCGGGCAATCGGCAGGATCTCAAACAGCTTGAAACGGCTGAGGCCCAATAAAATCACGATCCCGGATATCACAAAAGCATAAGGGGTAATGTCGAGGTGCTCAAAAGGGCGAAAACCGGAAAGGTAGAGCACATTGGCAATCCACGGTATCGCCACCCCGGCAAGGATGGTCGCAAGCTGTTTCTTGATGATGCGGTTAGCTGTACGATACCTCTTAACCAGGAAAAAGATCCCCGCCAAAAGGTATGCATAAAAAACGACCGTGTGGACATAGTACCAAACTCCCGCCTCTATGTTAAGCAGAAAGAGATCTCCCTCAACCGCGACAGAGGTGCTGCTGTAATGCAGGTGATGCCAGTCGTTTGTCCACACCATAAGCAGTGTGGTAGCGGGCAGCAGAAAAATCAGCGCCAGTCTTCCGCCGGTCAGCCACGATTCGTAAGCCGTAAACTGCAGGCAAAAGAGCAGCCAAAAAGCCGGGATAAGCGCAATACCTACATACTCGATATTGATCCAGAAAATCATGTCTTCCAGACTGCTTGTGGCCAGCTCAAAAGCATAGGCCAGAGCCCAGATGGTGATACCGGCCATCATCAGCGTAAAGGTCCGTACCGTACGTCCCGACTTAAGGATGGTGGCCGCTGCTGTCAGACCCGCAATACAGCCGGCAGCCATCAGCGACACAGAATACATATTGAAGTTTAATTCCATTGGGTTCTCTGTGTGTCAGGACCAAATAGATCTGCTGAAACAGTGTGGATTACAGTATGGTGAGGGCATTAAATCAACAACCTGCCTCTTGATAGTGTCCAAAATACATAAAAAAAGAAAAAGCATGGGGATCGTTGTATATTGATGGGCAAATTAATTTCAATTGGCTGCTTTATGTCAGAAACTGCCGTCTTTTTTCCCTCTCCTGCCGCTTTTCGGAAGTGGCTGGAAGAAAATCACTCCGAAGAGGACGTCTTGTGGGTAGGCTATTATAAAGTCGCTACCGGCAAGCCGTCCCTGAGATGGGAAGAGTCGGTCCGGGAGGCGCTCTGCTTCGGCTGGATCGACGGCCTGCGTAAGTCGATCGATGAAGAGAGCTACAAGATCCGTTTTACCCCGCGCAGAGAGGGCAGCCACTGGAGCATGAAGAATATCGGGATGGCCAAAGAGCTCAAAGAAGAGGGGAAAATGCAGCCGGCAGGACTGAAGGCCTTTCGCAAGCGCGATCCCGACAAAACCGGGCAGGCTTCCTACGAGCAGGGACTGGCAAAACTAAAAGAGGAGTACCGCGAGGAAATAAAGTCTAACAGCAAAGCATGGTCTTTTTTCCAGGAGCTGGCACCGGGCTATACCCGGCAGTCGGTCCACTGGGTGATGAGCGCCAAACAGGAGAAGACCCGACGGCGCCGACTCAGAATCCTGATTGAGTCCTGTGAGAAGGAAGAAAAAATCCCGCCATTGCAGTACGGGGACAAGTAATTTCGTGATAAACAGAATTTTATTGATCGAATAGCCGTTATGCCTCTGTATTTTGCCAAATTTCACTGATATGTCTTTCCTGAAACGCTATATCCGCGAGCCGGTCAACGGCATCACCCACGGCATAGGCGCCCTGCTGGCGCTGGTCGGCCTGGTACTGATGGTATATGATGCCGCCACCTCAGGCACCGTCAGCCATATCGTGGCCTTTTCCATTTTCGGGCTCAGCATGGTGCTTCTCTATACCTCCAGCTCGCTCTACCACTCGCTTAAAGTGGAAGAAAAACACCTGGAACTGCTCAAGAAACTGGATCACAGCATGATCTACGTGCTGATAGCCGGCAGCTATACCCCGGTCTGCCTGCTCGCTCTGGAGGGCAGCTGGAAATGGGGGCTTTTCATCACCATCTGGGGCCTGGCCGCCATCGGTATCGTTAAAAAGTTTCTCTGGACTTCGGCCCCGCGTTGGCTTTCGACCCTGTTTTACCTGGGTATGGGATGGCTGGCCGTTATTATCTTTCCGGTATTATGGGACACCCTCCCCCGGGCATTCCTGGTATGGATCGCTATCGGCGGGGCGGCTTATACCGTAGGCGCTGTCATTTACGGGATAAAGAAACCTAACCCGATTCCCGAATGGGTGGGTTTCCATGAAATCTGGCACCTGCTCGTGATGGCCGGTACCTTCTCTCACTTCTGGGCCTTTTATTACTACCTGATTTAGCCACCACTTTTTTGCTCCTTCACAATTTTATTTCATATTGTCGTTTACTTTAAATCTGTATCCAGCCTGCAACTGATGAAACGGATCCCTATTTACGGCCTTATTCTCTGCCTACTGGCCGGGCTTTTGTCTCCCGCCTTCGGCCAGAGCTATTTCACCCAGTACCGTCCAGGCGGCCTCGACTGGCAACAGCTGAATACCGAACACTTCAAGATCGTCTTCCCGGCCGGGGAGGACTCCGTGGCCTGGCGTACTGCCCGCATCCTCGAAAGCCGTTATGCCTCTATCCAACAGCTGACGGGCGGCGGACTCCAAAATTTTCCGGTGGTGCTTAACAACTACAACGACCTCTCTAACGGCTTTGTCACGCCTTTTCACTTCCGTTCGGAGATCGAGGTCCCGCCCATCAGGGGCAAGTCACAAAACCCGCGCTCGGGCAACTGGCTGGAACAGGTGGCACCTCACGAACTGGTGCATGCCCTTCAGCTCAGTAACACCGGCGGGCTTGGCCTGGGAGGGCTGACCAGTATCTTTTCGCCCGACTTTGCCCGCTCGTACCACGCCGCCATCCCCTCGGGCATCATCGAAGGGCTGGCCGTCGAATACGAAACAGAATCGGTTGCTCCCCATGGAGGAAGGGGCAACTATCCTCATTTCACCAACCAGTTCGAGGCCGTTTTTGACAGTCCCGACCGTTGGTCGATGGGGCAGATGGTGCATATCTCATCCTACACACGCCCTTTCGGACGGCGATACATCGGCGGATACGAATTTACTTCCTGGCTGCATGAAGCCTATGGCGACAGCACCAGCCGGCGGGCACTCGATTTCTACATCGACTTTCCCTTCCTGGGATACGGGGCCGCCCTCAAACACGCCACCGGCGAGTGGCCTGCCGCACTGTACGATGAGTTTGAAAAACAGCAAGAGGCTTCTGCGGATATGGCCGGCAGCCAATGGGACGATGAAATTCAGAAGCCTGATATTCCCTTCAAGGGAGCCGACATCCACCATCCAAAATGGCTGGATGATTCAACCCTCATTTTTTACGGTTCTTTCTATAACGCACCGCCGGGCTTTTACCGCTACGACCTCGATACACAAAAGACAAAGCGGCTGGCAACAACCCAGTCGGTTCGAGACTATATCTATTACCTGTCGGGCGACAAGAGCTATCTGCTGTATGCCTATAACGAGTCCAGCCCCATCTACGACAATACCTTCAAGTCGGAACTGGTACGGCTGAACCTGAGTACGCTGAAGAAGCAACAACTGACCTCACAGGGCAGGGCCTTTGCTCCCGAGATGTCCGGCAACCGCCTCCTCGCCCTGCAGACCGACCACGCTTCCAGCCGCCTGGTCGAATACCTCCCGGATGCGCCGGAAGACGAAAATCCTTTTCGTGAAATCGCCACGCTGGGAATCGACAAAATCGTACAGGTGGCCGTAAACCCGGCACGTCCCGATGAGTGGGCCGTCATAGCCAACCGGCGCGGACTACAGGGTTTGTGGCTGGTATCGGAGAATTCCGTGCAGGAAGACCTTGAAGGAGCGCCTGCTATCTCTTTCAGCGGCGCCTCTGTTTTCGACCCCGCCTGGCATCCTGACGGCAGCAGTCTGCTGTTCAGCAGCGACCGGGAGGGGACACTGAATATCTACGAATACAACCGGGATGCGGGAACCGTCCGTCAGCTGACCGATTCCCCCTACAATGCTTTTGAAGCCTCTTACAGCCCGGGTGGCAACCGTATCGCTTTTGTATACCAGGACAAAAACCTGCTGGTGCCGGCGGTAATGAGACAAGAAGATTTTTACGGCGCACCCGTTCCATCCTCCGAATGGACACCATCCCCACAAAAAACGGCCCATATGAACCGGCCGGAGCTGGGAGAAGAGAGTGTGGACGACAGCAACTGGACCAGCTCATCCTACTCCAGCGGAATCAACTGGCTGAAACCGCGGGCCTTTTATCCGGTGATTGAAGAGGTCTCCAACCGCAACGTCTATAAGAAGGGCGCCATCTTCCACAGCAACAACCTGCTGCAGAACCAGTCCTACTCCCTGGAGCTAAGCTCGGTGGAAGACCGCATTTGGTTCGACCTCAGCTACACCAACAAGAGCTTCTACCCGGGCTTCAGGCTCAGGCTATTCCGGGAGCCGGGCTACCGCACCTTCGAATCAAGCGATTTTCCGGCCATTCCTTTTCTTCGGGAGGAGCGGGGGTTCGCCCTTTCGATACCTATAAAAACGGTATTCGAGCGAAACGTCTATTTCTCTTCGCTGACAGTCACTCCCGAATTCCGGCGTTCGCAAATCGGCTTTACGCCTCTCGACGACAGCGACCTTGCAACCGGTTTCGCCAATTTCTCTATCGGTAACATCTCGGCCCTCTACCACTACAAACTCAGGCAAAACTTCCGGGCGATGCAGCCCGTGGCCGGGATAACCCTTTTCAGCGAAATCGAGCACTACTTCCCAAGCGAATCCTCCATCCTGAGGTTTGGTGAAACGGAAAACGGTCTGGCGTTCCGGGAACCTACCGGACTGGTCGGTGCCATCTACACCTACCTGGCTCCGCTTGAGCGGTGGAACCAGTCGCTGCGGCTGGGCATCCAGGCCATCACGCAAACCAATCCTGTCTTCGACAATCAGTCGATAGTATCAAACGGCTTCTCAGAACCGGTATTTAACGATCGCGACAACCTGCTCAGTTTCAATGCCCGCTACACCATCCCGCTCTGGTTCGCCGACGATGGAGGCTTCACGGTGCCGCTCTACCTGAGCAATCTTTACATAGCGGCTTTTGCCAATACTGTTACCGATCCCTCTGCTCCGGATTGGAGTGAGGCATCACGCTTCGTTTTCGGGGCGGGATTGCGCAGCCGTTTCCGCATCTCCAACATGACGCTGGATATAGGTATCGGCATCGGCTACGAACCGAGCCGCGGCCAAACCAATGTCTTTGTAGGGGACTTCTAGCGAGCGGGCAGCTTGTCCAGCAGCTCCTGCGGGACCTCGATATCCATCTTCAACAGCAGGGAGGCGTGTGTCTTGCCCTGGGCGTCGAGCTTGAGCGAAACCGTGCCGCCTCCGCCGAGGCTCTGGTGCAGCACAAAGTTGAGCGCGCCGATGTTGGGAAGTTCATAGCGCTCCACCTCACCCTTGCAAATATGCTTCATATGCTCCTTGACCGCTTCGGCCGTGAGGTTCTCCTTCAGAAAGGGATAGACGTCGGGATGACGGGCGATGATACCGACATTGCTGCCGTCGCCTTTGTCCCCGCTTCGGCCGTGTGCGATTTTAATGAGTTTTACCTTGGGCATCTTCTTTATGGTTTGAGTAACCTATGCGGAAGGCAAAAGATATTGGTTTTATCACTGAGGAGCCAACGGAAACCGCCACTACTCTTTTTGGGCATCTTTAATCCATTGCCTTATCTTTGGAACCGTAATATCCGCTTCACTCGCAACGTCCGTGATATTGCCTTGCACAAATTCCAATTATCAATTGTTATAGATGAATCAAATGAAACGAGTTGTAGTTACCGGCCTGGGCGCGCTTTCGCCGCTCGGCAACAATGTGGACGACTTTTGGGACAATCTCTCGAACGGAATGAGCGGAGCGGGACGCATCACCCATTTCGACCCTTCTCCCTTCCGCACACACTTTGCCTGTGAGCTCAAAGATTACAATCCGGAAGACTACCTGGAGCACAATACCATCCGGCGGACCGATCCTTTCAGCCAGTATGCGCTGGTGGCCACCGATCAGGCGGTTAAGGACTCCGGCCTCGACTTTGAATCGATGGACCCTTTTGATACCGGCGTGATCTGGGGCAGCGGGCAGGGCGGCATGCTTACCTTCGAAGAAGAGGTAAAGAACTATGCCGACAACGACTACAAGCCACGCTTCAACCCCTTCTTCGTACCCAAGCTGATTATCAATATGGCACCGGGGCTTATCTCTATGAAGTACGGACTGATGGGCATCAACTACGCCACCGTTTCGGCCTGCGCCACCTCCAACACCGCTATCATGGACGCCATGAACTATATCCGATGGGGCAAGGCCAAGGTGATGATTACCGGCGGATCGGAATCGCCGCTTACCGAAGCTTCTTTCGGAGGGTTCTCCTCCATGAGGGCGATGTCAACGCGAAACGACGACCCCGAACATGCTTCCCGTCCCTTCGACAAGGAGCGCGACGGCTTCGTGATGGGAGAGGGCGCCGCCACGCTGGTTCTCGAAGAGTATGAACACGCCAAGGCACGGGGCGCCAATATCTATGCCGAGGTATGCGGCGCGGCCATGACCGCCGACGCCTACCATATGACGGCCACCCATCCCGAGGGAAAGGGGGCTTCCATGGCAATGAAACAGGCGCTCGACGACAGCGGGCTGAACCCTGAAGATGTGGACTACCTCAACACCCACGCCACTTCCACTCCGGTCGGAGATACCAGCGAGACCAATGCGATAGTCGATGTGTTCGGCGAGGAGCCGGAGAACCTTTACATCAGCGCCACCAAGTCGATGACCGGCCACCTGCTGGGCGCTGCCGGAGCCATCGAAGCCATCGCCAGTATCAAGGCGATCAATCGCGGGGTGGTTCCACCTACCATCAACACCGAAAATATCGACGAAGACATTCCCGACACGCTAAAGATCGTATTGAAAGACGCCCTCGAGAAAGAAGTAAATGTTGCGATGAGCAACACTTTCGGCTTCGGCGGCCACAACGGCATCGTCGTCTTTAAAAAGGTCTGATGCATCAAAAAAATTAGTACTTTAGTGACATTCTTCATCTTATGATGTGGCCAACGGAGGCGGGCTTATTGAGCAGCCAGCCGGTCAGGCTTTTCCGTCCGGCCTGCGTCTTCAGCACCTCGTGTTCAACGGTTTCGCTGCGAAACAGCACCAGTCTGCGTGCAAGCGGCGCAATGGTAACATTCTTTTCGCCGCCTTCCCGGTAGATGACCAGTTCCCCGCCGTCTTCGGGCTTCCATCTCTCGTTGAGGTAGACCAAGACTGAAAACAGCCGGTTGCTGCTCCCCTTGAAGCGATCGATATGCCGTTCGTAATGGGCACCCGGAGGGTAGTGGGCCAAATGAAACTCATAATCGGATATGCTCATAAAGAAGTATCGCTTGAGGCGGTCCACCAGCTCGTCGGCCAGCTTGAAGAATGGGGCCAACTCCTCGTCCTTATCCCGATTCAGCCAATAGATGCGGTCGCCGCGGATGGCGCCCTGCACCTGCCGCTCCTGCCTCGCGCCGATGCCTGCTTTCGAAAACTCTTCCTCCTGCTGCAGCCGGTCGAAATAGGACAGAATAGTCTCAAACAGCTCCTCACTTATAAAATCGTCCACAACCAGGTACTCCCTTTCGGCCAGCTTGTCCAGCCACGCAGTCCACTGATCTTCGGCTATCTCTTTCTCTGTCGGTTTCATCTCTGTTATCTTTTACTCCCCTTAAACCGGGGAAATTCATAATATGCAGAAAGAGAGATTCCCCGCAACAGAAATGTAGTTAGCCTGTGCTTTTTTAAAAAATGGAAGAGCGGGTTCTGGTGGTAAGCAGTTCCAGAAACTTCATCCCCTTAACGGAATTGCCCTTTTCATTGAGCCTCGGGCTCCAGACCGCCACGCTGTACTCTTCGGGGTTGACAGCCGCGATGCCCCCGCCCACACCGCTCTTGCCGGGCAGGCCCACCTTGAAGGTAAAGTCGCCCGACTCGTCATAAAATCCGCAGGTCTGCATGATGGCGTTGATGCGCTTGGTCTTGCTCACCGTAAGCACCTCCTCGCCGGTCGAAGGCACCTTACCGTGGTTGGCGTATAGCAAGAAGGTTTCGGCCAGCTCGCGGCAGCTCATCTCGATGGAGCACTGGTAAAAGTAGAAGTGCAGCACCCGGTCGATGTCGTTGTGGATGTTGCCGAATGATTTCATCAGGTTGACCAGGGCGGCATTCCGATGGCCGTGCCTTTTCTCCGACTCCGCTACCTGGGGGTTGTAGCCGATATCCGGATTGCCGGATATCTTCCGCACAAAGTCGATAAATTCTTCTTCTGGATTCTCCAGGTGCGTGATCAGGATATCCGCCACCACCAACGCGCCGGAATTGATAAGCGGGTTTCGCGGGATACCCTCTTCATATTCCAGCTGTACCAGTGAATTAAATGGGTTGCCCGAAGGCTCCACGCCCACACGCCGCCAGAGCGCCTCGCCTTCGTGGACCAACGCAAGGGTCAGTGATAGTACCTTGGAGACACTTTGAATAGAGAAGGGCTCCTCGCTGTCGCCGGTATGGAAATGCTCTCCCTCAAGGGTTGCCAGGTGCACCCCGAACTTGTCCGGGTCCATGCCGGCCAGCTCGGGGATATAGTCCGCGACACGGCCCTCGGCGGGACCTTCCCGCACTTCCATGGCAATTTCTTCAATAATCTTCTGGTAATCCATAACTGCGATAATGTACCGGATCTGGATGAAGCATCAAACCGATGGCCGGCTACAGCTTCCCGAATGCCCGCTTCATGCCGTAGCCCGCTATGGCCAGGCCTGGTTCGTTTCGGTAAGCTCCCCGGCGTCGTAGAGCATGGTCCTACCGTCGGGAAGTACTATAAAGGTAGAGCTGCCGCAGCCGGTACTGATCTCATGAATATCGAGCGTGCCGGGCGTCCAGCCGGAAAGCGGCTCGCCGGCCTGTTGAACGGTAGCCGGAAATTGCAGCCCAAATAACAAAAGCAGAGCTGAAACCGGAAAGAAGTTAAAGGAGACTTTCGTTTTCATAAAAGGTGGTTTCCCTGGATGTGAAGTAAAACCAATATAGCCCCGGCAGACAGTTGAATCCAGTTTCAGGCCATATAATCAAAAATCTCATCCAATATGGACCGGTCGCGGATGATGCTAAGGATGGAGAGGGCCCATATGACGATATGCAGCATGGGGCCGATCCAGGCCGTCGAAACCCCCATCAGGTTGGCCGCCGTGCCAAAAGTGGCCGAAAAGACGAGCTTTACGCCAAAAAGAAGAATATAGAGCGGAATCAGCGTGCCCAGGAAAATGATGGCTTTGTTTACAAACTTGCTCTCGTTCTCTTCACGTATTTCCTGTTGCCGGTTTTTAATGGCCTCCATCCGCATATCGCGGTGAAGGTCTTTTCGGAGCTCTTTTTCCGCAAGCTCTTTTTTCCGCTTCGCACTCAGTTCTTTTCTCTCCTGCTCGTCCATACGGATTCCCTTCTTATTTCAGGTCGGTTCGTTTGCTACTCTTCCTGCCCCCGGTCCGACCATACGGCAAATTCACTGCCGCCGCCGGGTTCGGTAAAATGGAAACGTCGCCCGCCGGGAAAAGAGAATATCGGCTTGATGACGGTGCCGCCGGCATCCTCTACCTTGGACAGTGTCGCTTCCAGTTCTTTGCTATAGAATATAACCAGCGCTGCGCCCTCTTCGGTCAGCGACTTTTTGTCGGATTTGTAGAAACCACCCTCCACGCCCTGGTTATCGAATGCGGTGTACTCGGGGCCGTAGTCGGTGAAATTCCATCCGAAAACGGATTCAAAAAACTTCTGTGTGGCGGGAATATCCGCAGTGGGAAACTCCACATAGTCGATCTTTTCATGTTCCTGTGCGGCCATGGCCAACCTCCTCATAGTTTAATTGGTATATTGGCGCTTCTCAAAGTTACATTATACTTCTTATCGGCTTTTGCCGAAAACCCTTTTCCGAAATACCATAAGGTTTGTTTCGCTTTTGTGATTTCATCTATATTGGTTTTGGCTTTCCCCTTAATGGTGATTAGACAAGAGGCTTAATGTGACAGGCGATACATTCGATATATGGATGCTGCTTGCCGGGCTGGGGCTGTTCCTCTTCGGCATCTACCTGATGGAAGAGTCGGTAAAAGAACTGGCCGGCCGGGCCTTCAAGAAAATGATCCGCCGCTACACCGGCGGACGCCTGAGCTCAATCCTCACCGGCACCGTCAGCACGGCCATCCTGCAAAGCAGTTCTGCCGTAACCTTGATGGTACTGGCTTTTGTCGGTGCGGGTGTCATAAGCCTGACAAGCGCGGTCGGCGTCATTATCGGTTCCAATATCGGCACCACGCTCACGGCCTGGATTGTTGCCGTCTTCGGTTTTAAGATCAGCATTGAGAGTTTCGCCCTCCCGCTGATCGCACTCGGAGGTGTCGGACTCATAGTCTTCTCCGGCTCCCCGCGCTGGCTCAGCGCCAGCCGGCTGCTGATTGGCTTCGGCCTGCTGTTTCACGGGCTCGATTATATGAAAAGCGGCGTGGAAAACATCACCGCTATTATCGATGTGGGCATGCTGGCCGGCTTCGGCCTGTGGGTGTTTGCATTCGCAGGCATCGCCCTCACGGCAGTTATGCAATCGAGCTCGGCGACCATTGCCATCGTACTTACCGCCATCAGTGCCGGACTGATTGGTTTCGATGCGGGAGCTGCCATGGTGATCGGCGCCAATATCGGAACTACGGTGACCGTACTGCTCGGTTCCATCGGGGGCATCCCCATCAAGAAGCGGGTCGCCTGGAGCCACGTCACTTTCAACCTGGTGACCGGCCTGGCAGCCTTTCTGCTGCTGCCGGTCCTGATCTGGATCATCCAGAGCGGACTCGGGTGGCGGGAGAACCCCATTCTGGGCATTGCTCTTTTTCATACGCTCTTCAACCTGCTCGGCATTATACTCTTTATCCCTTTTCTTTCCCGGCTTACCGCTCTTCTCAGCACCCTTTTCCCGGAAGCAGACCTCATTTTCACGCACTACATACAAAATACCTCTCCGGAGATCGCCGATGCGGCCATGGAGGCTTTCCGCAAAGAAGTTCTGCACCAATATGTAGAATCCCGCAACTATATCGAGCGGCTCTATGATTTGCCGCCGGATGGCATCTTGAAAGGAAGTCCCGAAGACGCCTACCGGATTAACATAACCGGTACCCTCGAAACAGTATACCGCCGAAACAAGGAGTTGCACGGAGAGATCTTCGACTACTATTCGCGCATCGACTCCAGGCAGCTGGAGGGCGAAGACTCCAAAAAACTGGACCTCTTCCTGCGTTCCAGCCGAAGCATTATGAACGCTACCAAAAACCTGAAAGACATTCGCGGTGACATCGAAGACCTTGAATTGTCTGACAGTGCTTTTCTTTATTCCCAGTTCAGGCGATTCGGGAAGAGGTTGGTTGAACTCTTCAAAAAGCTGGATCCGCTCGTCGCGACCCCGGGAATGGATCCCGATACCGCGGAGAATGTTCTTGATGAAGCCTACCGGATGGTGGAAGAAGCCGACGCCCTCTGCATCAACAGCAGTTCAAGGGCCATCCGTAACAAAGAGTTGAAAGATGTGGAGGCTACTTCCCTGCTGATGGCTAACCGGCTTTTTACACAGTCGTGCCGCATGTACGTCTTCAGCATCCGCAATCTGCTACTCGAAGACGTGGCCGATGAAGAAACTGCTTCATGAGGCTTTTTCCATCGGCCGAAACAGGCAGGGGGGGATTTGGGTTGATTTTTTATACTTGGTCCTATAACGGACCCTGCCTGACTCCTTATTCTTTGTTTCGCCCCCTGTTTGTACGGCTCAATTGCTCATCGACTTCCCGCGCTTCAAAGAGATAGGACCGCAGCAAGCCGGGATCAATTTCATCAACACACCCAAAGGTTTTGGTATACACCTCTCTCCGGTTGCCCCTTTCCAGATAGCACATATCGTCATTCAGCAGATCGCCCCGGCAAAAACCGATGGCCACGCCCCGATCCACTCCACCCCAAGGCACTGAAGCCGGCCAGATGAAGCAGATACGCCCGTACCGATAGTAGAAGGGAACGTTATAGGCCAGCTTCTCTTTACCGTCAGGAACAACTTCCATTATAAGGGGCCGCAGGGAATCGACAATCGTTCGCTCGTCTTCAGGCAAGAAGTCTAAAAACTCGCCTACGTTTTTGAACTTGTGAATTTGCATAATAACATCATCCTGGACGATTCATGCGCTTTCAGACTAGTTCCCTATGAAATCCAGCACGTTCTCCAGCATGGAGGTGTCCGCTTTATAGATCTCGGTAAATCGGCAGCGCGTACAGGAGACGGTGGTGTATTTCTTGTTCTGGATGTTGAAGAATTTGGTGAAGCCGCCGCCTGTGGCCTGGAAGCGGTCGGTTTCAAAGTCGCGGTTCCCGCATTTGGGACATTTCCAGTTCTGGTGTTGCATAATCTCCTCCGTTTGGTTGTTGTGATAGGTTCTTTACGGATCCACGCTTTCGAAGTTTGCGGAGTGATCAATATACCGCTCGATCAGCCATTCGCCGGTATTCATCTTTTTCCAGATCAGCGTATAGCTTCCCTTGTGAGGAGGTACCTTCTCACCCGATTTTGTCGATACCCGGCTGACAAAATCAGCCGTTTCTATAGCCCACCCTCCGGCAGTTCTGATGCGCACATCCGAAACGGAGTAATCATAATCCAGCTCGGCAAAAGGTTTTTTCAGCCAGTTTCGGATGTTTTCCTTTCCCTGTATGGCCTCACTTCGGGGCGGGAACCAGACGGCGTCTTCGGTAACCACCGCCACAAAGCCCTCCTCGGAGCCTTTGTTCATTGCCCGTATCCATCGGGCTCGCTGGCTGTTGATATGCTTAATTGCTTCCGGCATGCTGCTGGCTAAGGCTTTTTGTTTTAAAGAGTGCCACTTCAACTTAATAGTAAATACCGTAACCGCAAGGGAAAGTCCCTCAGTCCGCTTTACTCTGCGGTGGGAAGCCGGGCAGTATCGCGATACAGTGTATCCACAAACATCTCAGCAATCCTGAACTCCCCGGCATCCATATGGTGCACCCGGGCATAGAGCCTCATTTTATACTTTCGCTCTGGAGACGATTTGCTTTCCAGGGTGAGCGTGGGCCACAAGATGTAGATAAAGTTCTGCAGCGACTCCTGCTCGTTCATATAATTGACAACTTCCGGGCTGCCTGACACCCGCAGGCTATCCGGTACGACCCGGTCCAGCTCGTCGAAAACCTGCTCCATCGCATCCGCCCAAAGGTTGGCTTCTCCGGGCATCAGGTAGAAGTCGCTTTTGTCAAAACCGAAATAGGAGATCGCAACGACCAGCACTATGGCCACCAGGCAACCGCAGCCACTGCCTCCTCCTGATTTGCCCCTGCCGCTTTCATTTCCTTTTTCCGTACCCGCTTCCCCTTTTGGGGATTGTTCAAAATCGTCGTTTGCCACGATATTTTTTATTAGCTGTAGCCGTCCGGCCTGTTTCTCTGTGGCAGCCAATATCTTTATTATTTTTATTTCGTGCCGGATCTTTTTCCTGCTATTATCCGTAATCTCAACTCGATATACTTATCCACGAAATTCCGCGCCGCAAAATAGCTGGCACCGAAGCCGCCCCGGTAAGCAATATTCCATTTGAAGCGATTGATCCGGAAACGGCTCGTGAATGTCCGCCCGGCACTGTCAACCGCAGCCGGCACCGCAATGTGATTGGCGACCCCTTTGACCCTGAGGTTCCCGCTTAGAGCGAGGGTACTATCGGTAAGGTATTCCACGCCGGTTAAGACGAACTGCGCCTCGGGATAGTTGGCGACGTCAAAGAACACCTCGTCCTCCAGGTGGCCGGTCAATATCCGGATGGGCTCGGGCTGGTCGGGCGGGATGTCGGTAATGCCAATGGCCGTCATATCCACGACGAGAGCACCTCCCGCAAGGCGTCCGTCGCGAAAGAGCAGAAAACCCTGCTTCACCGGCACGACCCCTGTATGCATGCCGCGGCCCCACATCTTGGTGCCC
The DNA here is from genome assembly GCA_964457025.1 of uncultured Balneolaceae bacterium. Lineage (GTDB taxonomy): Bacteria > Bacteroidota > Rhodothermia > Balneolales > Balneolaceae > CAYWDK01. The sequence goes on along the minus strand of CAYWDK010000008.1, from coordinate 13,925 downwards.
TTCCAGGCGATCTCCGAGGCCTTCCGGTCGATGGCGACGGTATCCGTCCCCGTTGCGGTTGAATGAGCGGCCGCTTCGGGCGCTCCCGCCCGGGCGAGGGGAGCGTCGGAGTAGTGTTGTCCCCGGCAGGCGGTGGTAGCCAGCAGAACCAATACCAGGCAAAGTGTCCTATTCATAGCCCGGAATGTTTCGGCCCAGGGTGAAATCGCGTTCGGCAACCAGCAGGTCGCCTTCCCGCTTAAGCGTTACCACGCCCGGACTTCCCCCACGCGCCCTTTCCGCTGTTGCTCTTCGTTGTTCTTTGCCCAGGAGTGGATCGTCATCAAAGAAATAGCTATTCAAATAGTAGTACTTCCCGTTCGGCTCCAGGATAACGGGGTGGATGTGGGCCGCCTCCGACCGGCTGGGATAGGTACCGGGCTTAAGCGTATAAAAGGTGTATGTCCCGTCCTTGCCGGTCTTTGCCCAGCCGCGTATGTATCCGTGCCGGCGGGCCCAGCCTGTTTCATCCCCGCGCCTGGGATAGACGCCTTCCTGATTGGTGTGCCAAATATATAGAATGACACCCTGGGCGGGAGTCTCTCCGTCCGGCATATAAATTGTGCCGGTTACCTTAAGCTTGGGACCCGGATCATTGAAGTCTGGCAGTGTGTCTACGGGCGTCAGTTCCCGATCTCCGTATTCGAATACGGCCTCACATCCTTCACAGGGGCCGCCGACCAGGCGTCCGTCGGCTTCGGTCAGCTGCTGGCCCTGGACTGGTGGTGCGAAAGCGGCCGCCGTTATCAACATTAAACTAACACTAAGTACTAATTGGGTGATCTTCATGGCAGGTGGTTTCATTTGGTGAAAAGGGGTTCTGCCATCAACATAGTCAGGGCATGGTGCCCGAAGAAGTGGAATTACACAAGCTGAGTAATGCGACCCATAAGCTGAGTGCTACAGCAGCTCGCCTTTCAGGCTGGAGAGGTAGTTCCGGCTGAGCCGCAGCTCTTCACCGCCGTCCAGGATCACATCGTAGTCGCCATTCCCGCGGGATTTCAGCTCTTTAATGGCGTCGATGTTGACGATGGTGGAGCGGTGAATGCGCCTGAAGTTGCCGGGAAGGGTCGTGATGATCTGCTTCAGGCTGTCCAGCACCACATGTGTCTTTTCCGCCGTATGGATATCCAGGTAGGGGCCGTCGGAACCGATCCACAGGATCTTTTCTGTATCAACGATAACGGATCGCTTCCCGTTTTTTACGGTAATGGTCTTGGGCTGTTCTTTTTTTCGGTCGGCCTGCGTGCCCTTCCGTCGGTAATAGAGATAGAGTCCCGCCGTGAGGACCCCATAAACAGAAAGAGCCAGGTAGAGGCGCGTCGACAGCTTTTCAGCGATCAGGAAGGGAATGGTCCAGGGGTCGGAATGAATAAGTACGGAAACGCCGAAGAGAAAGAGGGAAAAAACCAGCAGGTGGACAAAAGCCAGGAATGCCGCAAGAAAGGTGATGCTTACAACATATTTCGCAGCCGTCAGACGCCGGGCGATCCGGCGCAGGCCTGCATCCAGCAGTAGGGTGGAAGGTATAAACAACAGCCAGAAGCCTTTATAGGCCAGCGATTCGCCCAGGCTGAATGCATTTTCATTGAGCAGGGCACTTACATAATCCTGGCTCAGCTCCAGAAGGGCTACTGTCACCCAGAAGGCGCAGAACCAAAAGACCATCCTTTTTTCTCCGCTACCGAGTTTGCCGGACAGGGGCAATGCAGATATGTTTTTCGGACTGCTCATGCTTTAACATATAAAATCCAACGGCCTTGCGGTAGGGTAACGGCCTTAAATTAGCCATCGTATTCTCATTTGGCGGACTTATTAATCCCCCTTCTGTTCCGGAGACCGGTGGTCATAGCTAAGCACCCTTGTTAATTTCCATTTTCCTTCCCTTAACAGCCACAAGTGGGTAAACTTTGCGATTGAGGTCAGGTACATCTCCTTGCCGGGCTCTTTGATATAGAAGCGGTGCTCTCCCTTTTGGATGGCACCGTACAACTCCCCCTTCTTCCTGAGCGGAAAGACCGTCAGGCTGCCCGGCACCAGTTCCCGGATCGGCTTTCTGTCGGGACTGGAGCAGATATTCTCCCGGGTGGCCTTGAAAAAGGCTTCGCGATCCTGTATCCCGCCAGTGTCGTGATAGAACTCAAGGTCGTTTGCGATCACTTCTTCCAGCGCTCCATAATTACAACGGTTGAATCCCTCATCGAAAATAAGGCTGTCCTTTTGAGCCAGGGTGTGGTACAGCTCGGACGACTCCTCCACCTGGGCTGTGGCCGGCGATGCCACGCCAACCGTGATTACTAAGAGTAATAGATTTGCTTTGAGAAAAGACGAGGGTAATGCCATATAGCCGGAATGGGTTGGTTGAGGTTCAGAAAGTGACTACGGGAAACAGCCCCTGCCTGTTTCGGCTAAATCTCTAAATGTATTCCGGTGTTCCGGCGTACCGGCTACTTTAGGGGGTACTTTGCCACTTTTATTTACACCCTCAGCTTGGCCCGAAAGCCCCGTGCCGCATAGTATGATTCCGCGCCGTTGTGATAGATAAAGACCCGCCCGAAACGGTAATCCCCGAAGATGGCGCCGCCCAGCTCGCGGACGCTTTCAGGCGTCTTCAGCCAGCTGGAGGTTTTGGTATCGAACTCGCCAAGCTCCTGCAGCTCCCGATACTCTTCTTCCGTCAGTAGTTCGACGCCCATCCCGGCGGCCACATCCATGGCGCTGCTCTCCGGCTTGTGCTTTTTGCGGGATTCAAGCGCCTCGCGATCGTAGCAGAGACTCCGCCGGCCCTTGGGGCTCTCCTTCACGCAGTCATAAAAAATATATTCGTCCATCTCTTTATCGTAACCCACCACATCCGGCTCTCCGCCTGTCTCTTCCATTTGGTGGAGCGACCAGAGTTTTTCGGTATCGGCTTCCAGTTTTGACTGTACTTTATCCCATTCGATCCCTCCGTGGCGGTTTTCGTTTTCCTCGAAGCGGGTTTTCAGGGTGTTGATAAGTTCTTCGCTCTCTTCCGGTGACAGCTTCATACGTTATCCGGTCTTTGCGCTTATGTGATTGTGATTATTGTTGTGGGCCGACTTCCCCCGGGAGGCGCTCCCATCGGGATACGTAGCGGACCCCGGCGTCCGTATTCGGATCCGGTACACCGTCTGCGGAAACAATGCGCCGCCACACCAGTTCCAGCGTATCCGCGTCCAGGGAATATTCGAACTCGCCTAAGCCACCAATAAACTCCGGTACCAGGGCAAAGGTCGGATGGATTGTAAGTACGTTCTCATCCCTTTCAAAACGCCCGGCATTGACAAGCAAAACTTCATATCTGGCGAGCTTTTCTTCGTCCGTCGGACGAAACCGCTGGGAGTAGTAGTCCGACGCCTCAGGGCCGAACGCCCAGTTCATGCTGTAGTAGCCATCCGAGATTAACAAAAAACTCTCATGGGTACTCCCCGGATAGCGATTTCCATCCGGGCCGATCGTCTCTGAGGAGGTTCGTTGCCAGGCACCATCAAGCTCCGGCGAAACCGATTCCACCTGTTCCGGTCCGCGACACGAACCGATAAAAATCAGTGTAACAGCTACAAGACAGCCACACACAGCAAATTCTCCTCTTTGTCTTTCTCCCATTCTTCTCATTACATTCCTCCCCATGTCGTATTTCCGGAAGTCATTTTTGTATATAACCTCATCAAAATCAAATATTAACCAATAAAAGAGATGAGGGCAAGGAGTGGTTGGCTCAGTCCCTTTGTTTCCTCCATTCCATCGCCTTCTCCTCCAGCTCCGCAATCAGCTTCTCCTTTCCTTCGGCATATCGCTTGCGCTCATTCCGGTAGCGCGCGGCCAGGTGCTTCTTCAGCTCGCCATACTGTTTTGCCTCGCCGGGATGGGCGATAAGGTAGTCCCGGAAAGCCAGGTGTCTGACCACCGCCGGGTGGCCGTCCCCGAAGGCATGCAGGTGGTGGGTCCGCCGGCCGCTTTCTTCCCGGGTAAAATAGCGGCGGCCGGGAATGCCGTTTTCTCCCCGCGCCGCGTAGCCTATTATCCCCAGGGCGGGGGACGCTTCATCCATGTCTTCGATCTCTTTAACTACCGCCAGGATATCGATCACCGGCTTGGCCGGCATGCCGGGGATGGCCGTGCTCCCGATGTGGTGGAGGGCGAAGAGGTTTTCCCCAAGGCCTCACGCAGCGGGGCTTCCGCCTCCCGGAAGAGGCGGGGCCATTGGGGATCATAGGGAAGGACTTCTACAGAACGCATCTTTTCTTCCTGTTGGACGGAAAAGGCATCTTAATGATGGCTTTTCCTCTGCCATGTCGCATATCCCGCTTTTGACCGTCAAAAATAATGCGTGCCTGCCGTGTTAATTATCGGCCGCTTCATTCCCGGTGATCGTGAAGGGTTTCAGCATATTGTGATCCGCCGCATCGGGAACTTCTGAGATCCAGGTATAATCACCCGGTTTCAGGTCTACATGGTAATAGGCTTTTTTACCACCGGTCATTTCCATACTCCCTCCCATGAATTCAGCCCCTTCCGGTGCCCGGTTTACAAGACTTCCGGCCTGCCGCCAATCCATCCAGTCCGAGAGGCTTCCTAACAACTCCTCGTCGTCTTTATCACTTAGTCTTACCAACTGCACATTATGTCCCTGCAGGTTGGCGTAGGTCGTCTGATCCTCGAAATATATTTCAAAGATGTGTTTTCCTTGCTTTAATTCGGGATCAAACTGTATACCCTCGCCCGAAGAAATGGTGAGCCGGGTGGTGGGCTCCGGTTCTTCAACGCCTGAGCTATCCTCGGAAACGCTCATGTGTTCAAGCATTCCGATAGAAGAATGAAATACTTCTTCTTCATTTTTTACATAACACTCTACCACATATTCTCCCGGCCCCAGGTTGACAGTGGTTGCCGAGGTGGTTCCGGCTGCCGTAAAACCGGGCCCGCCCATGGTTTGAGCCCCGGGATCTAAAAACCAGGGAGCGGTTTCCGAAATTTTTCCCACTAGATTTTGCGTGAACTGAGCGAAATCGATATCGCCGTTGATGTATGGGTTAAATTCCTGTTGAAACGGTTGGGTGATGGTCCGGTGCCAATGGTCGATCAGCGAGTCTCCGGCCGCTTCAATTCCTTCCTGCGGCACTTTCCAGATTAAAAAGAAATGGTCATAACCTGAAGCATTATTAAATTCAAAAGTTGTCCATCCCGATGGGATTTCATGGGTGCTCATTTCAAAGAGGTGCCGGTTCTGCTCCGCATCGTGCATGGCCGTTACCTCTACCACTCCCTCTTTTCCCTTCTCTGATTCGGCCTCACCGCATGCGGTCAGCAGTATCATGCCGGATAGTGTAAAAATCAGCGCCGTTGTAAATTTTAATAGTCGATTAACTAAAGATGAAATGGTCATAGATCTCCTCAATCCCTATTTATTGATATTTGGTATCTGCTCCTAAGACTGTATGTCCTGTGCCGACCGGATAAACCTTATATATGCCCGCACGTGTTTATTATTAAACACATTAGTGAAAGTAAATCTAAAAAACCAGAATGGGGCTTTTAGACTGGTACAGAAGTGGTTTTTTCGACGGCCTCGCGAGCGGTTGGTATTAACTACCGTTGCCACTACTGGCCCATTCCGGATAGTACACGCTCGAGCTGGTTGAAGAGATGATTAGCTGCGATCATTTAGCTTCTGTCTATGGCCACACATTTAAGCGACGAGTCTGGTATATAAATTTATGGGCTCGAGCCGTGTCCACTTGAAGCGCTGGTTATACCGCTATTCTGCTTTGATTAAATCTAATACTCTAATTACAAGCTCAAATATTAATGCAATACCCGCAAATATTATGAGCGCAGAAATAAATGAAAATGAAATTTGGGGCAGAAACGATCTTGTCCCATTTACAGCTTCTAAAGCCCAGTAATACGTAACTGATAAAAACCCATTCCAGTGAAGTAAAAAAAAGAGCGGGAAAAAGCCTACAAGAAGCACATAAAAATTTTTTCTGATATAAGTATAAGTCATTGGAAAGAGTTAATTCAGTTTACAAATCATGCATCATTATAAATTAATGTATATGATATTGTCTTAAGTGGATGGACTCTTGGTGGGCCTTCCCGATAAATGGCTTATAACCCATATAGTATATTGTATACCCATTTCCCCACTTATTATCCGGATTTCGCTTTTATCCGGAATCACGATAATGTGATCGTCCCCGTTTGCGGCCGGTTACAAATAAGATAGGATAACCGCCATCAAAGGCAAGGCGGCAGAGGCTTGGTGAGGTGCGTCCCTTAATGCGCGGGCTAGCTAGCCGATGCAGTATTAGGGCTCGGTTATTAACTTTATTCCCGATCCGACAATCGTTTATCCAAGAGCCAATAATATAGGTCCCAACCTTCATATACCCGAAGCCAGGCATCATGAGACATATCTTCATGAACTGTAAATCGGACATTGGGATGACCCTCTTCCTCAAGTTCGCGAGCCATTCTGTACAACCAATGAGGTTTGACTAGTGGATCTACACCACTTCCAAACATCCATATTGGGATATTGTTTTTAGCTAACACGGATGCGTCCGATAAGTCACCTGTGCCTACTATAGGAGCGATGGCGGCCCAGATATCAGGGTGGGAAGCAGCCAGATCAAATGTGCCAAAGCCACCGTAACTGACCCCTGTTAAGTAAACACGGTTAGAGTCCGTTCTAAAATTATCATGTACTTGATCAAGAATCTTCATCAGATCTTCCTCCACTCTGTACCAGCCATTGGGAGGCCACTCTTCAGGTGGATAGGTAAATTCCATGTTGAAGGGCTTGATACGGAGATGTTTATCGGCAGATTTTCTAGCAATGGGAAGAGCTTTGCCTTGCACTTTATTAAAGGCTCTTCGATGAGGTTGGATTTCACAATCACTGGAGTCAATGGCAGTTGCGTTATCACCTGGAAGGGGGCAGATAAGATAACGGGGAGGTGTACCTTGCTTCAGTCTTTTTGGGGGAGACTTGTATTTCCAGCCGGCAATCTGTTCAGTCATCCCGAAAACCGGGAGCTGGGGGGCGATGATTATAAAGGGAAGAGAACGTTTTTGTATCCAGGCTTCATAAAGCGGACCATAAGATAAGACGCGGTCAAGATCTTTGTCTCCATCACCCCGTTCTCCGCTTCCATGTAAAAAAAATAATACAGGCCAATCTAGATGTGGCAAATCAAAATAACCCTTTGGTAAATAAACAAAGTATTTCCGCTGTTGGCCAGTTGCTTTACTAATATAGGATTGTCTGTTAAGCTCAGGATCAGATAGACTGCTACCCGCTCCACTATCCGAAAAATAGAGGTTTTGAGCGACCGCAGAATCAATAAAAAAGCCGCAATAGATAGTTATGATTAACGAATAGATAACTCCTTTAGAATAGATACTCATAATACTTTTAACTTTAAATTTCTATTAGGCCAGCTAACGACCTTGTACCTAAGGTGCCCTGTGGATTCTTTTCTTGTCGTGCTACAGAATGGTATTCCACCAGATCCGAGTTAATGCGCAGGTAATGGCCTGTCCTGGCTGGTTTAGAGGTAAAAAGGTAACGCTGTTAAGAGTGATGAATTGGGTTTTCATTACCGTTCGCCTGGGATAGTCGACAAAATAATTTTTGAGGAGGATGTTGAACCAAAATGTATTTTATTATTGGCTATTTGCCATTTACTTTCATTGTAATTATTGCCTCCGGTATTTAAATTCCGTTCAAACCGGGGAAAATTGCTGCTGGAAATTTCCAACCGGATTTTGTGTCCCTCTTTAAATAGGTTACTGGTAAGCAGAGGACCAATCTCCACTTTATATACTTCTCCTTCTTCCATAAAAAGAGGTTCTTCATAGCTTTCGCGCCAGCGCACCCGCTGGATGCTCTCTGCAACATTGAACGCACGGCCGTCCGGATAGACATCCACAAGTTTCGCGGTCAGGTCCGTATCTCTGACGTCACTGGAAAGGTAGATTATCACTTTTACCGGACCGGTTACTTGCACACCTTCCTCAAGCACCGGGGTAGAATACACCAATACGTCATTTCTCATTTCAATGGATGATTGGTCAAAAGAACCACTTTTCATTTCAGGTATCATCCCCCAATCATTATCTCCCAGCGAAGGGACAGGATTGGCAGGATCATATGTAAATTCATCGTAACCTGCATTGCTGGAGGGTTGCAACGAAAGCCGACCGTCACCGGCCAGGCTGTTTGCTCCCTGATCGCTGTGTAGGTAGTAGGTAAGTTCTTCTGCCAAAAAGGGGGGCCATTCATCGAACGATTCCCACTGGTTTTTACCCATAGTATATAGTTCAATCTTGTCTCTACCGGTAACACCATTTTCCTCACCTTTCAACCAGTAATCGAACCAGTCGATATAAAGTTGATAATAATTGTACCGGGCATCACCCAGGTATCTGTCCCCGTAATAATAGTCTTCAGTTTCTCTGCCCTGGGCGCAATGATTGGTTGCAGAAATGAGCATATACTGATTGTCGGCCGACTCCCTGTCAAAGGCTTGTTGCTGCATAAGCTTAAAAAGCGCCATAGAACTGGGGCCAAAGGAGATATCATACCATGAGTTGATATGAAGAGCGGGAACCCCGTAAGTGTCGTTATCTCCGGCGAAATCCACTTCATGCCAGGCCGGGTCATTCGGCAATTGACGAACGAAACGACTAAAGTCACTTTTAAGACCTCCCAATGCCTCGATCTGATCCATCAGCGGTAGATGGCGAAGAGCCTTAGCCCAGTCCACCTCCGGCTTGGAGGCCCAAAGGTCATAAAATCGGCTTAAGCGAAGGCGATCCTCCCGGCTTAGTTTTCCTTTGAAAGTGGGAAACTCATTAAAGCCATACAGATAGTACCAAGGGATCCAGGGCATTTGGACTACGCCTCCCCGGTAAAACATTCCTTGCGGATGGAAGTCACCTACTTCACCAATTCCGGCACCGGCCGCGATTGGGATCATAGCCGCATGGCCCGGATGGTTGGTGGTTGCCATACCAAGCTGGTGTTCTGCTGACGATGAACACCCCCAGGTACCGACCTTGCCGTTCGACCATGGGCGGTTGACGATCCAGTCTATCACATCGTAGCCGTCGTTTTTGGCCCCTGCCAAAAAGGTATAATCACCCTCAGACCAGTAGCGGCCTCGTTCACTGTTAAACACAACGACATACCCGTTGAGCAGAAAAGCTGCCACTTCTTCCGCAAACCATCTAAAATCGCTTTGGGGAAGGAAATAGGGAGATCGGAATAGTATCGTCGGCAAATCTTTTTTGGGCTGCTCGGGAAAATATACCCGACCGTTGAGGACCGTGCCGTCTCGCATCGGGATCTCCACCATGTCAATCATCTCTACTGTTTGATTGTAGGCGATGGCCTCATCTCTGGATAGGTCACACCCTTTGCATTGGGCATCGGCAAGCTTCGGAAAAAACAGTAACAGAGAAAAGAGTATAATCAGGTTCCGGTGTCCAATTTGATGTAGCCGGTTCCGGGTCTCTTGGTAGGATTGCTGTTTAAAAGGGTAGTAAAACGATTTGGAAAGTAATGATCCTGGAATTTTCATTTCAATTACTTCATTTTAAAATAACAGGCAACCACAAGTATTAATAGGATATTGTCCGTTAGATAGATATTAATCGTAAGCAATGCAACTTCTTAAGCAGTGGAGGTGATGGGTTAATTACGTTTAAGTTGGCTCTCATCCGCCCGGGCAATCTGTCAAACCATTCTGCTTCTTCTTTTACTACGAAGGGGAATTTTCTGAGCCTGGGTAAACAGGCATAAAAAAGATCAGTATTATTATTAAAAAAATGGCAGCCAAACGACCGGCCAGCAGATAACCGGCACGAGGATTATTGACTCTTGAAGGTTGATGAATTTGAACCGCTTAAGCAAGAACTCAAGCCAATGCGTGAGTTGTTTCCGCGTTAATTTGCTTGTTAGATGGCTGGCTGTGTGAATGCTATCAAATATCCATTAGGATCCCGAATTCCAAATTCAAGCATTCCGTATTCCATTTCTTCAGGTCCCCACTCTAATTTGATCTGATTTTTTAGTTTTTCAGCAAGTCCTTTAACATCTTTGCAATATAAATAAATGGTTCCACTCATTATTGGCTTGTCAGATATGCCTACTGGTGGATCTGAAAAGAATTGAAGAGCTGCACCCTCAAAGTTCAGTTCCGCCCACTTTGGATTTTCTTTGTTGGAAATTCCTGTAAGCTTGAAACCTAAGTTTTTATAAAAGCTGATTGTTTCTTTGATGTTATTCACCAACAGGCTTGGGACAACACAATTAGTTATTTTTTTCATTCTGATTCTTACTAGAAATTAGAAGCCACCTAACGACCTTGCGCTTAAAGTGCGCAGAGATTAGTGATTATTTAAAGTCTACCAGTTTGAGAACCCACTAGCAAGAACAGGAAGCAACGGCGAGTCTTAGTCAACCTTGAAGAGCTGGTTATAGCACAAAAATAATTAAAGTTAGGAATATAACTCACGTAAATCTTAACCCGATGCAAAAGTACCTGTCTGCAAACCGCGCGAGGCAAGAAAAAGCCAGTAGAATAGTGCGCATAAAAACAGACGCTGTCCCAGGCCGACCAAATTCAATGCTTCGAAGACAAACATCATTGAAAGAAATAATAGTGTAATCACCCAAGGAAGATAACGTATCGCCTTGTATTTGCCTTTTAGCAGATCGGCCAAGCGCAACTTCCGAGAAAAAATAAATATGGCCGGAATTATAGTAAGGAAAGCAAATAAACTCGATAGGGCGTGTATGATACCCGCTGTCGTTGGCTGCTCCCCTTGTAAATGGGTATTAAACAAACCGGCCCCAAGTACTCCTATAGCGGCAAGGATAAAAAGTATTGAGCCTGTCCGCGAACGGTGTTGGGGATTTAGTCCCCAGCTGAATGCAAAAGCAAGGCTGAGCAGACCACAGGCAAAACAGAAAAAAGCTATGTTCATGATCCAACCCAATCTACCGACAACGTATTCGCTCCCAAATCGTGTCAACGGATTTAGTTCAGGCTGAATAAAGTGAAAAGCCAGCATAATGAAAATTAGCATGCCGAAACCAATGATTGAGATCCGGGCGGCCGTCCTACTCTTTTTGCCTACAGGTGATGAAACGGTTTGTTTTTTATGATCAGTCGTTTTCTATCACTTCGCGTTGATTTTTATATAAAATTGGCTACCTGACCCTTAAAAAAGAAGTTCAATGAATATCCTCTAAAGAGTTTCTGGCTAGTAAATATGGCAAGTATTTAAAATAAATTATTTTGTGCAATAACGGCCCGGGCATAAGCTGCAGGCGCTAACGTATTGAAATTGTTTACAAATCAAAGGTTAACTAAAAAAGGGAAGCTGACAAGGAGGGGCGAGGCCTGTCCGCCGTTAATGCGCTTGACATTATTTCCTTTTTAAAGGTGTTATACACAACGAAAACTCTAAATAGATGAAACGGTATGTGTTGATGCATGGAAGTGCACGATTTTCCACCCCGCTGAGGTTTTACTCCATATCTTGGTAACTACCTCCCGTTTGAAAGTGGACGATTCATTCCTCTCGGGTTTGAAATCAATCGTCCTTACAATATAAGCGGAGGTTTCGGAGAGCACATAGAAACGATCATCAATCTTAGGCTTGTCACCATTCGGATCCCTGAAAGGACGGGGAATCTGCTCGCAAAAATTCAGCCGCTCTTCCTGCGTGCGGATTCTTCCGCCGGTGTAAAAAGTACCATATTCGTCGTAAAATGACATGAGTTTCTCGCAATCTCCTCCGACAAAAGCTTTTTGTTCTTGTTTGTGAAGACTTTCTATTTCGTTCAAAACCGCCTTGCGAACTTCATTCGTCAAGGGCTGTGCCTGTAATGTAGCTATCGATAAAAAAAGTACCGTCAATAATGTGATTAGTAAGGGTTTCATATGCGGAAGGATTTAGTTATGTATAACGGCCTTGCGCATAAGGTGCGCACAGGTAACTGTTGATGTGTTATATAGTGAACGAAAAGTTTAAAAGCCAGAAAGTGGAGAGCGAGGTGCGCCTGTCCCGACCGCTGTCGGGTCACCCTTGAAGCGCCGGTTATAAGGCACTATTAAAATTGTATTATTGCTCCGTAGATTATGAACCTAAAACACGTGACTGATAAATATGGTCATGATAGTTTTTCCTGACCCACATTTTATTATCGATAATGAAAAACACTACTAGTACAATCCCAATAGCCATGGCGGGCAGGTAGGAAGACCCGAATACATCCGACACATTGTTATTCATGGCATGCAGTATGACGACACTCAGGAGGGAGTAACCGGATTTGTTGTATAACCAGGTAAACAGTAAGGCCAATTGAAGCCCCAGGGTGAATCGGGAAATAAAGCTGAATTCGGAGGGATAAAATCCATTGATGTGCAAGGGCAAATGCCAGAAGACCCAAACGATGGCTATGACAAACGCGCTAAGCAGCGGAGAGTATTTTTTTTGTAATTCTTTCTGGAAAAATCCCCTCCATCCGAACTCTTCATTGCCACCGGTAAAAATGAAGGTATGTACGAAGCCTATGAAAAAATAGGTATCGGCAGAAAATAGGGCTTCGGTTGTTTTTAGGTTCAGAAGTGTACCGACTCCAAAACTCAATAAATAAACTGCTGGTAAAAGCAATAGCGCAAAGGCATACCACTTGATTTTATTACTATGAAAAAGAAATGATTTGAGATAATTCTCCTTAAGCCCTCTGTTGGTCGCGTTGCTGACCAGGAGTCCCCAAAAAAGACAACATATGGTAATGAGAAATATAGCTGGTACTCCCGGGTCTTCTAAGCCGGACCAAAAGTTGTTTTTATACCCTTCTGCGCCGGCATCCTGAACCAGGAAATAGGTAACAACCACAACACCTATGGCAATAAAGGATGACAACCAAAATAACCGGTGGTTGCCCAGGGTTAGTTTCATATCCGACTGGATGTGCATTAAAACAAACGCCGCTAGGGCAGGGCCGAATCCCCCGACTAACGTTATGCCGAGAAACATATCGTCGGAATAATTTACAACCAGTGAACTGCCCCAAAATGACCAGGAGATGATAAAGGTAAACAGTACGTAACTGATATTGGGATGAGATTTGATAAAGTTCTTCATGGCATTGCCTCTTAGCTAAAATGCTGTAAAAAATATTATCCTGTCTTCAAACATTTTTCTATATGTTTATGCCCTATAACGGCCAGCAGATAACCGGCGTGGAGATTATGTTCTTAATTTAACACGCGAAGCCATAACCGCAAGGTATAGAACGAAAACCGATTTTTTACCACGTCCGCGTTAATTTGCTTGTTAGGCATTTGACACGATCTTTTGTTCTTTTTTCCAAGGGATTGGAATACGAAAAGTACTCCAAGTCCCGATAGTTTTCCAAGTTTCTCCTTCAGGTGCTTGAAGTTCCGCTTTAACTGCCCGATTTCCTCTATAATGTTCAAGGATTCTGTATTTACCCGATATTAACCCACTAACGGCATCAATAAAATGTTCAACGCGCTCAGGATTTGTACAAGGGAACCATTCTAGCCAAAAACAATTTCCAGCACATAAATGAAGTTCATCGTTATTCTGGAGGTTTAAATGAATCGGAAAATTCAAGCCTTCTTGTTTAGGAATATCCATCTCAAGTTCCACCATATCTCCCTCTTGGATGGCTGTTTCTAAGCTGGGAAATTCTTTGGCGATACGTTCAAATGTTGTCTTAGCTATTTGTAAAGTTTCTGTTTCCATGTCAAATGCCTAACGGTTAGCGCTTAAGCGGCGCAGCGCCGGTGGTTTTTTACAGGCTACACAAT
>CAYWDK010000007.1:43646-46095 GCA_964457025.1 uncultured Balneolaceae bacterium | reverse complement strand
ACCGCACTGATAATGAACTGTACACCGGGAGATCCGCCGGCTTGCAGTTCCTTGCCGAAGTCTTTGGGAATTACCATCACCATTCTTGCCTCGTTACTCAAAATGTCCTCTATACCTTGATCCGTGTCGAAGCTCTCTCCCACCAGGCTGAAATAACCGGTAGCCGTAAAGGTGTTTGCCAAACGGCGGGAGGCTGTGGACTGGTCATTATCTACCAGATGAAATTCCGCATCCTTCAGCTCAAAAGTCGCCGCATAAGCCAATACTACCAGCTGTACCACGGGGACGACAAAAAGAATAAACAACATCGCCCTGTCGCGGAAGATCTGCAGGAACTCTTTCTGTATAAGGAATAAGATGGTTCGCATGTTCTGACTAATATTAATTATCTGCTATTTATAGCTGTCAGCCGTCAGTCAATAGGAACTGAAAGCTGACAGCCGATGGCTGATAGCTCCTATATCACTCCAGCCTGTCATGAAAATTCCGTATTCCCGCGGCAACCAGCACCACAGTCATAATTCCCAGGATGATGATCTGAAACCAGAGATGTTCAAAACCGGTACCCATGAGCATGGATCCTCGAGCCGTAATCAGATACCATTTGGCGGGAACTATATGGCTGAACAACTGAAGCGGTGCCGGCATGCTGGCTACGGGAAAAATAAATCCTGAAAGCATGAAAGTCGGCAATAGGGTCCCCATCATAGATGCCATCATAGCCGTACGTTGGTCGGGTGCCTTGGTGGAGATGAGCACCCCCAGAGCCAGCGCCACAAAGATGAACAGGGCCGACACGAAGAAGAAAAAGAATACGGAACCTCGGAAAGGTACCCCGAACACCCACTGGGCTACCACCAGCACGGTGATGATATTAACAACCGACAAAACCAAGTAGGGAATTACCTTTCCTACAATAATCTGGTACGGCTTGAGCGGTGATACCAGCAGCACTTCCATGGTCCCCGTTTCCTTCTCGCGGGCGATGGAGACCGAAGTCATCATGGCAGAAACAATCATCAGAATGACGGCAATAAGTCCCGGCACAAAATAAAAGACGCTTTTAAGCTGGGGATTGAAGAGCATGCGCACAGTCGGCTGTATGCCGATTGAAGCATTCGCAGGAATTGCCCTCCCCTCCGGCTTCCAGCTCTGAATGATCGCGCGGGTATACTGCTGTACCAGTCCGGCAATATTGGGTTCGGAAGCGTCGGTAATAATTTGTACATCCGCCCTGCCGGTACGTAGCATTTTCTGCATAAAGTCGGCCTCGAATACAACCACTTCTTTGATGGCCCCGCTCCTGAAGACCGAGTCGATCTGAGCTTCCGTCCGCAGGTAGGCTGCGACCTCCAGCTCGTCCGAAGTCTGAAGTTTCTGTATGAGCTGACGGCTCACTTCGTCGTTGGAGTGGTCGAGTACGGCGATACGGGCGCTGTTTACCTCGTTGCGCACGGCGTAGCCGAAAAGCAGCAGCAATACTACCGGCAGGCCGAAGAGGATCAGCAGCGTACGACGGTCCCGCAAAATGTGCCGGAACTCTTTTATAATAAATCCTTTAAATGAATCCATAATTGTTACCACTCAGGCACTAAGATCACTTAGTGTATATCTATATTCTCAGTGCACTAGGTGTGTTAGTGGTTAACCTATTCAGATCTTTGGGCGCCGCGCGCCAGTTGTATAAATACTTCTTCGATATCTTCCGCTTCAAACTGCCCTTTTAAGCCCGCCGGGCTGTCCAGCGCCCCGATCCTCCCGTCCACCATGATGGAGACCCGGTCACAGTATTCGGCCTCGTCCATATAGTGTGTGGTCACGAAAACCGTGGTACCTTCGTCGGCGGCTTTGTAGATCTGCTCCCAGAACTGCCTCCGGGTGATCGGGTCTACCCCTCCTGTCGGTTCATCCAGGAAAACGATATCGGGCTCGTGCATCACGGCCACCGAGAAAGCCAGCTTTTGCTTCCATCCCAGCGGCAGCGATCCGATGCGCTTGTCACGCGCCTGCTGCAGTTTCAGGGTCTTAAGCAGGCTATCCGCCTTTTCACGGATTTCGGAACGTGACAGGCCGTAGATACCGCCATACAGCCGGATGTTCTCCCAAACCGTCAGGTCGGCATAGAGCGAAAACTTCTGGCTCATATAGCCGATGCGCTTTTTGATGGATTCCGCCTGGCTGTACACATCATAGCCGGCTACCCGGGCTTCACCCGAAGTTGGCGCCAGCAGGCCCGTCAGCATGCGAATGGCCGTGGTTTTACCCGCACCGTTTGCGCCGAGAAAGCCGAAGATCTCGCCTTGCTCCACCTCAAAACTGATGGCATCCACGGCGGTAAAGTCGCCAAACATGCGCGTGAGTCCTTTCGCTTCTATGGCCAATCCGTTGCCGTTCATGCCAGTCCCTCCTCTTTCATGAGCGCCATGAAGCTGTCTTCGATATCGGGCTG
>CAYWDK010000007.1:41401-43546 GCA_964457025.1 uncultured Balneolaceae bacterium | reverse complement strand
AATCTTGCCCTCGTCGATGAGTGCCACACGGTCGCACTGCTCGGCCTCATCCATATAGGGCGTGGAAGCTATAATCGCAATATTTTGCTCCTTCAGCCGGTGCAGCATGTCCCAGAACTCCTGTCGGGAGACCGCGTCTACGCCCGTGGTAGGCTCGTCCAGGATAAGCAGCTCCGGCTTATGGATAAGAGCGCAGCTCAGCGCCAGTTTCTGCTTCATGCCACCGGATAACGCTCCGGCCAGCCGTGACTCGAAAGGCTCCAGTTGGCTGTAGATCGGGGCGACCAGATCGTAGTTCTCTTCCAGTGTGGTGCCGAAGACCGAAGCGAAGAAGTCCATGTTCTCACGTACGCTCAGGTCCTGGTAGAGAGAAAAGCGTCCGGGCATATATCCCAGCTTCGGGCGTATGTCGCGATAATCTTCCACAACATCCATCCCCAAAACCGATGCGCTTCCGGAATCGGGCTTGAGCAGGGTGGTCAGTATCCGGAAGAGCGTGGTCTTGCCGGCCCCGTCGGGACCGATAAAGCCGAAGAGCTCGCCTTCCTTTATCTCCACGGAGATACCGTCCAGGGCCGTCACCCCGCCGTAGCTTTTGGTGATATGTTGAATACTGGCTATGCTCATTTTTCATTCTTATGTAATGCTGAACTTGGTTCAGCATCTAATAACTCGTATTCTGCTCACAGATCCTGAAACAAGTTCAGCATGACAATCGCAATAAAATCTAAATCCGCAAAAACAGATCCTTCAAGATCTGTGTAATCAGTAACTAAAAATTAACCTCCCCCGGCATTCCGATTTTGAGGATGCTGTCGGGATTGTCCACGCGCACCTTTACCGCATAGACCTGCGTGACGCGCTCCTCCTTGGTCTGTATCTGCTGCGGGGTAAATTCGGCCTGCGAAGCGATCCAGCTGACCCGGCCGGAAAGCGAGCGGTTCTCTTCCCTGTTCCTGTCGACCAGCACCTGTACCTCCTGCCCCAGCTTCACATCCGGCAGCTGCGCACCGCTTATATAGACTCGCAGAACCAGCGTATCCAATCCGGCAATTCGGTAGAGCGGCTGCCCCGACTGCACCATCTCAAAAGCTTCGGCGAAAGATGCCAATACCGTCCCCCCTACCGGGTTTACAATCCGGGCGTCTTCGATGCGGTCTTCCAGCTGTGCCAGCTGTGCCTGTAAAGCATTGATCTCCGCCCGTACCGACTGCTTTTGCGTCTGCAGGGCATTAATCTGCCTGCGGCCGGTGCGTACCCGGGCCAACGCATCGTCCAGCTGTTTCTGCGTGGCAGCGCCGTCACTGTTCAGCTTCCGGATACGTACCAGATCGGTTTCAGCAGTCTCCAGTTCCGACTGCTGAACTTCAACTTGGGCATTGATATTGACGATGCGGGCTTCTACAGCTTCGATGCGCGCCTTCAGCTCATCTTTTTGCAAGATCAGTTTGGAGGTATCTATCTGCCCTACCGTCTGTCCGGCCTCAAGCTCTACTCCTTCCTCTACTTCAAAGTGTAATAGTTTGCCGGTCGCTTCGGCCGAGACGGTGGTCTCTGTAGCCTCGAACTGTCCATAGGCATCGGACTTTTCTGCGGAAGAGCAACCGGCCAAGGCAGCAGCCAGCAATACTCCCGTGAGGTATACATTCAGCTTGGATTCGTTTTTCAGTCGATTCATATTCATCTCCATTTCCGTTTCTGCTATTCGTCAATATCTTCGGTCCCTACAGGTGAAACCCCCAGCATCGTGGCATACTCTATCCTGCTGCGCGCCAGCCGTACCCTGTTGGTATAGAGTGATATACGCGCCTGCTGCGCTCTTGTAAGTTCGGTGACATAGTCCGTTGCCGTAATGACTCCGTTCTCCAGCTGACTGGCGCTTTCTTCCACGATCTTCTCCCTCAGACCGATGATCTCCCGGTCACGTTCCAGGTTTTCGCGGATGGTGGCGATCTCCTCGCCCAGGCGCTCCAGCATACTGTTGAGTTGCCGGTCGAAAGCGGCCCGGTTCTGGCTGACCGTCTCCTGCCGAATCCTCAGTACCTGCTTCTCCTTTTTCGAATTGAGGAAGTTCGTAAAATTCCATCGCAGCCTGATACCCGCCATATAGTATTCGTGAAAATCGTCGTTCAGGAAATTGTATCC
>CAYWDK010000007.1:0-41301 GCA_964457025.1 uncultured Balneolaceae bacterium | reverse complement strand
GACTGAATTTCCTTTTCCCCCGTAAGCCGTTCCAGTTCCTTGCGAATTCCTGTTGCACCTCCGTTGAAAATAGCCTGACTGATATTCATCGAGGCCTCATACTGGTCCTTGCTGATGGCCGGCGGCCCGCCGCCTCCCGACAGGGCAAATTCGGTTACTTCCGACTGATAACTTGCCCTTCCGTTCAGGCTGACATCCGGGAAATAGCCTGTTTGGGCGATTTGGACGTTCAGCTGAGTAATCCTCTCCTGAAGTTCGATATTTCGCGAAAGCGGGTAGTTTTCGGCCGCTTGCTCATAGCAATATTGCAGTGTCAGCGAGTCGGGAGGCGCAGACTGCTGCATGGCCCCCGCCATAAACAGAAGTGCTATTAAAGTTTTCATGATCGTTTGTAATTGATGGCGTTCAAAATAAAACCGGCAAGGAATTCTTTGCGCTCCCTCAGGAATTTCAGGTAGTCGCCCTCCTCCATCCGGAAAACCGACTGGATCATGGTCCTGGCAATAAAGGGAAAGAGGATGAGCCCCAGGATGCTGACCATCAGTTGCCGGGGATTGACCGGCTCCAGGCGGCCTTTCTCAATCTCGTCCTTGATTTGAATAAAGAAGCTTTGTGGCGGACGGATGCTGTTCGATTCGATGAAGCTCCGGAATCGTTCGGGATGCTGGTTCATCTCCAGTACCACAAACGATACCAGGTGCGGGTTATCATTCAGAAAATCGTAATAGGTATCGATCAGATCTCTGATCTTCTCATCCAGCGGATCTTCCGAACCGAGCACGCTGAAGATGACGGGAAACAGCCGGCTTACCTCCCGCTGGAAAACCCGCTGAAACAGCTTGTCTTTGCTGCGATAGTAGTAATGCAGCATCGACTTGTTGATGTTCGCCTCGTCGGCAATCTCCTGCATACGCGCGCCGGCATAGCCTTTCTGCTGAAATACGCGGCAGGCTGCTTGAAATATCTGCTCTTCAGTTTCCTTCTGTTTGTCGGTCATGATCGTTTTGACTTATCGGTTCGAAGACAGTTTAATCAAATTAACCATACGTTTCAACCATATGGTTGAATTTTTTGGTTGATAATTGAAAAAAGCGTTTTTTTGACAAAGAGAGGCATACTTATAACTGAAAAACTATAAACGGCAGTCTAAGGAGAGAAAAGAATCGGCAGAATTTGTGCGGTGTGCCTATCCGATACGGTACTTCAGCTCTTCGATCTTCTCGAGAATTTCGCCACGGTCCATCTCCTGGTACCGTTCGGGCAACAGTTCCCGGCTGGTACATTCGATGACAGCGCTGAGCGTCTGCAACTCGATCTCCTCGGGATAGGTAGGCGGAAGGAAATCGTTGAGTGCCGCATCGAGAATCTCGGGCGTCACCTTTTTCTTGCCTTCTGCCGCAGCACGGAATTTGGCACGCGTCAGCGCAGCCTCCATGTCGGCACCCGAAAAAGTCTTGTGCCCCTGCTCGATAAGCTGCGGCACGTATTGCTCGGAAAGCTGCAAGCCTGTCTTCTTGCTCATGGCTTCGAACAGTTCTACCCGCTCTTCTTTGGTATGGGGAGGGAATAACGCAAGGTGCTCTTCGGCACGCCCCTGCCGCTTGAGGTCAATCGGCATCAGGTCGGGCCGCGCCGTCATCAAAAACCAGATGATGCGCCCGCGGTTGCGGGTGTCACTCATAAATGTAGCGATCTGCGAAAACACCCTGCTGGAGACCCCGCTGTCGCCGCTTGCGTCACGATCACCTAAATAAGCGTCGGCCTCGTCGATCATCACGGCTACCGGAGCCATCGCCTTGAGCAGGCCCAGAATCTTCTCAAGATTTCCCTCGGTCACGCCCTGCCATTGGCTGCGAAAATTCTTCAGCTTCACCATTGGAATACCGACCTCACTGGCAAAACAGGTCACCATAAAGGTCTTTCCCGTTCCTACGGGACCGCAGACCAGATATCCCATGGGCAGCACATCCTGGCGGCCTTGCTTGAGGGCCTTCACGGCCTGTCTCAGGTGCTTCTTGACCTGCCCGTGGCCTGCCACATTATCCAGCGTATAGTCGGTTTCCACGAACTCAAGCAATCCGTAAGCCTCGGCCTCGATCAATTCTTTTTTAACCTCGGAAAGCCGATCGTGGGTAATCTTCTCCTTGTTTTCGCGGGCGTTAGAAAGAATACTCCTCAGGTTGATGAAATTGAGTCCGGCAGTCTGCTGCGCCAGCACTTTGTCCTTGACCGAAGAGACTTCCTTGAACGTATCTTTATCAATCTCATAGTTGATAAACTCCAGACGCTGTTCCTCGCCGGGAATCTGTATATGGATGTCGCTGGTATAGGGGTTCTGAACCAGCGTCTTGTTGAGGTCGGCCATATTCTCCGTGATCAGCACCGTAGTGAAGTCGGCCGCCAGAAACATGGGATCGTGCGCCCAACGCGACAGGTAGACCAGCGAGGTGCGGTCGTCGGTTCCCGTTGATCCCGCCTCGTTCATCGGCACAATGGTTTCCGCATAATCGATAATCAGAGCAATACTCTTTTTGTCATCAATGCGAATTCGAAAATACTGTTCAAGCAGCGAAAACACCCGTACCGGATCCTTGGGCAGCTTGTTGGCATAATCGGTACCGATCAGCGAATCACGGCCGGCGATGGCCTGGTTAAAGTCTTTCTGGGATTCCTTGTCACGGAAGTAGATACCCGAAGAGCGGTCATAGAAAATCACATAATCCCGCGCACCGAAGAACTCATCCGACAAAAAACTCTTCAGCCTGACAAAATCGGTTTTATCCTTCTTTTTCAGGCACACCATGTCATGCACGTTACCATGCAGTATGAACTGGTTGATGGTACGGCTGAGGTATTTCTGGGCAAATTCCTGCGCCCATTTCGGATAGTGTTCAAACATAGTCTTCGGTCGGTTACGGTTTTCTGGCAGCCCTTCCTGCTAATCCAGTATAATAAGCTTGACGGTTTCGATACGGCTCGGCGTGGCCTTGCTGATAATAAGTTTGTTGCCGTCAATCAGCAGCTCTTCGTTAACCTTGGGAATACGCCCCAGGCTGTTGATGATATAACCCGCCACCGTCTCATAATTCGCCGTCTCTGCCGGCAGGTTGATCTCAGGATACTGCTCGATCAGGTCCTCGATCTCCACGCCCCCGCTTATTACGTAGGTATCGGACGAAAGTTTTTTGATGATGTGGTCTTCGGTATCGTATTCGTCCTGTATATCCCCTACCACTTCTTCCAGCAGATCCTCGATAGTAACCATCCCGGCCGTGCCGCCATACTCATCAATCACAACAGCCAGTGAGATATTGGACTTCCGGAATTCCGCAAGCAGGTCTTTCGATTTCTGTGAGGAAGGCACCAGCTTGATCGGGCGCATAATCTCCATCAGATTCTGCGGATTATTGAAGAGGTCATAAGCAAAAATAACCCCTATAATGTCGTCGATAGTCTCCTGATAGACCGGTAACTTCGAAAAGCCGGAAGAGATAAAAACCTTGAGTGTCTCATCAATGCTGGTGCTCTTCTCCACACCTACGATCTCCGTCCGCGGAATCATAGACTCCTTAACCCGCTTGTTGGAGAGCTCCAACACGTTGTGCAGGATCTCCGAGTCCTCCCTGTCCAGATCACTTCCGCCTGTATCCCTCAATTCCTTGAAGATAAGCTCTACATCCTGACGTCGAAAAACCTGCCCGGAACGGTCGATGTCGGGGTTGATCATACGAATAATGAAATCGGAGGAGAAATCGGCAAGCAGGATCAGTGGTTTAAACGCCCAGTTACATATTTGCTGAGGTATGGCAATAACTTTAACCCACCAATCCGCGTGGATGCGGAAAAGAGCCTTCGGCAAAATTTCACCGAATATCATAATGACAATGGAAGTTATTACCGTCTGAATAATCAGCAAGGTTACCGGAGAAGGAGTATAACCAAGCCAGTTTTCGTAAATTCCGGTAATCGGGGCGACCAGAAACAGGGTCATCAAAGTCGCATAGACCACATTCACAATGTTGTTGCCCACAAGGGTGGTCGTCAGGAAGGTCTCGGGGTTGCGGACAAAATAGTTGACCACACGGCCCGTCCACGACGACTTGCGTGATTCTATTTCAAGTTTAAGCCGGTTGGCACTGACAAAAGCAATCTCGGAACCGGAAAAAAATCCGCTCAGAAGTATGGTAAGCAGTATGAGTAGCAATTCGGTCATTTTTAGGTATATACCTACTTGCCTTTAAAGTCCGGCTTCCTTTTCTCAAGAAAAGCCGTTGTGCCCTCTTTGGCGTCTTCCGAGGCGCAAAGTATGCCAAACAAATCAGCCTCTACCTGGAAGCCACTGGCATCGTCGGCATGATACACCGCTTTGATGGCATTGCGGATGGCAAGCGGACCATTCTTAAGGATCTTCTCCAGCAGGGCACGGCTCTCCTCCATGGCATCTTTGTCCGCCACTTTATTAACCAAGCCCATCTGAAAGGCTTCTTCGGCCTTAAGCTGTCGGCCGGTGAGAATTATCTCCAAAGAGCGGGCTCGGCCTACAATATGAGTCAGGCGCTGGGTGCCCCCGTAACCGGGAATGAGGCCCAGGCCGACTTCCGGCAGTCCGAAAACGGCATTAGGTCCGGCTACTCTCAGGTGACAGGCCATCGCCAGTTCAGCACCGCCGCCGAGCGCATAGCCGTTGACTACGGCAATAACGGGTTTCCGGCTGTCTTCAATAGCCTGAAAAATCTGCTGCCCTTTTTGGGATGCCATCCGGCCGGACCTCTCATCCAGATCCGCAAGCTCTTTGATGTCGGCCCCGGCAACAAAGGCTTTTTCACCGGCACCCGTCAGCAAAACGGCCTTAATATCCTCGTTGATGTGGACCTTCTTAAAAGCCTCGGCCAGTTCATTCAACACGTCGCTGTTCAATGCATTCAGCTTATCAGGACGGTTGATGGTGAGCGTAGCTATACCCTGGCTGTCGGTTTCAAATGAAATCGTTTTAAATGATTGGCCCATAAAATTTTACCCTTTTACGCGTTTTGATGTATTGATCTGCTCGTCTGACTCAGTATCTGATTCTTCATCAGCCTTCTCAGACTCAGCCTTGCTAAGTTCGGCATCTAAATCAATATCATCAAGGTCGTAATAGGTGGGTAAAATATCCTGATCCAGATCGTCGATCAGTTGAGAGGTCTCCTCTACTTCCTCAAGCAGGCTGTCCAGCTGGAATCCGATCTCCTCAGGATTACTCATGGTCATAGATTGTTCGTAGATATAACGGATGGCATCTTCGATGGTCTCGAGATGCGTCTCGCAAATCAGGTACTTCTCCTTGGCTATCTCGAATTTCTTAAGGCGTTTTTTGAGAATGGCGATACGGCGAGCCCGGGTCCGCTTCAGCCGCTCCGACTTCACCCCTTCCAGTTCGGCCTCCTCATTCTGTACTTCCTGTTTGAGGCTCTCCTCAACGGAGGTATGCATATAAAGCTGGTAGCGCTTGTGAAGGTCGAGAAGCGTGAGATAGTTGGAAAGAAGCTCTTCAATTTTCTTGCGAATATTATCGAGAAGTCCCTGCGAACTGTAGGGCAGCTTGTCGAAATTCTCCTTGATCAGCTTGCCCAGGTGCTTGAGTACCAGGAATCGTTTCTTGCTCTTCTGATCCAGCTCCTGAAATACGGTCTTCTCTTCGTTGGCAGAGCTTCGCTCGCGCAGCTTTT
Organism: uncultured Balneolaceae bacterium; assembly: GCA_964457025.1. GTDB lineage: Bacteria > Bacteroidota > Rhodothermia > Balneolales > Balneolaceae > CAYWDK01. Next base: position 35,593 of record CAYWDK010000007.1, on the reverse strand, counting down.
TCAGCTTCACATTCTTGCGAAACCGGGGAAGGCGTGGGACGATACCCAGGTACATTAGCTCGGTACCGAAAGCCATGGAGAGAATGACATTGGAGATCATTCCTACATCACTCAACACAAATGCGGAAATAGTAGCGACCAGCAGCACACCCATATTTACGGGATGTAAAAAAGCTTCCCTTGTATAATTTATAGTTTTGTCTTTTGACATAATGCTTAATCTTGCCCTTTGTTTGATTCTTTGTCGCGGCCGGCGGCTTCATCGGAAGGATCAGCCGTCTCATCTTCTTCCCCGGTGCCGATGGTCTTCTCAACGCGCATGGAATCTGCCTGTTGTTCTATCTGGCTGTACAATAAGCCCATTTCAATTTTTGCCTGTTTTAAAGTCTCCTTGGCTTTCGCCCTTTGAAGCTCTTCATCACGTTCCTGCTCTTGGATAAAGTCCTCATCCGACTCGGCAAGGCTGTCCATGGCCACATCCAGCCGTGCCTCTACATTGGCGATCTTGCTTTTTACCTTGTAGAGAAATTCATCAAAGGTGTCGGTTACCTTGGAAGTATCCATATTCTTGAGCGCTTCGGAAATATTCCGCGTCTTTTCGGAGCGGGACAGACGTTCCTTGATATCCCGTATCTTGCGGTAATGCTCTTTGTATTCCTCTTTTAAACGCTCCCGCTCTTCGCGGCTGTTCTTGCTCATGGCAAACTACATTAAGATTTGGACCGTTCTTTTTTACCGACGGTTTTGCCGGACTCTTTTTCCTTCTCGTCTTCGGTACCTGATTCGTCAAGATCAATCTGCTTGTCGGTAGTGCCGACTTTCTTCTCCTGCTCTTCGGTCTCATCGGCCATTCCCATTTCGGCCTTAAATTGTTTGACGAGCTCGTGGGCACGGATCTTTTCGGCATTCGCCTCAATTTCCATGGTTTCGGTATCGATACTGTCAAGTGCCAGCTCCATACGGGCTTCGTTCTTGGCCGTTTCTTCATTCAGGCGATTGACCATCTCGTCGTGGGTCTGGTCAAGGCCGCCGATTTCAAACTGTTCGAGGGCATTGGCCACTTTGCCTTGCCATTCGGCACGCTCGCTGGCACGCAGAGCCTCCTTGGCTTCTTGAATCTTGCGGTCTTTTTCACGGACAAAAGCTTTTTTCACCTTCAGGGCTTTTTCATAGGCCTGCTCGGCAAATTTCAGCTGCTCTTTAGACGACTGCATGCTCTCTTTGGCCTTCTCGAGCTGAAGGGCATAGCCCTCCGCAATGTCATCACGGTCAGCTTGAATAGCCGATTTGATTTTCGCCGTCAGGTCTTGAATACGCCTCTCATACTTCTTTACCTCTTTCTGAAGCATCATCATATTGGCCTTGACGGTGGCAATATTTTCATTCATTTGGGGAATTTGGTCATTCAGATCCCGGATATTCTGCTCAAGGATGAGCTTGGGGTCTTCCATCGAACTGATCATTCCTCCGAAAAGCGACTTAATAGCACGTATGAATCGTTTAAACATGATTTTATTTCCTTTTAATTATTATTGCCCTGCCCTGATCCTCATGTGGGTTACGAGGCCGATTCTATATAAATAAAGTTATGTTATTTTATCGATATTGCAATTTTTATCAGCCTTTATCTTTGAGCTGATGGATGCCCGATTTATCCACCTTGTATGTAACCATCTGAATGGGGTCGGGTTCTGCCTTGCCTGTTGTTACCGATTTGGAGAATAACCTCTTGGCGGTATCAATGGCACGGTTGTTGTTCGTAAATCCCCGTGCGATTGTTTCACCTTTTTTTACATAGTCTCCGGTTTTCTTCTCCATTATGATGCCGGCAGCCGGGTCTATGCTGTCTTCTTTGGTACGCCGGCCGGCACCCAACTCCAGTGATGCCATCCCTACGCTATAAGAATCAATCCGTTGAATATATCCCGACTCAGTCGCCTCAACAGCGAATTCATGGCCGGCTTTTGGATAGCTCCCGGGTTTTTCGAGCAGTGTGACATCTCCGCCCTGTTCCTCAACCAGCTGCTTCCATTTCTCCCATGCAGAGCTGTCGGAAACCGCCTTCTTACTCTTTTCAATTCCCTCCTCAACCGAGCCGGCTTTCCCACCCAGGTAAATCATCGTACCGGCCAACATGTGTGTCACCTCCATCACATCCTGCGGGCCATCTCCCTGCAGCGCTTCAATCGACTCTTCTACTTCCAGCCAGTTGCCGATCTTATATCCCAGAGGCTGCTCCATATTCGTCAGGTAGGCTATGGTCTCTTTCCCGAACAACTCTCCTATCGACACCAGCTTTTCGGCCAGTCTGATAGCCTCTTCCTGTGTTTTCATAAATGCCCCTGACCCAAACTTCACATCCAGCACCAGTGCATCGATGCCTTCAGCCAGCTTCTTGCTCATAATGCTGCTGGCAATCAACGGTATCGATTCGACGGTAGCAGTCACATCCCTGAGGGCGTATAAACGTTTATCGGCGGGTGCAATATCGGCCGTCTGCCCGGCCATGACCATATTGCATTTGGCAAGGATCTCGCGATACCGGTCCAGGGAGACATTTACGTCGAAGCCTGTAATCGATTCAAGTTTATCGAGCGTGCCTCCGGTATGGCCCAGTCCCCGGCCCGATATCATTGGCACCGGAATGCCGTGGCTGGCAACGATAGGTGCCAGGATAAGCGACAGCTTATCTCCGACTCCGCCGGTGGAATGTTTGTCCACTTTCTTGCCCGGAATCTCGTTCAGCTCCAAAACTTTACCGGAATAGAGCATGGCTTTGGTAAGCGCGGCCGACTCTTCGTCATCCAACCCGTTGAGAAAGGCCGCCATCAGGAAAGCACTCATCTGGTAATCCGGCAGCCGGTCCCCGGTATATTCATCAATGAGGAAACCGATCTCTCCTTCCTCCAAAGAAGTTCCCTCCCTCTTTTTTCGAATGATAGAAACGGGATTGTATGCGTTCTTCGCCATGAAACAGTCAGTTTTAAACTTTGCTACATTATTGAATTATATTTGGAACTTAATGTACAAAGGATATTACTTAATGTACCATGATTACCGTCTTTGCAGACAAGTACCTCTATAAAATTGAAGAGTGCCTTCCTCAAGAAGCAGAACTGCACCTTTTTGACCCCGATGCCGGACTCCCCGATACCGACAGTCTGAAAGGCGCTGAGGCGCTTCTGATCAGAACGGTGAACAAATTTGACAAGGAAGCAGTAAAGCGGCTGCCTGACAGTATCCGGTTTCTGGCAACGGCATCGGCCGGCTTTGACCATGTGGACCAAAATGCATTAAGTGAACGAGGCATTATCTTTGCACACGCCCCGGGATGCAATGCCCGTTCGGTCGGCGAATACATAGTCACGGCACTACTGCTCTGGTCGGAAGAAAGAGAAATTGACATAAAGAAAAAGACCGTCGGAATAGTAGGCGTGGGCCAAACGGGCTCGGAGGTCCTCTCCTTAATTGAAAAGCTGGGGATTTCGGCTGTCTGTTATGATCCGCCCCGCCGGCAGAGAGAGCCGGACTTCCAGAGCGCAAGCCTTGCGGAGCTGTTGGATTCTGACATCCTCACCCTTCATACTCCACTGACATCCGACGGAAGCCACCCCACCCGACACTGGCTCGATGCCGAAAAGTTGGGCGGCCGGTCGTTCGACCTTATTATTAATGCCGCCCGCGGTGGCGTCGTAGATGAGCGAGCCCTGCTGGAAAGCTACCATGGCGGGAAGGTCAGAGATTATATACTCGACGTCTGGGAAAACGAACCTGCTTTTGACGATGAAGCGGCAGATCACGCTTTTATTAAGACACCGCATATTGCCGGATATTCCAGGCAAGCCAAGATGCGCGCCTCAAAAATGATTGCCGAAGCTTTTTGTAAGCACTTTAGCCTGAATAGGCCCCGGCTAGCTCAAGCTGAAAAGACAAAGCATGTAAACCTTAACGACAATGAAGAGACCTTATCTAAGATTCTGACTTCTATTCACCCGATCAGGAAATATGAAGAGAAACTGATTTCCCTGATTGGGCTGGATTGTCAAAAAAAGTCTTTGGGCTTCAACCGTTTACGAGCAAAATTTCCCCTGCGCAATGAATTCAAATACATCGGGCTTCCGGATGCCCTGAAAGAATCGTATCCAATACTGGATAAACTGGATGTGGGCTAACCTACTCATTCATCCCAGACCGTGCCCTATCACACCTTAAAAAAGGACAGTGCCTTGGCAGATGTGGCCTGCTCAATCTCTTCAAGCGAAAGTTCCTTAAGATCGGCCAGTTTCTTTGCCGTATCCCGTATAAAGGCTGGCTCGTTACGTTTGCCCCGGTGCGGTTCCGGCGAGAGATAGGGCGCATCTGTCTCCAGCACCATCTTCTCCAGGGGGAGGCGCGCAACGGTCTCGTCCACTCCGGCATTCTTGAAGGTGGCTACCCCGCCAATGCCGAGAAGCAGTCCGAGGTCGATAGCGCGCCGGGCCTCCTCTTCGGTACCATTGAAACAGTGCCAGATACCGGTAAGCGAACCGTCCTGCTGCTCCTCGATAATATCGAGCAGGTCGGCGGTGCTGTCGCGGTTGTGCAGTATTACCGGCTTGACGACGGACTTGGCCACTTCGCAGTGCAGGTGCAGGCTTTTTTGCTGCTGCTCCTTATAATCGTCGCTCCAGTAGTAATCGAGGCCGGTCTCACCCACAGCCACAATCTCATCGCGGCTGCAGTAGTCCATCAACTCCTTTTCGTCGGTCGCAACCCCATCGTTGATCTCGGTGGGATGGATACCGGCCATCTTGTGGAAAGTGATCTCGGGATGCGAAAGCTTGTCCATCTTCTCCAGCGAGCCGTAGTTGATCGCCGGCATAAAAATATGCCGCGCCCCGGCTTCGGCCGCGCGGTCAAGGACAGCCTGCAGGTCTTCATCAAACTGTTCCAGGTAAATGTGGCAATGGGTATCTACAAGCACTATAAATTCTCCTCGGTGTGATATTTGACCAAGCGCGGCATCGGTTTTTGGATAAAGAGACCCGGCTTTATTTCGTGTCGGTTCAGTATATCGCGAATCAATTCCTGATGTTCAAAAGCTACGGAACCGACAAAGCGCATCTCATATTTTCGGGCCTCGGGGTATTTCATCACGATACGTCCAACAAACTCTTCAAACCCCTCTCTGAGCATCTTCCCGATAAAAGGATGCTCCTTATGCTTGCTCAAAAAGGAGGCATAGGAGGCGACAAACCTACTTTTTTGAGCTCCGCCGTACGCACCCCGCATAATATGGTCCAGCGACATCTCATGTTCCTTTTCGAGCATTAATTGCAGGTCCCCGGGCAATTCACGACGGAAATAACTGTTGATCAGCTTCCTGCCAAACCAGCCGGCACTGCCCTCGTCTCCCAAAATAAACCCCAGTGATGGGATCTGCTCGCGGATGGACTCCCCATCAAACAGGCAGGAGTTGGAACCCGTTCCCAGTATACAGGCAATCCCGGCTTCACGGAAAAAACAGGCGCGGGCTGCACCCATCAGGTCGCTGTGCACATGAATGGCGGCATTTCGGAATATTGATCCCAAAGCCTTCTCAATGGTATCGTTTTTATCTTCACCGTCGCAGCCTGCTCCGTAGAACCAGACGGCTTCGACGGCGGCCGGGTCGATCTTTTGGGCCAGCTTATGAGCCAGCACATCCGAAATGCTTTGTTCGGTATGATAGTAAGGATTTAAACCCTCGGTTTCGAAGGTATGGCCTTCACCTTCTCCGGCCAGATACCACTCTGATTTGGTGGATCCGCTGTCGGCTATCAGTATGCTCATGGATCACTAATTAATTAATTTCCGGTGCAAAGCTAAGCATTTTTGGCTCCTTCCCGCAAAAATACCCGGCAGATAGAGACTGACTAAATTTCTGGCTATACTTGAACACTCATTCCCGGACAAAGTACACAAAAGATGAAACTCACCTATAATAATTATCTGAAGATCGACGAGCTTCTGGATCTGCAGCAGCTGCAGTCGAAGCCCGAAGAGCATGATGAAATGCTCTTCATCATCATCCACCAGACTTATGAGCTCTGGTTTAAACAGATTCTCCACGAAATGGACAAGATGAGCGAGGAGCTGCGGGAAGGTGAGTCCTGGAACGCCATGAAAACAATGAGACGTATTCTCACCATCCTCAAGACGATGGTCGCTCAAATTGACATTCTGGAAACTATGACCCCGCTCGAGTTTAACAGCTTCAGGGGCTTTCTGGATGAAGCCAGCGGATTCCAGTCTGTGCAGTTCCGTGAACTGGAGATTCGCTGCGGACACCGTTCAACCCATATCATGAAAGCCTACCAGGATCAGCCTACTTACATAGAACGCATGAAAAAGCGAATGAAGGAGCCTACACTTTGGGAAGATTTCTGCGCCTTCCTAACCGATAAAGGCTACGATATCGAACACCCCGAGCGGGTTAACGATAACGGCGTGGTCCACGATCCGTCCGATAAAAACCAGAAAGTGTTACTGGACATCATGAACAACGATCCCGAAACGGCCATGCTCTGCGAACTGTTGGTCGACTTTGACGAGGGCATGCAGGAGTGGCGGTACCGCCACGTAAAAATGGTAGAACGCACCATCGGCAATAAGATGGGGACCGGCGGTTCGGACGGCGTCAACTACCTGCGCGGCACCCTCCACCAGCGTATCTTCCCCGACCTCTGGGAAATACGATCGGAAATTTAACATATATGACAAAGCATGGAGCAAATTGATAAACTTGCTAATCGGCTGGCCCCGCACTACTCGCATTTTGATGTAGCCAACCGTCTGCTCTTTTCCGGGCACTCCCACCAGGCGTGGCCTGACGTGGCACTGGAAGGGCTGAAGGAGTCGTTTGGAGTAGCCGCGGGTAGCGTGGACAACAAATGGCAAACCGCTTTTGAAAAAACAGAGATTCTGAGGAGTTACCTTCGCGATTTTTACGACGACCCCTCTGGCAATTACAGCCTGGCAGAAAACACCCACCTGCTGCTGGTAGCCTGGCTATCCAGCTTCGATCTAAAGAACAAACCGAAAATCATCACTACCGACGGCGAGTTTCATTCCATGTTCCGCCAGCTTCACCGGCTGCGCGAAGAAGGCTTGCAGATAGAGATGGCGGATGCGGAATCTGATGAAATTGTCCAACAGATCGACAGCAAAAGCGATGGCGAGACAGCTGCCATCATGCTCTCAAGGGTCTATTTCGAAAGCAGCCTGATCAACCGGCATATACCGGAGATTGCCGAGCTGGCACGCTCGAAAGGTATTCCGCTGCTCATCGATGACTACCACGGCACCAATGTTACTCCCATTTCACTGCGCGAAAAAAAACTGGAAGACACTTACTGGTTGATCGGAGGCTACAAATACCTGCAATGGGGCGAGGGCAACTGTTTCCTGCGATTTCCTGCAGACTGTGATCTTCGTCCCGCAATAACCGGCTGGTTTGCCTCCTTCAGTACACTGGACGAGCCCCGGAACGACAAGCCGGTAGGGTATGACGATGGTGACCAGCGCTTTGCATCGGGCACCTATGATCCTGCCTCCCAATTCCGCGCTGCAAAAGTAGTAGAGTTTTTTAGGGAACAGGGTCTCCGGCCCGGCGTGCTCAGAGAACAGTATCAAAACCAGGTCGGCTTGCTGCGAAACCTTTTTAATAAACAAAATTTTGACCCCGATCACATCCGGTTGGAACACAATCGTCCGCTTGAGCAAAACGGCGGATTTCTTGCCCTTCGTTCTCCCAAAGCACGAGAACTGCGGGCCGAACTGCTGGAAGAAGGAGTATTCACCGATGCACGCGGTGAAATTTTAAGGATGGGTCCGGCTCCTTATATTAACAGCGGGCAGATCCGGCAGGCCATGCAGAAACTGGCGCATGTAGCAAAAAAAGTTTACGGTTGACTGTAAGGCTTACCGATTTCATCGGTCTTATATAGAACAGGAATCCGAACTGTTTTAACTTTTCGGTGTTGAATGTGGCTGACCGGTTTTCTCACTTTGGGGTGACATAGGGTTGTCAGTTACAATTCATATATTGCCGCAAACAATTTTAACAAAGCACTTAATAATCAACGATATGTCTGACAATAAAGATCGCGAAAAGGCGCTGGATATGGCCATCGGCCAAATAGAAAAGCAGCACGGCAAGGGAACCATCATGAGGCTGGGTGATGACGTCGTTAACGACGTAGACTCTATCTCAACCGGCTCTATCATGGTTGACTATGCCTTGGGAGTGGGAGGCGTACCGAGAGGCCGAATTACCGAAATTTACGGTCCCGAAGCCAGCGGTAAGACTACCCTGGCAATGCACATCATCGCTGAAGCGCAGAAGGCCGGAGGCTATGCCGCATTTATCGATGCCGAGCACGCCTTCGACCCGAAATACGCCAAGAACCTGGGCATCAATACCGACGAGCTGCTGATCTCCCAGCCCGACAGCGGCGAGCAGGCACTCGAGATTACTGAGACCCTGATCCGCTCGGCCGCCCTCGACGTGATCGTCGTTGACTCGGTAGCCGCCCTGGTGCCCCGCGCCGAGCTGGAAGGCGAGATGGGCGATTCGCACGTAGGCCTCCAGGCACGCCTGATGTCGCAGGCCATGCGTAAGATCACGGGTATTGTCAGCAAGACACGCACCTCCTGCATATTCATTAACCAGATCCGCGAAAAAATCGGCGTCATGTTCGGCAACCCGGAAACCACCTCCGGGGGACGTGCCCTCAAATTCTACTCCTCGGTACGCATGGATATCCGTCGCATCGGCTCCATCAAGCAGGGCGATAACGTGGTCGGTAACCGTACCAAGGTTAAAGTGGTCAAAAACAAGGTGGCCCCGCCCTTCCAGGTCGTGGAATTCAATATTATGTACGGCAAAGGGATCTCCCGTATCGCCGAAATTCTCGACCTTGCCGTGGAGTTCGACATTATCCAGAAGCGGGGCAGCTGGTACCGTTACGACGGTGAACCTATCGGTCAGGGCAGCGACAACGCCATAGAATTTTTGGAGTCGGATCCCGAACTGCTGGACAAGATCGAGGAACAGATCCGCCAGGAGATGAATCCGGAAACTTCCCAGAACGGCAAAAAAGCGACCAAGTCGGAAGACGACGACAGCGACGATTCATCAGAGGAAAACGATGATTAACCTTGAGTGAAGAATCGTCCCATAATCTTCCGGGAGTCATAACTTCCATATCCGTCCAGAAAAACAACAAGGAGCGGTATTCCATATTTGTGGATGAAGAGTTCCTCATCGGTATATCCGAGTCTACTTTAATAGAGTTGGAACTGGCCAAAGGCGTCGAAATGACGCCTTTGCTGTTTAGGAAAGTCCAGAGACACGAGGGACGTTTTACGGTAAAATCCTATCTCATAAAACTACTGGGACGTCGGGACCACGCGCGAAAGGAGCTGCTCACCAAAGCACTAAAAAAGGGTCATACCAAAGAAGTGGTAGTCAGCGTGCTCGACGAGCTCCAACAAAAGGGCTATATCGACGAAGAGAGTTTCGCCCGCAAATTTGCCGCCGACAAAAGCAGCCTCAACCGGTGGGGCCCGTCCAAGATAAAAGCCCACCTCATCAAGAAAGGGATTGACCGGCAAATCATAGACAAAAGCATCGAAGAGACGTTCCGGGATTTTGAGTTAAAGGAGACCTTTTTAAATTTGGTTTTAAAAAAGAAAAGACGCTTTTTGAGGGAAGAAGACCTAATAAAGCGAAAGAAAAAGATTTTCGATCACCTGGTTCGAAAAGGGTATAAACCCAATTCCGTTTTCAAACACATGGATGAGCTGATGGAGGCTGTTGCCGAATGAGAAATATCACCCTCGAAAAAATAGTAAAGTTTGTTGTAGGCCTTGTCGGGCTTTCGGTGGTGCTGTTGCTGCTCTATAATTACGGTACTCTGTTGGGCTATGCCATCATCGCCATGATATTCAGCTATATCCTGGACCCGATCGTAAACCGGATGCAAGCTTCCGGCATGAATCGCACTCTGGCCATCGCACTTACCCTCTGCACGCTGATACTGCTGCTCGTCTGGGTATCGACCAACATCATTCCCATCATTGCCAATCAGATGGTGGAGCTGGCCGGGCAATTGAATATCCAGAATATCCAGAATATAGCAGCCCGCATTGAACGAAGGCTCATCCAAGACTTCACCTTTCTGCCGAGCGGCTTCCTGCGTGAAAATATGACCCGTGTAGTGGAAGAACTGCTGGATGTAGGACAGCTTCCGACAGCGCTTAGCAATATCATCGGCATCTTTACCAACCTTTTCTCAGCATTTCTGGTTATTCCTTTTGCCACCTTCTTCTTTCTGAAGGACGGCAGCAAAATCCGTCGCGACATCCTGACACTGGTACCCAACAAGTATTTTGAAACCACTCTGAGCCTGATTGACAAGATCGAAACGCGCCTCGGATTTTATTTCCGCAGCGTCATTTTCCAGAGTTTCCTGGTGGCCTTCTCGTCATGGCTTGCACTCACAACTATCGGATTGAATAATGCTCTGTCGGTAGGCATAGCTGTCGGACTGGCCAACACCATCCCCTACTTCGGGCCCATCATCGGCTACATTCTATCCATTATTGTTTCCATCATTGAAGTAGGCGACTTTTCGCTGGTACTACCCTGCGTGCTCGCCATCTTGGTCGTGCAGTTGCTGGACAACGTAGTCTTTCAACCCCTGCTATTTTCCCGTTCGGCCGACATGCACCCTGTAGCTATCCTGTTCATCATCCTGATCGGGGCCGAAACGGCCGGCATCCTGGGCATGCTCATTGCGATCCCTATCGCCACCATTATCAAGATTACCATCAACCAGATCAGCTGGAGCCTTAACAACTATTACGTATTCCGCTCGCCGGCTCCTGACCGATAAATTTTTGTCTCAAAAACTGTGAAATCCACCGATAGTGTGGTATCTTTTCGCCCAACTAGTCCAGCGAACCCAACCGCCCAGTGACCTTGAAACAGATCGTTGTTTTTGCATCCGGTTCCGGTACCAACTTTCAGGCTCTCATCGATGCAATAGAATCCGGTCAGATCAATGCCCGGATCCGGGGGCTGATTACCAATCGTTCCGACATCAAGTCACTGGAACGAGCAGCTGAACATGGGATAGAAAGCAAGGTACTCTCGCCGGCCGATTTTTCGAATGATTCCAAATATGAAAAAGAGTTGGAAAAGACGCTGAAGGAATGGGATGCCGACCTGATCGTACTGGCGGGCTACCTTTTGAAGATTCCGGATAATATTATCGAGCAATACCGGAACAGGATTATTAACATCCATCCTTCGCTGCTGCCCAAGTACGGAGGCAAAGGGTTCTACGGGATGAAAGTGCACCGGGCGGTAATCGACAATAAGGAAACCGAATCGGGATGTACGGTACACCTTGTCAACGAAGAGTACGACCAAGGCCCCATACTGGCACAGAAGAAGGTGCCCGTCCATCCATCCGACGATGCCGAGACGCTGGCAAAACGCATCCTGAAACAGGAACACTCCCTTCTGCCCGAAGTGGTAGGCAGGCTCATTGAAGAATTAAACTCAAAAAACGACTTATAAACGTGGCATTACAACCCTTATCCGAACTCCCGATCGAATCGCTTCCCATAAAGCGCGCGCTGCTTTCCGTCTCCGACAAAACGAAGCTGCTCCCGCTGGCGAAAGCGTTGGATGAAGCGGGAGTCGAGCTAATCTCCACCGGAGGTACCGCACGGCAGATCCGGGAAGAGGGTATCACTGTCAAAGACGTTTCAGAGATCACCGGTTTTGAGGAATGCCTGGACGGCCGGGTCAAGACCCTGCATCCCAAAGTGCACGGGGGGCTGCTGGCACGCACCAGCCACCAGCCCGATGTTGACGAAATTAAACGTCTGGGCATCGATCCTATCGAGCTGGTAGTTGTTAACCTCTACCCTTTCAAAGAGACCGTTTCGAAACCGGACTGTACCCCAGCGATTGCCACAGAAAACATCGATATCGGCGGGCCAACGATGATTCGCGCCGCCGCCAAAAACTTTGCGCACGTCTGTGTACTTACCGATCCGGACCAGTATGATTCATTTATTGACGAGTTGAAGAAAGGTAACGCCATAAGCTTTGACATGAGGCGTGAGCTGGCGCGGCAGGCCTTCAACCACACCGCGAACTACGACACTCACATAGCCGACTACTTCAACGGGCTGACGGGCGACGAGAACCCCTACCAGCTCAACATCAGCCTGCCGAAATCGCAGGAACTCAGGTACGGCGAAAACCCGCATCAGAAAGCCGCCGTCTATGGCAACCAGAATGACTACATCCACTGTTTCCACGGCAAGCAGCTCAGCTACAACAACTACCTGGATGTAGACGCCGCACTCAACCTGATTGCCGATTTCCGGAATTCCGAACCCACCTGCGCCATTTTCAAACACACTGTCCCCTGCGGGGTAGCGACCGATCCCTCGCTGGCCAATGCATGGAAAAAGGCCTTCGCCACCGACACCATGTCTCCTTTCGGCGGCATCGTGGTGGTCAACCGTGAAGTCGATGAGGATACCGCCGCTGCCATCGACGAGATATTTACCGAGATTGTCATTGCTCCCTCCTTTTCGGATGTAGCTCTTGAGCTGCTGAAGGAGAAGAAAAACAGGCGGCTGATTAGGATAAAAGAGACTATTAACAAAGAAGGCACGCGCACCTTCCGCTCCATCTTCGGAGGTGCCCTCAGCCAGGAAGCCGACAGTACGGCCATCCGTTTTGAGGATTTCGAGACCGTAACGGAAAGGAAACCCTCCGAGGAAGAAATCAGGGATCTTTTATTCGCCTGGAAAGTAGTAAAACATGTGAAGTCCAATGCCATCGTCTATGCGAGGGATGGGCAGACCATCGGCATTGGCACCGGCCAGACCAGCCGGATAGAGTCTTCGGAAATCGCAATCGCCAAGGCGAAAGAGGAAGGGCTGGAACTCAAAGGTACGGCTATCGCATCCGACGCTTTCTTCCCCTTTGCCGACGGCGTGGAAGCAGCGGCAAAGGCAGGTGCCACCTCCGTCATACAGCCGGGTGGCAGTATAAGAGACGAAGAGGTTATAAAAGCCGCCAACAAACACGATATGGCCATGATTTTCACAGGGAAGCGCCATTTCAGGCATTAGTCGCGGCTTAGATTTCGATTTGAGCTTTTATTTGCATTTATTCGCAAATAGATGCACAATATTGTATTTTCATTTTTTAAAATTCCCAGCTAATGTAAACGCACTTGTAGCACACCTATGACAGACAACCTTACCAGAGAAAAGAAAGGGCAAACAAAAAAGGGAATGTTTGACTGGTTATATACCGACATTGCCATCGACTTGGGGACGGCAAACACCCTTATCTATTCCCGAAACGAAGGAATCGTGCTGAACGAACCCTCCATCGTAGCCCTCAACATGCAGAATGAGCCGGTTGCAACCGGGCATGAAGCGAGGCTTATGCACGAAAAAACGCACAAGAATATCCGTACCGTGCGGCCTTTACGTGACGGGGTGATTGCCGATTTCGAGGTTGCTGAGCAGATGATCCGCGGCATGATCAAAAAAGTAAAGATGAAATGGTATTCAAGCACCCGCCAAATGGTGGTGTGCGTGCCCAGTGGTATTACTGAAGTAGAACGGCGTGCTGTTCGCGACAGCGCCGAGCATGCCGGTGCCAAGGAAGTGTATCTTGTGGATGAACCCATGGCGGCAGCTATCGGTATTGGGCTGAACGTTCACGAGCCTATCGGTAATATGATCGTAGATATCGGCGGTGGTACTACCGAAATTGCGGTCATTGCCCTCTCCGGCATCGTCTATGCCCAGTCGGTGCGCCTTGGAGGCGATGAGCTGAACGAAGACATTATCAACTACTTCCGCCGCAACCACAACCTGCTAATTGGTGAGCGTACGGCCGAGAACATCAAATGCGAAATAGGGTCGGCCGCGCCCCTGGATGAAGAACTGGATATGGTCACTAAGGGACGCGACCTGGTGAACGGGGTGCCGCGGACCCGTCACGTAACTTCCAAAGACGTTCGCGAAGCGATTTCCGAATCGGTAAATACCATTGTTGAATCAATTACCAAGTCGCTCGAGCAGACCCCGCCGGAACTTTCGGCCGATATCCTGGATCGCGGTATCATGCTTACCGGAGGCGGAGCTATGCTTAAGAACCTGGATAAGCTTATTATGGAGACCACCGACCTTCCGGTGCACATAGCGGAAGATCCGCTTACTGCCGTGGTGCGCGGCACCGGGGCCATCCTGGAAGACCTCGACTACTACCGCACCGTAATTAACTAACAAAAACAATGGAGACCAGGGTGAATGCGATTTCGATTTCCTCGAATAACCGATGCTAAGGACCATCTGCTTACAGCCGTATTGCTGGTGGTGTCACTCGTATTTATCGCGGGCCGCTATCAGGGAGGAGTCGAAAATCTCAGAAAAGTTTCCATCACCCTGTTCAGCTACCTGGAAGAGCCGCTTTCTAATATCCGGGTATACCGCCAGGCATTGAAAACAAATACCTACCTCAGGCAACAGAACGTATTGCTACTGGATGAATTGAGCCGACTCAGGGCAGCGGGACAGCAGAATGAAGACCTGCGCGAACTGCTGCAGTTCAGCCGTACAAGTGAATTGAGTCTCTACCCGGTACGTATAGTCGGCAAAGAACTCAACCAAATCAATAACGCACTTACCATTGATGCAGGCAGTAATATGGGTGTTGAAGTGGGCATGCCGATGGTCACGGAAGATGGATTGGTCGGCAAGGTGATTCTGAGGGCGCCCAACTACGCCCAGGTGATGCCTTTCTTCAACAGCCAGTTCCGGGTCAGTGCCAAGCTGCAGCGGACCAACGCATACGGTATCGTTTCATGGGACGGAGAGAGTATCACCGAACTACAGATGAATTATGTACCCCAGACCATACCCGTCGATACCGGCGAGGTAGTGGTAAGCTCGGGCTACAGCAACCAGTTTCCTCCCAACCTCCCCATCGGCAAAGTGGTACGGATCGAACCCCAGCAAGGCAAGGAGACGCAACGTATCATCGTCGAACCCTTTGTGGATCTCTATGAAATTGCGGAAGGTTTTATCGTAAAGTTCACGCCCGACACTACCGTACAAAAACTGAATAATGAGTACGAGGACCTCTTCGAATGAACAGGGATAAGCTAAAAGACTTTGCGGCAGGTCTCGGATTTGTAGTCATCCAGATCATGCTTTTTCGCCATCTCAAGATATATGAGATGCAGGCCGACCTGGTACTCATTTTTATATTGTGGTACATTGCACGCCGCGACCGTACCTCGGCTATTGTGATGGCGGCCGTACTCGGTTTTACCCAGGATGCCCTGCTCGATCTGTGGGGACTCAATATGTTTTCCAAAACCCTGCTAACTTTTGCAGCTTATAACTTTATCCCAAAAAACTCGGATGTCAGACTGCTGGTAGGCCAGGTTTTTCTTACCGTGCTTATTGCGGCACTGCTACATAATTTGGTATTTTTAGGCCTGAACGTTGCGGTCGAAAACTACTCGGCGGAACTCATCTTCTGGCAACAGCTGATCGGCAATAGTTTATACACCGCAATCGTTGCAAGTTTCATTCATATCTTCAGAACCAATTAGGCTTAGCGATGAGGTACAGACGAAAACAGAGGGCACGCACCTCCATCCGGGTATTGCAGCTCGGTATGCTGGGTCTTGCGTTGATTATTTTCGGCCGCCTCTTCCAGCTTCAGATTATTGAACACGATACCTACGGTCCGCTGAGTCGTGAAAACTCCATCCGCCAGGAGATTATCAATCCCGCCCGCGGACTCATCTACGACCGAAACGGGCAGCTTATCGTCGATAACGAACCGATCTATTCCATTACCATTACACCGGCCAGCTACAAGGAAGAGAATACGCCTATCCTTGCCGACTTGATGAATGTGCCCGTAGAAAAAGTACAAAAACGGGTTCAGGAGGCACGCAACTACTCCTGGTACCGCTCATCGCGTCTTTTTACCGAAGTGGATTTTAAAACCTTTTCGGTCATCCAGGAAAACATCTGGCGCCTCTCCGGTATCGGCCACCAGATTGAAAGCAAGCGACATTACCCGGTCGACAGCATGAAAGCCTCCCACGCGCTGGGCTACCTCAGAGAAGTATCCGAGAAAGAGTACCTAGAAGCCGATACCTATCACCTGGGCGACAAGGTCGGCAAGAGCGGTCTCGAAATGGTATATGAGGAGCACCTCCGGGGGCAGCTTGGAGCCGAATTTATTCGGATCAATGCTATGGGACAGTCACTGGGGCCCTATGAAGGCGGGAGCATTGACGAATCTCCTGTCAAGGGAAGCGACCTTTATACTACCCTTGACACGGACCTGCAGCTGCTGGCTGAAGACCTGATGGAAGGCAAGCGAGGTGCCGTAGTTGCCATGGACCCAAACGACGGGTCCATCCTGTCACTGGTCAGCGCCCCACAGTATGATATCAGGCGACTCTCAGGAAGGATTGATCAGGATTACTGGCAGGCCATCAACACGGACTCTACCAAGCCGCTTTACAACCGGGCCATTTCCGGCCGGCAGCCGCCCGGCTCAACCTTCAAGCCGATGATGGCTTTAATGGGCCTGGAAACGGGACTGATTACTCCTCGTACCGAAATCAACAATCCGGGCTACTATTATCGTGGCCGCAGGTATAACGACCTTGCCGATCCTGGAAAATATAATGTGACCAAAGCGATCGAGCAGTCCAGCAACACCTTTTTTCTCTGGCTTATGGACCAGTTCATGAGCAAGCACGGCATCAACAAATGGAATGAGCTGGCCTCCGAATTCGGCTTCGGACAGCTTGATGGCGTCGACCTGCCTTTTGAATCACGGGGAATTTTACCGGACAGTACCTACCTGAACCGTGTATTGGGAGAGCGGAAATGGGGCGTTGGAGACCTCCTGAACCTCGGGATTGGCCAGGGTTTTATTTCCGTATCACCCCTACAGATGGCTTTACTGGCATCACAGATTGCCAATGGCGGCTATCGTATCCAGCCGCATATGGTACGCGCCATCAAGAAAAGCGACGGGACGATGCAGCTCAGCAACCCACGCAAGGAAAAAATCTCCTGGGTGGATGAGGATGATATTCGCGTCGTCAAAGAGGGTATGAGAAGAGTAGTAACCGACGGCAGCGGCCGCTGGTACGCCGATCTAGACAGTATAGCCGTCGCCGGGAAAACTGGTACGGCACAAAACCCTCACGGAAGGGACCACGGCTGGTTCATCTGCTTCGCACCGGTCGACAACCCCCAGATAGCCGTTGCAGTGCTGGTCGAAAATGCCGGTTTTGCTTCGATTTCGGCCGCTCCTGTTGCCTCCCTGCTTGTCGAGAAATACCTTACCGGAGAAATCAAGCGCAAATGGGTATATGACTATGTGAAGACCTTCAAGCCCAGGGATGCGACGCCCTCCGACTCAACCGAAGAAGGCACTACTCCGACCACTGTAACTACTGAAACAGAGGAGACCAATGAATAACCTGAGAGAATTTAGCTGGTCGTTGGTCGCCATTTGGCTCGGACTCATTGCCATAGGTCTGGTCGCTATATACAGTGCGACCCAGGGGCCCGTGGCTCAATTCCTGCCCGAATATATCCAGGTCAATTTTGTTAAACAGCTTATTACCTTCGGCATTGCCCTGATCGTCCTTTTCGGGGTTCAATTTATTTCTCCGCGCACATTCCAGGACGGCTCCTACTTTTTCTATGTCTTTTGCCTGCTGCTGATGGTACTGACACTCTTTTTCGGCCGCGAAGTAAACGGCGCCAGAAGCTGGCTGGTCATCGGCCCCCTGAATGTCCAGGTGAGTGAACTGATGAAAGTTGCCACCATACTGGTAGTAGCCAACTATCTTACCAGCCGCCGGGATATCACCGCCGAAAACCTGCGGTCCGCACTCATGGCCGTACTGTTGATTGCATTGCCCACGGCCCTGGTAATTTTACAGAATGATACGGGAACAGCCATTGTATTCCTGGCCTTGATCCCCGTCATGCTGTTCTGGTCGGGCCTGCCGTATGGAGTTTCACTTTTCATGATTTCACCCGCTATCATCGGCTACCTCAGCATTATCGGATGGTATTGGGGATTGGTAGCTGCCGTCGTACTGACGCTTATCATATTTATCGTGCAACGGCGCACCTGGCTTACCTTCGCTTCTTTCGTCTGCGGCCTTATGATTATCATCGGCGTACAGGTAGCACTTTTCCAGGTACTCAAACCTCACCAGCGCGCACGCATCGAAGCCTTTACCAATCCCTCTTTTGACCCGCAGGGCGCCGGGTGGAATGTGATCCAGGCCAAGACCGCCATCGGATCCGGCGGACTCTATGGCAAAGGCTTCATGGAAGGCACCCAGACCCAGCTACGTTTCCTTCCCGAACAGTGGACCGACTTTATTTACTGCGTAATCGGTGAGGAATTCGGATTTATCGGAGCCAGCCTTGTACTGTTTCTCTTTATAGGGCTCTTTCTGAGGCTGCTTGGAAATGCCGGCAACCACAAACATCCCTTTGCCCAGTTGGTGATGGTGGGGACTGCTACGGTTTTCTTTATTCACTTCTTTATAAACGTGGGAAGTGCTACAGGACTGCTGCCCGTAATCGGCCTGCCGCTTCCCTTCGTAAGCTATGGCGGTTCCGCCTTGCTGACCAATACGCTGATGCTCGCCATCTGCCTGAATCTCGACTTTTATAAACGGCAGTTCAGCATCTACCGCTGACTTTTGCACGGTCTTTTATTCGTTATTGCGGCGCATCCTCCCTATCTTTGTACCGCTCAAAACAACTGTAACTGAAACAACAGATGGTCTCTAACCGGCATCCCGTTTTTGAAGAGCGAAGCCTTGTCCAAAAGATCCTGCTGTTAGCAGGCATAGTTTTAATTGCCATAAATCTTCGTCCCGCCCTGGCCGGGGTCGGACCGCTGATCGGTTTCATCCGTGACTCTACCGGCCTGTCAAATACACTGTTGGGACTCCTGACAACCCTGCCATTGCTCGCATTCGGAGTCATTTCAATGCTCACTCCGCTCTTTACAAAGCGTTTTGGGATTGAAGGCACACTTGCGATCTCTCTGTTTATGCTGACTGTCGGAATTTTACTCCGCGTGATTCCCGCGGATCTCGCCCTTTTCGGGGGTACCCTGTTGTTAGGTATTGCCATCGCTTTAGGCAATGTGCTGTTGCCAAGCTTGGTGAAACGAGACTTCCCGAACTATACCGGGATTATGACCAGTGTCTATTCCAGCATGCTCGGGGTCGGGGCAACACTGGCGGCAGGAGTCAGCGTACCGCTGGCCAGAGAAATGGGCCTTGGCTGGCGATGGTCGCTGGGAATCTGGGCCCTCCTCTCCCTTTTTGCCCTGCTGGTATGGCTGCCGCAACTCAACAAGCAGACCGTGCCCAAAAATAAGCGTGACTTCATCAGAGCCCTTAAATCACTCGGCTCTTCCCGGCTTGCATGGCAGATTGCCTTTTTTATGGGTCTGCAGTCACTGGCTTTCTATGTGATCCTGGCCTGGTTGCCGGAGATACTGCAAGACCGCGGCATCGAAGCAAGCACGGCAGGCTGGCTTCTGTCACTTTCGCAAGGCATGGGCGTATTGGGTACTATCATCATCCCGGTTTGGGCTGAGAAGATGAAAAATCAGCGCAGGCTGGTCTGGCTTCTAATCGTGATGGAATGGGTCAGCATCGCCGGACTTATGCTTCCTGAAGCCTTTCTGGCCGGACTCTGGGCATCGATAATCGGTTTTGCACTGGGCGGCAGTTTCGGCCTCGCCCTGCTGTTTATCGTGCTTCGCACCGAAGACACTCAGACAGCTACCGAACTTTCGGGGATGGCACAATCGGCAGGCTATCTGCTGGCAGCTATCGGCCCAACCCTTTTCGGAGCGCTGCATGACCTGACAGAAGCATGGTTCATCCCGCTACTGCTTCTGGCTGTAGTAACCATCGGAAAACTGACCACCGGACTGGAAGCTGCTACACCCGGGAAAATTTGATGCCGGCTACCCTTCTTCATCACCTGACCAGACCTTTTCTGTCCGCAACCGAAAACTCCGACGGTGCCACGGGGTAATGCCATATTCCTTTAAGCCGCTGAAATGCTTTTGGGTAGGATATCCCACATTGGTATCCCAACCGTAATGCGGATATTCCCTGTGCAGCTTAATCATCCATTCATCACGGAAGACTTTTGCCAGTATGGAAGCGGCACCTATAGAAGCTGACCTGTCGTCGCCTTTCACCAGACAGGTATGAGGATATACGGTAGCGGCAAAGCGGTTACCATCAACCAGCAGGTAGTCGGGTTCGGCTCCCTCTGCTTCCGCACACCGCTGCATGGCCTCAATCGAAGCCCATAAAATATTCAGCTCATCAATCTCTTCGGGAGTGCACCACTGGATAGTCCAGAAAGCAGCCTTCTCTTTGATCTGCTCCGCCAAATCTTTGCGCTCAGGCAGTTCAAGCGATTTACTGTCCCTTACCCCTTCAACCGTTGTTTCCGGTTCGAAAATGACTCCTGCAGCTACCACAGGCCCTGACAAGCAGCCACGCCCCACTTCATCCAATCCCATAATTCGCTTGTACCCCTCACTCCAGAGCTGCATTTCAAAATTGAGCCGGTCGGGCATGGTGCTTTTTTTGGATTTACTTGTTAAAAAGTTTAGTCACAAGTAACAAATTTTGACTAAAATCCGAAATCCGAATGACCGAAAGTCGAAACATCCGAGGCTGTTATTACAGAAAGGAGCCGTTTCGTATTTCGAACATTCGTGCTTCGGATTTATATATTGAATGATGTTATAAACTGTAATGTTAGTGCATCTCAGTAAATAGTAAACACTACTTTAGTAGCCATTTATGCACTTTAAGTACCAACAATGGGATGAACGTTTCGGCAGGCGGCAAGGCAAGTCTCCTTTCGACACCTTGTGGGACCTGTTCCAGGAACTGCTCACCATTGCAAGCGGCGACGTAGCCCAAGCCCTGCGCTGGCTTACCCAGCTGGATGAAGAGTACGACATCACCGGACAATTTGAAGACGGTTACGGACTCGGAGATTTCGTGGAAGAGCTGGAAGAACGCGGCTACATCGAAATGAACGAGGATGACCAGATGATGGTGATCACCCGCAAAACCGAGCGCAGCCTGAGACAGCGCTCTCTGAAAGAAATTTTCAGAAATCTGAAGAAAGGAGATACCGGAGCACATAAGACCGACTTCACAGGCAAGGGCCTTGAGCGACAACCCGAAACCCGCCAGTGGCAGCCCGGCGAGGAGATCGGTAATATCGACAGCGTCGGCACCATGCTGAACATGCTCAGGCACAGTAATATCGATCAGTTCAAACTGCAGGAAGACGACCTCCAGGTGTATGAAACCGACCATCACACTTCGGTAGCGACGGTCTTGCTGATCGACCTCAGCCACTCCATGATCCTTTATGGCGAAGACCGTATCACCCCGGCTAAGAAAGTGGCCATGGCCCTTTCCGAACTGATCCTGAATGATTACGCCAAAGACTCGCTGGATATCGTCGCCTTTGGAAATGAGGCTTGGAAAGTAAGTATCGAAGACCTGCCCTATCTGAAAGTCGGCCCCTACCACACCAACACGCAGCAGGCCCTGCAACTGGCGCGCCATATCCTTCACCGGCGCAAATATGCCAACAAGCAGATCTTCATGATCACCGACGGTAAGCCGTCCTGCATTATCGAAAATGGCAAGATGTATAAAAACAGCTTTGGCCTGGACCGCAAAATTGTCAATAAAGTGCTTGACGAAGCAGTAAAATGCCGACGCGACCGTATCGACATCACTACCTTCATGATTGCCCGCGATCCCTATCTGCAGAATTTCGTGCGTGAACTCACCGAAGCCAATAAAGGGCGTGCCTACTTCGCCTCTCTGGACAACCTCGGCGGGTACATCTTTGAAGATTACATCCGCAATCGTAAAAGAAGAGTGCAATAACTGCTCGAACTTACCGGCCTGACCGGTTGTAGCAAAAAAAAGGCAGCCCCACAAAGTGGAACTGCCTGATTTCTTTTGCGCTTTATCGCGGAAACTTAGATCCCCAGCTCACGCATTACCTGGTCAGTAATATTGTACTTCTGCTGGGCTTCGTCGGACGCATACAGGATAATGACATCACCCTGGCTGGTCGTCGTGTTGATTACGTAGGTAAGCCCCATATCAGTAGCTACCGTATCTATGGCATCCCTGATCTGCTCCAGAAGAGGTCCGACCAATTCCTGTTGCTTAGCTTGCATCTGCTGCTGTAGTTCCGAACGGAACTGTTGCAGGTCCGCATTAAGCTGGCCAAGCCGCTCTTCCTCTTTCTGCTTGGCTTCATCGGAAATTACGGAAGATTTCTGCTGGTAATTGGTTACTTCCTGATTAAACTCCTGCTCCTTCTGGGCAAGCTCCTGCTGCTTTCGCTGGTAAAAGTTGGTCAGCCTCTGCTGTACGGCCTTCATTTCAGGCATTCTGGATAGGATGGCCTGGGGATCGACGTAGCCGATGGTAACATCCTGAGACTGGGCCTGCGCCTGAGAGCTTAATCCTAAAGTTGCTACACAAACGGCGAGTAGTGCCGCAAAAAGGGAAATACGCTTACACTTAATCATGATAATTGCTTGATTATTAGTTAATTCTGTGTCGATTGATTAGTAACTCGTTCTAAAACCCGTTGGGTGATATTCATCTGCTCCATGGATGAGAAATAGACAATCTTTTCACCGATGCCAGTCTCTTCATTGAGCACAAAATCCAGCTCCAGGTCCTGGGCAACCGTTTCAATGGCAGCATTGATACGGTCATAAAGAGGAGAAAGAAGCTCTGTCCTTTTTTGCTGTATTTCTGCCTGAAGCGTCTGCTGATAGTTTACAAGCTCTTCTTCCATCTGTGCCAACTCTTCTTCACGCTCGGCCTGTTGCTGCTGCGACATGGAAGCCTGGTTCTCCTGGTAATCGGCTACAGCCTCCTGAAAAGAAGCGGTGCGCTGCTGAAGCTGGTTGCGTTTCTGTGTGATAAAATCATTGAGTTGCTGTTCAACACCTGGCCGCTCAGGCATCTGGCTGATCACTTCTTGCACATTCATATAGCCAATTCTGACCGGCCCGTCATCGGTGGCGACCTGGCCAACGGAAGTAGCTGCAACTGCAAATATAAGTACGGTTAAAAAGCTTAAAAACTTACGGATCATAAGATAAACCAATAATTCTTATAGTTTAAGAAAGCGTGTGATTATACTAACTATTTTACTTAATTGCTGTTTTGATCCGGGCTGATTCCCAACTCGATCAAGACATCATTGTTCAAGTTCCATTCATTACGTGAAAACAGCAGTGTGCTGTCCTGCGCACGGTCGAATACGAAATCAAAGCCTTCCCTTTCGGCTACGACCGTAATAGCATCAAAAATCCTTCGCTGTATAGGCTCAAGCAGTTGTTGCTGGGTCTGGAAATACTCTCCTTCAGGGCCGAACTTGGACTCAAGATACTGTTCGCGCTGCTGAACCTTGTTTTGAATCTCCTGCTGTTTTTGTTTACGAAGTTCTTCGGTATATAGTATTTCTTTTTCCTCAAAATCTTCTTTCAGCCGATCAATCTCCTGTTGCATGGCGTTCAGCTGGTTTCTCCACTCCTGGGCACGCTGCCTCAGTTGCTGCTGTACGCCCTGGTATTCCGGAATCCGCGAAAGGATATAATCGGTATCTACATAGCCGACTTTTTGTTCCTGGGCCTCAGCCGTTGTTACAAGCACAAATGCGAACGTAAGTAAAACCCAAAAAGTATGTATTGATAGCCGTTTCATTAGAACGGAGCACCGATGTTAAACAGGAACTCCCACTGTCCGGGCGCCACCTGGGTGCCGGGTATACCGTCAAGACGGTAACCGTAGCTCAGATCAACCAATCCGAGTATCGGCAGAAATATTCTGGCACCAAAACCGGTAGCCCGCTTTATATCAAAGGGAGCAAACTCATCAAAATTAAGGTAGGCATTACCCGCATCAAAAAACATATAGGGAATAACCTGTACCTGTTCTTCGGAAATAGCCGGATACCTCAACTCAAAAGTGTACTTGGAATAGAGCCGGCCACCCACTTCTTCACCGTTGATGATGGGCGTAATGGAACCGCCTCGTCCGCCGGGAAAACCACGCAGGTCGATATTGTCGTTCAGGAAGCTCTGGCGCTGCTGCAACTGCGTACCTCCAAGCACGTAGCGCTGGAAGTTACTTTGCTGGCTGTCACCCAGATATCCCAGATAACCGTATTCAATACCGTTGGTCATCACCAGCTTGCCTGTAATGGTGGTGTGGTTCTGGTACAAGGTCTTAATCTTATAGAACTGGGAGAAGCCGGGCAACGGCGGCGCAATCTCACCTGAAATCTGAAACTTGGAACCGGTTGTCGGTGAAATCGGGTTGTCCGTCGAATTACGTTCGATAATCTCTTTAAGGCTGAGAATACTGGATGTACCCTCGGCAAGGAACGAGGCTCCGCCTACCACATCATACAGCTGGTAAGAAAGTACCGTGCGCAGTGTAAAGTAATCATCGGGCCACTTCAGGCGCTGACCAAGCGATACACTGCTTGAGAAAAGCTCGTTGCGGACATTGCTGTTCCGGAACTTGATCAGGTCGTAGCTGGAGTTTACGCCCAAAGAAACGGGACGTCCCGCAAGCCATGGCTCCTGGAAACCAATGTTATAACTTTGGTAGCCGCTTCCGGTGACCTGCACCCCCAGCGACAGCTTCTGTCCATCACCCGAGGGGATGGGGTTCCAGCCTTCTCCCTTGATCGCGCGGCCCAACGAAAAGTTGTTGAAGTTCAGCCTGGCCGACAGTATCAGGCCGATACCCCTGCCCCCGAAACCGCCGGAGAATTCAAAGTTGTCGGTACTCTGCGACTCGTCCAACTCATAACTGATATCAACGGTATGATTCTCCCTGTCAGGATTCAGGTTCGGCGTAATGCCTTGCGGATCAAAATAACCCAGTGTTCCCAATTCCCGGATGGTTCGGATTATAGCCTGACGGCTGTAGGTCTGACCAGGAACGGTACGCAATGTACGCCTCACCACATCATCATGGGTTTTGGTATTTCCACTGAACTCTACCGCTTCGATAGTGGCAATTTCATCTTCATAAATATTAAAGTGGATATCGATGGAGTCTTCGGCTACCACTTCGAAGTTGTGCTGAAGTTCAAAAAAGAGATAACCGATATTCTGGTAAAGGCTGGTGATATCTTCTCCGGAACGGGAAAATTCGGTCTTCTCCTGGAACTTGGTCATATCCAGGACATCCCCTTGTTCAAACCCAAGAACTTCGGTCAGTTGCTGGTCGTTATATACCGTATTACCCTCCCAGGTAACATTACGCACTTTATACTGCGGACCCTCGGCGATCTCCAGGTTTACCTTGATACCGGTAGCCGGATTGGTAAAGAAAAACAGACGACGCTCGGTATAAGGGAAGGTGTAAACCGAATCATCCAGAACCCTGAAATCCAAAAAGCCGTGCTCGCCATAGAAGGTACGGAGGTTCTGCTTGGCCGTCTCAAAATCCTCCTCAGTGAAAGTCTTCTTCGAGAAAAACTTCCACCATTTATCTTCCTTGATGGCATCCAGCTGGCGGCGGAGCTTGCCTTCGCTAAAACTGTCGTTTCCGGAGAAGGAAATGTCTTTGATTTCGAGCCGCTCTCCGGGATCAATATCAAAATAGAGGGTGACCCGGTTGCGCACCGTATCGGTTTTACTGGTGGAAACCTCTACATCGGTATTCCAGTACCCTTTCCCTTTATAAAACTTCCGGATGGTACTGACCGCCTGTGCCTTCGACGATTCAGTGACGGCGTATCCTCTCAGCAGGTTGATACGTTCTTCCAGGTCACGCCGCTGCGACCGTTTTACGCCCCGTATAACATAGCGTTCCAGTTTGGGCTGTTCCTGTACCCTGATCTCAAGCTCAATTTCGCTTCCGCTTACCGATGTCCGCACAATCTCAATATTAGAAAACAGGCCGGTACGGTGCAGTCGTTTGATGGCTTCCGAAATATCGGTTCCCGGAATGGTTATCTGGGTACCCTCTTCAAGCCCGCTCGTACTTATGACAAACTGGGGCCGGGTGGCGGTAAGACCGGTAACACTGACAGCCGTAATGGTATACTGCTGAGGCGTATCCTCAAGAGGGTTCCGTATATCTATGGCCGTGGTATCTTGCGAATATGCTGATTGAGGAAAGAAAAGGAAAGCTGCAAGAACTAAGAACAATAATTTCTTTACGTCAATAAGTTGTTGAAACACGATTGAGCTTAAAGTTATATGAGTGGTTTGATTAAGGTGTCAGCTCCTGAACGTATGAGTCGGCCTTTTTCTTTTGAGCTTTTTTATCGCATACTTTTCCGAATCTTCGCTCTCGTTTCTGGAAGGCATTTATCGCCTTGTAGAGCTCCTCACGGCGGAAGTCAGGCCAATAAGTCTCCGTTATATAAAGTTCTGAATAAGCCAGCTGCCACAACAGGAAATTACTGATGCGGTATTCACCGCTTGTGCGGATTATCAAGTCGGGATCAGGAATTCCCGCTGTTGAAAGGTGAGCACTGATCATCTGATCATCAATTTCTTCGGGGTCAAGTTTCCCCTCCTTCACCTGGCCGGCCAGTTTTTTCACCGCCTCGGTTATATCCCAACGGCCGGAATAGCTGAGCGCAAGGCAAAGCTGCAGGTGGTCGTTATCCTTTGTCAGTTCGATAGCTTCGGTCAGCTCGTTTTTACATACTTCCGGGAAACGGTCCAGCTGACCTATGGTCGTGAGCCTGATATTATTCTTATTCAGATTATCGGCCTCTTTGCGAAGAGAATGGACCAATAACTTCAACAGGGCATTCACCTCAGGTTTCGGGCGGCCCCAGTTTTCGGTAGAAAAAGCATAGAGGGTTAGGTATTCAACCCCGATCTGTGCGCAGGCTTCCGTAATGTCCCGAACGGAATCGACTCCCGCCTTGTGTCCGTAAGAACGAATATTCCCCCGGCTTTTCGCCCACCGGCCGTTGCCGTCCATAATAATGGCGATATGCTTGGGGAGTTCTCCCGAAGCAGCAAGTTCAACCTGCTTTTCCTTGTCTTCGCCGGTCTGTTCTTTATTTGTAAGAGAAATCCGTTTCAATGGCTTAGAATCGTTTTGTTGAAGCTCACTATATTAGAGTTTTATCCCCGTTATATCAAGCTAAAACAGTCTATATTTTGTCAATCTCCTCGAGCAGCGATAGCATATCCAGTAGTGCCAACGCCGCCTCGGCACCTTTATTTCCCGCATCGCCTTCCAGACCGGCGCGCTCCCTGGCCTGACTTACCGTATCGGTGGTCAATACGCCGAAAGCCACCGGCTTGCTTGTCTTCATATTGAGCTCGATCACTCCTTTATTGACCGCATCACAGACATAATCAAAATGAGGGGTGTCTCCGCGGATTACCGCACCCAAAGCAATCACCCCATCAGTCTTGTCGAGAAGTTTTTGTGAGGCAAGGGGGATTTCATAAGCTCCGGGGCAGTAGGCCACGACAATTTGTTCATCGGAATAGCCATTACTTTTCAAAACGTCCAAAGCGCCTTCGAGCAGACGGTCGGTTATAAATGAATTCCATGTGGAAACGACTATCCCGATTTTGAATTCAGCTTCCCTGTTTTCACCCTTTAGTGTCTTTATACTCATATGCTGTCTAATGAAATCTCTTTTCGTTGTCCGGTCATGTGTACCAGCCGGTCAACCGTACTTTCTGAAATGGTCACAATTCCGAAATGTTTCTGATAACCGGAACTGTCTCCATGGAAGTCGCTGCCGCCTGTTTTGAGCAGGTTGTGCCGGTCGGCAAATCCTTCCATCTGCTTCTGCGTTTTGTAATCGTGGCTGGGATGCAGCACTTCAATGCCATCTATACCCGCATCGACAAATTTTTCCAGTTCTTCCTCGGTATACATTTTGCCGGGATGGGCCACGACAACGGCACCGCCGGCTTCTTTCACAACCGAAATCACTTCATTGTACGAACGGTAGTTACTATCGATGGGGCCCAGCGCATCGTTGCTGAGATACCTTATGAACGCTTCCCGCTGGGTTGCTACATAGCCTTTGTCTACCAACACAGACGCAATATGGGGACGACCAATATTACTTCCGTTGGCCTCTGCTTTCACTTCATTGATATCCAGGTCCAGGCCTTTACCGGCTAGCTGATCTATGATCCACTCGCCCCGGTCAACCCTGGCTTTTTTGTGACTCAGCAAGAGTTTTCTGAAACCGGGGTCCTCCGGGTCGAAGCAGTAGGCCAAAAGGTGGCACTCCCTACCGTCAAAATCCGTGGTGAGCTCAACGCCGCTCAGCAAAGTCACCCCTTTAGCCAAAGCGTGTTCGCGGGCCTTCTCATAGCCCGCTATAGTGTCGTGATCGGTTATGGCGATCGTTTTGAGGTGGTTCTTTGCAGCCAGGTCGACAATTTGGGCGGCTTCGGAATTGCCATCCGATGCGGTAGTGTGGATATGTAGATCGGCTTTGCCCAAACCTTTAATCAATAGCTAAAATTTTGCGATAATTCTGTCTATCCCCGATCGTACGGATAGCCTCTTTTACGAGGGGGTCAAACTGAACGGATGCAGCCGTTTGGCCTTCCACTCCTTTGTAGCGTGATATCAGCTCAAGGTACAGTGTATGCTTCAACTGCTCACGCTGTTCTTCAAAGTCTTCTTCCTTTTCTTTCTCTATGGTCTTGCCGATTGCGGCAATATGGTCCATGACAGCTTCCCTCTTCTGTTTGTCAAGATTCTCCTCTACAGAAGCAAGATAACGCTCTGTCTGTGTCTGGTAGTCAAACCCATTACGGTGCAGATACTCCTTGAATCCTGCAAACACCTCATCCGAAACGGAAGAAGCCTGGTAACTGTCATTCTCGGAGGCAAACTGGTTGGCAAAACCGAAGAAATAGTTTTTCTGCATGAGAGCGGTCTCCAGCAATGTCGGCTTGGGTGTCGCCATCTCAATATCGGGGGCGATCCCCTCGCCGTCATATACCGTCCGGCCATTTTCCGTCTTGAATGCTCGTCTGAGCGAATCGGGTTTCTGTATGCTCGTATTCTGCTCGTCATGCGTATATGTAACCGATTGAATACTCCTGCCGCTGGGTATATAATACCGCGAGACCGTAATTTTCAGAGCTGTGTTGTAGGAAAGCGGCCGAACAATCTGAACCAGCCCCTTGCCAAAACTCTGTTCGCCAATCACAACGGCCCGGTCTAGATCCTGAAGCGCGCCTGCTACAATTTCGGAAGCGCTGGCGCTGCCTTCGTTCTGCAGGATTACCAGCGGAAGGTCGGGTACCATGGCAGGTTCTTCGGTATAAAATTCTTCGTTTTGCTGGCTGAGCCTACCGCGCGTCTCTACAACCATCTGGCCCGGTGCCACAAACTTGTCCACGGTCTTTACGGCTTCGTCAAGAAGTCCGCCGGGGTTGTTGCGCAAGTCAAGGACCAGGCCTTTCAAATCGGCCTGTGACTGCAAGCTGCTTATGGCCGACCGTATCTCTTCAGCCGTATTCTGAGAAAAGCGGCTCAGCAATATATAGCCGATATCATTATCCTGCCCTACCAAGCCCTGGTAGGCGATATTTTTCACTTCGATCCGCTCACGTTCCAGCTCAAAGAAAAGCTCCTGGTCCATGCCGTAGCGTTCGATAGTAAGGAGTACCGTCGTGCCGGGCTCGCCCACCGTCATATTCTGAACCTCTTCCGGAGAGAGCTCATCTACCGGGATGCCGTCAATCGACTTGATAATATCGCCGGACCGGATTCCCTTTTTGAAAGCGGGATAGCCCTCCATCGGCGCAATAACAACAATATCCTCTCCCCGAAAGCCCACGTCGATGCCGATACCGCCGTACCCTCCCTGCGAGATGATCTCAATATCCTGGTTTTGGGCTTCGTCAATAAAAACCGTGTAGGGATCCAGCGACTCGAGCATAGAGTTAAGCCCCTTGCGCATCAGCTTTTCGGGGTCTACCTCATCAACATAGTGAAGGGAAACCTCCCGGTATACTTCACTGAAGATGGTGAAGTTTTTCTTGATGAGGAAATAGATATCCGAGTTGCGCGCCGTCCCGCTCAGCGTCACAAAAATAACCGTGAGCAGAAGGGCGCTCAGCCCGAACTCTTTCAATCGTTTTATGCCGAACATCTTAATTGGGTTTATTAATACGGAGCGTTTGCCCTACATAAATCCGTGAACCCGAAATATTATTCATTCTCTTGAGATCCGAAACCGAAACCCCGAAGCTGTTTGCTATCTCAATCAGGGTATCATTTCTCTTTACCTTATACTCGATGGTGCCCGAACCGTCGGCTGAAGCCAGGTAAGCAGAAGTTATGTCCTTGCCCGAGCGCTGTTCCTTTTCAATATTCTGCTTTTGAGAAAAGGACATGCTATTGACCTGCTCGTAGTAAGCACGCTTGGACTTCGGTACGTACACCGCCAGGTTCTCGCCTACCGTGATAAAGTCGGAGGTATTGTTCCACGAGCGTATCTGCCAAGCCCGTATGTCATACCACTCGGCTATATGGCCAATGGTATCACCGCTTTTAACTTTGTAATAGAGCTTGACTGAATTGGAAGGCACGGACGATGACGAAGACCTTCGGCTCGAGGTGCTACCCCTGGGCTGGTTGGTAGGACGGCTCGCAGCTATTTTCTCCATGCTGCCGGGTGCCAGGGGAACTACAATTTTTTGTCCGGGATAAATGATGGAAGAGAGATTCTCATTGGTCTCATAAAGTCCGCGTACGGAAGTGCCGTACTTCTGGGCGATATAACCGAGTGTCTCTCCCCTTTGTACGGTGTGCATCGCAATGTTCTGGCTGCGGCTTTGCTTGGGAATGTCGTCGTAGTTTGCCACGAATTGTTCTTCAGTGCCCTTCGGCAGCTTCAGCGGGTATTTTGATCCCGGAGGCGTAGCCCAGCGTAACAGTTCGGGATTATATTCTTTCAACTCCTCAGTGGTGATGCCTGCAGCTTTGGCCAGCTCTTCAAGCGGCATCAAGGGATCGACTTCCACAAGATCGTAGGAATAGGCTTGCTGACCGTAATTCTTTTGAAAACCGAATTCAGTGGGGTTCATATTGATCATGGTCGCCGCAATAAAACCGGGTACATAACCGCGGGTTTCACGGGGCAGATAAGGATATGCTTCCCAGTAATCTTCCCTGCCGCCGGCAGCGCGGATGGCCCGCTTCAGTCCGCGCGGACTGATATTGTAGTTCGCCATAGCCAGGTGCCAGTCGCCCCATATATTGTAAAGGTCTTTGAGGTGGCGGGCGGCAGCACGTGTAGCTTTTTCAGGATCACGACGCTCATCCAGCCACCAGTTCACTTCCAGGCCGTACATAGAGCCGGTAGCCCGGATAAACTGCCACATCCCCACGGCCGAAGCCCAGCTTCGGGCGGTAGGGTTCAGGCCGCTCTCAATCATGGAGAGGTGAATCAGCTCCACCGGCACATCTTCTTCCCTGAAAATCTTCTCCATCATGGGGAAATACTTCTCCTTGCGCTGCAGCCAGGTTTCCATTACTTCGGGCCGCCGCAGGGTATAATATACAAGGTGACGGCTCACCTGCCGGTTTTGAACCAGGGGGACTTCTGTCTTTTGAGTGGTAATATCTTTAGGAATAACATAGCCCTCGTCCATCCATTCGTCATCGGAAGAATAAAGCTCTTTCTGGATAGCGAAAATTTCTCCCTCAACCTCTTCGCCCGGATCCTTGATACCGTAAAAGTCCCGGTACTCACTCATCACCGAGCGGTAGAGTTCGGTAAACCTGCGATCGGACTGTACTTCAGGGTAGTCGTCCAACAGCGACTGCATCGAAGTCAGTGCCGTATTGATATACTTCTCGGCGCTGAGCGGATCATTCTGCACCCGGGCCTCAATTGCATTGACATGCGTACGATAGATATTAGCGATCCGGGACATGAGCTCTTTCTGGAATTCATCCAGGTTTCGCTGGCCAATCTCATTATTGCTGCCATAACTGTACTCGGCAGGCAGCATCGGATTGGTATAAGGGAGTAATTTTTCAGGCATCTCAACTTCTTCCAGCTCGATACTTGTCGTATCCTGCTGGGCGAATGAAAGCTGATATCCCATCACAAAGGTTGCCGTTAAAACGAGCAGTAACTGTTTTCGCATTGCCGTGCAGATTTTTTTGATTTGATGTTCCTGTTAAAATGTAGGGAAAAAATTGTAAATGGATATAAAAAACATCCCCGGAAGCACCCCAGCGCTAAAAAGAACGGTTTTATTTTCGTTTTAGCATATAAAAATCAGGATTTGCCGCGCTCTTCCGACCATTTTTGAACAATCGGCCACCTTCGGCCGGATCCGAATGCCTTGGTACTTATTTTTAAGCCCGGAACCGCCTGAAACCGCTTGTATTCATTTCGATCTACGAGGCTGACTACAGAGCGGACCGTATCTTCCGGATATCCCTGACCTGTTATCTCTTTAACCGATAGCTGTTGTTCGATATACAATTTCAGAATTTGATCTAAAATATCATAATCGGGGAGCGTATCGGAATCTTTCTGACCCGGCCTCAACTCCGCGCTGGGCGGTTTTTCGATAATATTTGCCGGAATAACTTCCGCTTTATAATAGCTATCATTCAACCACCTTGCAACCTCATAGACTTCAGTTTTATAGAGGTCGTTGATCAAAGCCAATCCTCCGGCCATATCTCCGTAAAGGGTACAATATCCGGTAGCCAGTTCTGACTTGTTGCCCGTATTCAAAAGCATATAGCCAAATTTATTGGCAACGGCCATCAGCAGGGCTGCCCGTATGCGAGGCTGAAGATTCTCTTCGGCCACACCAAAGGAAGTATCTTTAAAAAGCGGACCCAGCGTATCCAGGTATTGATCATACAGTTTCTTTACGGGCAACTTATGCAATTCAATGCCAAGATTTTCAGCCAGTGCAACCGAATCGCTTATGCTGCCCTCCGATGAAAAACCGGATGGCATCGTGAGCCCGATTACTTTTTCCGCCCCCAGCGCTTCTGCCGCTATGCAAGCGACCAGTGCCGAATCGATGCCGCCACTCAAACCGAGAATCACCTTTTCGGAAATTCCGGTTTTTGCCAGGTAGTCACTAAGGCCTTTGACCAAAGCTTTGAATATACCTTCCGGGCCTGCCGGCTCCTCGGCTACTGAGCCTGCAAGCTTCTCCGGCTCATCCTTAACCTCACCCGGTTTCCACTCAACATCAACAAAAGCCTCTTCAAAAAGCGGGCAACGGGCAACGACTTCGCCCTTGCTGTCGAGCACCATCGTATCACCGTCAAAGACCAATTCGGTATTGGCTCCCACCTGATTTGCATAAAAGATGGGAACCTTCAGCCGCTCTGCATGGTGCCGCAACATCTCCAGCCTGTTTTCAGGCTTGGTGCGTGTAAAAGGCGAGCCCGAAATATTGATGATGGCTTCGGCACCTTGCTCCACCAGTTCCCGGGCAGGATTCACCTCATAGGTATGGTACTGAATATCGTTTTCGTTATACCATATATCCTCGCAAATAGTGATGCCCAGTTTCACTCCCTGGAATTCCATGCAGTGGAACTCACTGTTAGGCTCGAAATACCGGAGATCATCAAATACATCATAAGTGGGCAAGAGCGTTTTGTGCACTTCACCCTTCAACTCTCCCCCTTCGGCCAACAAGGCAGCGTTAAAACACTTTCTCCCGAATTCGGAAGGGTTATCCCTGACGGAACCGAAAAGAAGAGCGGTCGATCCGGCGGAGGTAGCCGAAACAATACGGTCGTTCGCCCTGTAAATGGCTTCACGAAAGGATACCCGTTCCAGCAGATCCATCGGCGGGTAACCGCATACTACCAGCTCGGGCAGGATAAGCAGATCGATTCCCGACTCACCGGCTTCTTCTAAAGCCGCTTTGACGGCTTCCGAATTGGCTTCGATATCGCCAATAGTAGGATTAAGCTGCTGAAGCCGGATTCGCATACGGTCTGCCTGGCTTGTTCTATTGTTCTGCTGAATAAACTTTTTCGCCTGCCACCCAGGTCTCAAGCACTTCGGTCTGCCAGATCTCCTGAAGAGGAACCTCAAAAAAGTCGCGGTCGATGATAATGAAATCGGCCCACTTGCCTTCTTCCAGAGTCCCCAGAATATCTTCCTGATGGGCGGCATAGGCAGCATCGATAGTAAACGAACGAAGCGCCTCTTCGCGGCTCATACTTTCACCGGGATACCATCCGCCTTCGGGATTGCCCTGATGGTCCATCCGGCTAACGGCTGAGTAGAGACCGTAAAAAGGATTCACATCCTCGACCGGGAAATCGGAGCCCGAAGCAACTATCGTACCCTGGTCCAGGAAAGTGCTCCATGCATAGCCGCCCTTGATCCGCTCGGGACCCACGCGATCTTCTGCCATATTCATATCACTGGTGGCATGGGTCGGTTGCATGGAAGCTATCACATTCAGCTCCTTGAAGCGGGGAATATCTTCCAGAGAAACAATCTGGGCATGTTCAATCCGGTGGCGAAGTCCCTGCTCGCCGAGACTGTCTTTAACCGCCTCAAAAGCATTAAGCACGATGCGGTTGGCACGGTCACCGATCGCATGGACGTTGGTCTGGTATCCATTGGATGCCGTCTTCATAATCATATCGGTCATCTCTTCTTCGGAAGAGAATAGCAGCCCGCGGTTGCCGGGATCGTCGGAGTAGTCTTCGATCATGGCCGCCCCACGGCTTCCCAGTGCGCCGTCGGCATAGAGCTTGACACTGCGAAGTGCCAGACGGTCATTGGCATACGATTCTATGGGACCGTTTTGAGATAACTGGTCGAAGGTCTCTCCCGCGCCGCTGATCATACCGTAGATGCGCGTTATCATCCGGCCGTTGTCGGCAAAGTCTTTATACATATCCCATGTCCGCACGCCGACACCCGCATCATGGACGCTGGTCAGGCCGTGGGCGCTCATCTGCTCAAGCGCCAGTTGCAGGGCGGTCTCCTGCTCCTCGCGACTGGGATCGGGAATATGGGATTCAACCAGATTCTGGGCGGCATCAATGAATACCCCCGTGGGATTGCCTTCATCATCCCGGATAATCTTGCCTCCGTCAGGATCTTCGGTCTCGCTAGTAATACCTGCCAACTCCATGGCCCTGCTGTTGGCCCAGCCTGCATGCCCGTCTACACGTACCAGCCACACGGGACGGTCTGAAATTACTTCATCCAGCTCGCCGGCAGTCGGGAAACGGTTGATCGGCCAGCGGGTCTGGTTCCAGCCCCGGCCCTGTATCCACTCCAGGTCGGGATACTCTTCGGCGTAATCGGCTACATGCTGAAGCGTTTCGTCCAACGAACCGATGCCGCTCACATCGACGTTCATCTCCTGGAAGCC
>CAYWDK010000006.1:39744-46942 GCA_964457025.1 uncultured Balneolaceae bacterium | reverse complement strand
CCGGCGACTACGGCCATATCAATGTGAACAACCAGCTCTTCATCGAATCGCGCCGTACCGACCTCATCATCACCGGCGGTGAAAATGTCTCTCCCTTCGAAGTGGAATCGGAACTGGAGAAAATCGAACCCATCAGCGAAGCCGCCGTCTTCGGGCTGGAGGACAAAGAGTGGGGGCAAAAGGTAGTTGCGGTGGTTGTGGCACGTACCAAAGAGAAAATTGAGGCGGATGAGATCCGGGATAAGCTCAAAGAGCGGATAACCTCCTATAAGGTTCCCAAAGAGATCATCCAGGCTGAAACACTTCCGCGTACCCAGACCGGCAAGGTGATTCGCGACGAGCTGGCAAAGCTTTTTAAGACTTCGGCTTGAGCATTTAACTAAAATGGCGCTAGCGTCCCGCTAGTGACATTCAACTCATTTGACTGCCGAACCAACCGTCTGACCACGAAATACCCATCTGATCGCTTCGAGCGATCTGATGGGTGAAAAACTACTCCTCCAAATGCGCCAGGCCTTTTACGCCGATGTCACTGCGGTAGTATGCGTTGTCGAAGCTGATCTTCTTTACTTCGGCATAGGTATTTTTAATGGCATCCTGCAAGGTATCACCGAAACCGACCACGCTGAGCACGCGGCCGCCGTCGGTCAGCAGCCGCTCACCCTCTATCTTTGTTCCGGCATGAAAAACCTCGGCACCTGAAACGTCTTCAATGCCCTTGATCTCCATACCCTTCTCATAGGATTTGGGATAACCCTCCGAAGCCATCACCACACAGCAGCGGTATTGGCCGTCCAGCTCGATCTCTTTGTCTTCCAATTCTCCTTCGGCCGCGGCATACATCAACTCCAATAAATCGGTTTTTAGTGAAGGCAGTATCGCCTGGCATTCGGGATCACCGAAGCGGCAATTATACTCTACAACTTTGGGGCCTTCGCTGGTGATCATCAGTCCGCAATAGAGAATGCCTTTATAGGGGTTTTCATCCAGCAGCATGGCGGATATGGTAGGCAGTACGATCTCTTTCTCTACGCGCATCATTACCTCGGTGGTAACTACCGGGGCGGGACAGTAGGCGCCCATGCCGCCGGTGTTGAGGCCGGTGTCGCCCTCACCTATACGCTTGTGGTCCTGTGCATTGTGGATCACCTTCGCCGTCTGCCCATCCGACATTACAAAAACGGAAGCTTCCTCGCCTTCCATAAACTCTTCAACTACCAACGTCTCGGCAGCATCGCTCAGTTTGGAATCTTCCTTAAGCTGGTTAAGTCGCTGCTCCACCTCTTCTTCGGTCTCGCAAATAAATACACCCTTGCCGCCGGCCAGCCCGTCGGCTTTAAGGACTATGGGATAATCGTCCCGCTTTTTAATGTATTCGAAAGCCTCGTCGAACTCATCCTGAGTGAAAGTCTCATATGCCGCTGTGGGGATGCGGTTTTTCTTCATGAATTCCTTAGCGAACTTCTTGCTTCCTTCCAGCTGTGCAGCGTATTTCGACGGGCCGAAAACACTGTGGCCTCTTGCCTCCAGGTAGTCAGCGATACCGTCAACCAGCGGCTGCTCCGGGCCCACTACGGTCAGGGCGATATCCTCTTCTTCGATAAAGGCAACTACCTCGTCAAAGTCCGATGTGTCCAGCTCGATGTTATTGCCGACCTGTGCCGTGCCGGGATTGCCGGGGGCTATGAAAAGCTGGTCGAGCTGAGGCGACTTGTTGATACTCCATGCCAGTGCGTGTTCGCGGCCGCCGCTTCCTATGAGTAGTACGTTCATTGCCATCGTATCAGGAAAATTTATCTGCGATTTCGATAATTTCAGTAAAGCTGTCCGCTTTCAGGGAGGCACCGCCGATCAGGCCGCCGTCTACATCGGGCTGACCCAGCAGTTCTTCGGCATTGTGCGGCTTCATGCTGCCGCCATAAAGTATTTGGATGGCTGAAGCTGTATCCGCATCATACATTTCGGCGAGTACCCCGCGAATGATCAAGTGCATCTCCTGCGCCTGGTCGGGCGTAGCCGTCTCGCCGGTACCGATAGCCCAGATCGGCTCGTAGGCTATTACAACGCTTGAAACATCCTCTTCACTGACCCCGCTGAGCGCCGCTTCCACCTGCTTCTTGACCAGTGTGGTGTGTACTCCCTTCTTGCGCTGATCCAGCGACTCGCCAACGCAGATCACGGGCTTGAGTCCGTCGGAGAGTGCCTTGAGTGTCTTTGCGTTGACGGTGGCGTCGGTCTCGCCGAAATACTGGCGCCGCTCGGAATGACCCAGGATTACATAGCTGCAACCGACTTCCTTGAGCATCTGAGTACTCACCTCGCCGGTATAGGCGCCGTTATCTTCCGAATTGACATTTTGGGCGCCCAAATGTGCTCCTGAGTATCCTTGCAGCGATTCGGATGCGGCCGGCAGTGACACCATAGGAGGACAGACCAACACATCCAGCCCGGAGGGCAACTCGGGACAGGCCTCGCGGATTCCCTTGATGAGTTCCCGTGTTTCTTTGGGGCCACAATTCATCTTCCAGTTACCGGCAATCAAAAATCTTCTCATGATGCTGGTTCTTCTTCATTCTGAGTTAGCGATTGAATTCCTTTGATAACATCCTCAAACTCCCGGCCCACATACTTCCGTACGATTTTGCCTTCACGGTCAATCAAAAAGCGGGTAGGAACCAGTTTGATGTTGAAACGGTCGACCAGTTCCTGCCTGTCAAATGCTTTGGCGGGCGCTACCGGCCAGGGCTGCATGCGTTCTTCAAAAAAGCCGTTGATGGTCTGCTGGCTTTCATCCAGCGGAAGCGTGACCACCTGCAAGCCGAAATTTTTGTAGATGCTGTGGATGACAACCGTACGGTCGAACTGCTGTTGATAAAGGCGGTTGGATAAGGTCGTTATCTCAAGCACATAGGGTGTTCCCATCAGCGAGTCGCGGCTGATCGTCCTGCCATTCAGTTCAAAAGAGAAGGAAGGGATAGTATCGCCGGGCGATAGGTAATTGAGGTCGTAGCTTATCGCTTCGGTCCAGTCTTTTACTTCCTTCCGGTCCTGGTAGTTCTCTTTGAAATCGGCCAACTGCTCTTTGGCTTCGGCAACGCGGGCACTGTCATATAGCAGCTTAATGCGCTCCATCTGTATCCGCATCTTCATCGATTTGTCTTCGGTATTGCGCTGCAGCGTATCCAGATAGCTTACGGCGTAGTCCAGACCATGGTTTTCGGCCAGGTAATTCTTACCATAAGTAGCCGCCAGACCTACCAGCTGGTCGTCATCCTGTACCGAGCGGATCCGGCGCATCATTTCGGAGTTATTCCATCCCTGCAGCAGCTTAACGGCTTCAGAAGCTGCCAGACCCGAAGCGATGGTCCCTTCATACTCTTCATGCACCTGCCAGTAGAGATTGCTCCATTTGTTCAGTTCCATCTGAAGGGTATCCCCTTTCAGTCTTCCTACTCCTATATACTGGGCGATACGGTTAAAACCGCGATCGACGCGCTGAAACGTTTGGAGAGCCTTGTGTTCATGCGATTCTATATTCAACGTACCCTGAAAGTCGGGAAGCTCTGCCTCAATTTGAACCGTATCCTGGTTGGCAAGGATCACGGCCGCACTGCCGAGGTTTCTCCCGTTACGGCTCACAAAAAGCGGGTAGCGGTTTTTAGCCGGAAAACTGGCGATACCTGAAAAAGTCCCGGTCGAATCGGTCAACTGGTGGAAAAGAGTATCGGCATCCGCATTGGCCGAATCTTTTTTAATAATGGTGACCCCGATACCGCTATAGTCTCCCGAAGAATCTACTGAGTCAGCGACGGTTATTGTGCCCTTTACGATAGCCGATTGGGGTTGGTCCTGTCCGGAACAGCCTATAAAAAAGAGTACCGCCAATCCTAAGCCAAGGATATAAGAAAATTTCATCTGGGTCTTCTCTGTTTAATTGTGGGTAGTCAACTGATCACTCTTATTAATTGTCGCCTTCAAGTTTTTTAGACACAAGCTCCCGCACCATATTGGGATTTGCCTTGCCTTTTGAACGCTGCATCACCTGGCCGATAAAAAAGCCGATCAACCCTTTCTTTCCTTCCCGGTAACGCTCTACCTCGTCGGGGTGATTCTCGATCACCTCATCCACGATCGGCTCAATAAAACCGGTATCGGATACCTGCAACAGGTTCATCTCCCGTGCGTATTCTTCGGCCGATTTATCTCCCTGAACCATCTCGTCAAAGATCTCGGTCATAGCCGAAGAGTTGATCTTATCCTCTTCCCTGAGAGCGATAAGCCCCGAAAGCCGCTCGGCACCTATCGAAAAACTGCGGATATCGATACTCTGCTCGTTCAAAATACGAAGCACTTCAGTGAGGATAAGATTCGAAGCCGACTTGGGATTGTCAACATATTCCAGCACCTCCTCATAGTAATCGGCCAGGTAGCGGTTTTCTGTGAGGATGCGCGCATCATCCTCGCTCATACCAAAGTCGTCGATAAACCGCTGTAGCCGCACGTCGGGCAG
This sequence comes from uncultured Balneolaceae bacterium, assembly GCA_964457025.1. Classification (GTDB taxonomy): domain Bacteria; phylum Bacteroidota; class Rhodothermia; order Balneolales; family Balneolaceae; genus CAYWDK01. The sequence continues at coordinate 42,432 of CAYWDK010000006.1, read as the reverse complement.
TTCGGGCAGTTCTTCCTTGATCTCTTCAAGCATGGAATCCGTAACCACCACGGGCGGAATATCCGGCTCGGGGAAGTAACGGTAGTCGTGCGCCTCTTCTTTGGTACGCATCTGCCGGGTCTCCATCTTATTGGCATCCCAGAGCAGCGTCTGCTGTACCACGGTGCCGCCCGACTCGATCAGCTCGATCTGCCGGTCGATCTCAAACTGTATAGCCCGCTCCACATTGCGGAAAGAGTTCATATTCTTCAGCTCGGTACGAGTTCCGAACTCTTCCTGTCCTTTGGGACGTACCGAAACATTGGCGTCGCAGCGAAGGCTGCCTTCTTCCATGTTACCGTCGCAGATCTCAAGGTACTGCACAATCTGCTTTATACGGCTCAGGTAGGCGTAAGCCTCCTGGGGCGTGCGCAGGTCGGGCTCGGAGACGATCTCAATCAGGGGCACGCCGGCACGGTTCAGGTCGATAAGCGTATGGTAGGGATCCTGGTCGTGAATCGATTTGCCGGCATCCTCTTCCATGTGGATGCGGGTGATGCCGATTTTCTTCTCCTTGCCGTCGGCCTTGATAGTCAGGTGGCCGTCATGGCAGATAGGCGTCTCATACTGCGAAATCTGGTACCCTTTGGGAAGATCCGGGTAAAAATAGTTTTTGCGGGCAAAAATGGATTTGCGTGCGATCTCGCAGTTGGTAGCCAGGCCCATCTTTATGATATAGCGCACCAGGTTTTCATTCAGTACGGGAAGGGTGCCCGGATGGCCCAGACATAGCGGACTTACCTGCGTATTGGGCGAAGCCCCGAATTCTGTTGATATGGGCGTGAAAGCTTTGCTTTCGGTTAAGAGCTGGGCATGCACTTCCAGCCCGATGACTGCTTCGTACTGTACCTTTACCTCGGTGGCCATGAAAAAGTTCAGATTCTGAATATTGATTTGAGTGCCAAAGATATTAAAGATCAGGGACTTTTATTAAAAGTTATCTTCTCATTTATTTTTCACATCTTTCCACCTTTACCAAAACCGAAGCAACGGCAATATGCCAAGCCCGTCTAACTATCTTAATATTTACGAAGAAGAAACCAACCTTTTCTGGGGACTAGTGATACTGGTCTGTACCGCCGGAGGGACCTTTCTGCTGGCCGACAGCTTCGTGACGGCGCAGTGGGATTTTACCGGCTTCAGCCAGCTCTTCGCCCTGCTGCTCTTCGTTATCAGTTTCCTAGGCATCTTCAAGCTGGCCGAGCCGCTTTACCATTTTACCTTTTATGTGGAAGGCGACGTTCTTTTCATCGATGTTAAAAAGGGTGAGCAGGATATTAAAACAATTGAGGTACCCCTGACCCAGATCGAAGCGATGAAGTTCGCCCCCTACTACCCCCGCTCATCCGGCGAAGCGCTCTTCGATTTCTCCACCAGCTACCATATCATGTGGAAACCGGAGAACAAAGGCGATTACCAAAAGCTGATTGACCTCGGACAGGAGTCTTTCACCCTCAAAGTTGAAGATATAGCCAAGACCATTCGCTTCATCCGAAGCCACAACAGCAGTATCCGCGTGCCTGAAGATCAGCAGGATTTTTTCAGTCTGTAAAGGGATTATGGGCACCGGCGCTGTCGCTATCCGCAAAAGCCCGGTAAGGCGCCGGACTGAATCCGTCCAATAGAAACTTCCAGCTTCCGTCGGACTGTCTTCCCATCACAGTTACAAATTTGCCGACGCCGCCTTCGTTGCCAAACGATTCGACCGAATCCGGCTTTGTACGCAACAGGTAATAGCCTGTGTCGTAGGCCATGTCGCCCGATATTTCCCGATCCAGAATGCGAAACTGGATTTCGAGGTCCCTGTTATTCTGCTCGGCCCACTCCATAAATCCGCTGAACGTCTCCCGGATCGAGGCACGTCCCTCGCGGATAGCCAATTCCGGATTCGGCTCCAGATAGTGCGCATCTTCCGCATAGAGCGACGCCACCAGCTCGGCATCATGCGATTGATAAGCCTCATTAAAAGTGCGATATAAATCGTCGATGGCGCCCGAGTCGGCAGCCGTATCCTGCTTCTGCGGGACGCAGCCCGTTATCAATACAAAAGATAGAAGTGTGACAGTAATTGCTGGAAACTCCGCCATAACCAAAGGATTGATTGGAATACTAATTGAATAGTATTTCTAATCTCACTAAAAAACAATCTCCCACTATACGGTTTGCATTTTTATGATCGCTATGATAATGTGATTGAAGTACTTAGGGATTTTAATTTCAATTAACCACTACCCTCATGCGATATTTGCTCTCCACCCTTCTTTTGGTTCTGATCACCACATCCGGTCTTGATGCCCAGTCTATTGAACAGCAGAAAGAGCTGGCCGTCCAGAAAGCAGAGGCTCTGTCGGAAGACATAAACGCGACCTCTACACGCCTTTGGGACTTCAGTGAAACTGCCCTTAAGGAAGACCGCTCGGCCGACTTGCTCAAGAATGCATTGAAAGAACACGGCTTCACCATCGAAAGCGGTGTAGGCGGCATGCCAACTGCCTTTACGGCGACCTACGGAAGCGGCAAGCCGGTTATCGGCATACTTGCAGAATACGATGCGCTTCCCGGAGTCGGGAACGCCCCGGTCCCCTACCGCGAGCCGCGCCAAGACGGTGTGAGCTCTGGACAGGGATGTGGACACAATCTCTTCGGTTC
>CAYWDK010000006.1:16803-39644 GCA_964457025.1 uncultured Balneolaceae bacterium | reverse complement strand
GAATTTTTCGGTCAGGCTGCCCACGGGGCTTCCGATCCTTGGAACGGCCGCAGCGCCCTTGACGCAGTGGAACTGATGAATTATGCCGTCAACCAGATGCGAGAGCACATCCGCCCCACCGCACGCATTCATTACGTGATACCCAATGCGGGGGAAGCTCCGAATGTGGTTCCCGAATATGCCAAAGTCTGGTATTATGTGCGGGATGTGAGCCGCGACCGGGTAGAAAGCAACTACCAACGCGTACTTAAAGCTGCCGAAGCTGCCGCACTGGCCACCGAAACCGAGCACAAGGTTCATCTCACAACCGGCGTACACGAAACCCTTCTGAACCGCACCCTCATCGAGGCATTGGACAAAAACCTGCGAAAAGTAGGTCCTCCCGAATTTACCGAGGAGGAGCAGGAGTTTGCCCGGAAGCTGCAGGAAAATCTGGATAAAGAACCCAAAGGCTTCAGTACCGATATCGAAGCACTGGCTGACAGCCTGCTTCCCCCTTCCGGAGGATCCACCGATGTAGCCGAAGTCAGTTATATCACTCCCACCGTAGGCTTCAGTGTGGCATCCGCGCCGGTCGGTGTACCCTGGCACAGCTGGGCAACCACAGCCAGCCACAACACCAGCGGGGGGAAGAAAAGTGCCGTTGTAGCAGCCAAGGTAATCTCCATGACGGCCGTGGAGTTTTTGCTTGACGAAGAATTACTTCAAAAAGCGAAAGAAGAATTTATGAAGCGGACCGAAGGCAAGCCTTACCAATCTCCCATTCCAGAGGACCAGGCCCCGCCCCTGCCGGAAACGGTTAAAGAGGCAAACAGATAGTCTATTTAGAAGCACTTATTTCATAAATCAGTGCCTTTTAATTTACAGTCAAACATCTATTTATAATAAATTTGTAACAAAATACATGCCCGGGGATCTTGATACTTCCAATAGTTCTATCTGGTCAACAAGATCATGGGTCAATATTATAAATACAGCGGCATTTCGATTATTATCATCGCTTTCCTGGCATTTTCATCCTGCGATGACCTTTTAAATGAGCTCGACTCAAACAAGCACCCGTTGCATGTGCAGCTGCGGATAATGTCGCCGGCCGCTGACACTGCAACTGCAACGCAGGCCGGGATACCGGTCATAGATGAGGTCAGTTTCAATATCACGGGCAACTCCCTTTATACGCCCACCGGCAACGTCTATTCCCTGCCCTATTCGGTTGAGCCCATATCACTCAAGCAGACGGATTCGCTGACAGTTATTGCTCAAACATCCGCTCCGGCCAATAATTATAAAAACTTTGACGTAATGTTCGGCATACCCGGTTCCGAAAGTGATTCAGCCGGAGCATTTCAAATCAAAGGCACACTGAACGGCAACCCTTTTACTTATGAGATCGAAGATTCCTTCTCTATCGATTTTGAGTTGAACCCTCCCTTTTCACATGGTATGGGGAAAGACAGTCTTTCGGTTCTTGTTATCTCATTCGACTCCAGCAATTGGTTAAGTGAAGAAGACATCACCGGCAACAAACCGGCATCCGATTCAGAAGTTATTGCAAGAATTATCGAATCGGCTACAGTGGAGGTTTTTGAATCGGGTACAAAAACAGGAGGTGGAAATCCCAAAAACGACATCACTGTAGGCCTGGCCAATGACCCCAAAGTGAATGAAAATGAGGAAAACGCTCAATTTATAGCCGAACTCTCCAAAATTTCTCCGGATACAATCTGGCTTGATTTCCAAACAAGTGAAAACTCTACCAAGGCCGGTATAGATTTCGCCGATTCCACCGGCACCCTCATATTAGAACCCGGCCTGATCATGGGATTTATCACCATACCCATATTTGATGATAATGAATCGGAAGCCGACCAAAAATTTTCTCTTCTCTTGACGGACGCCCGGGGAGCAGTCATCAATAAGTTCAAAGCCCTCGCAATGGCCACCATCGTTGATGACGACGACTGAAACAAAGGTGGTTGAATATCCACTAACCCTTTTATTGCACTACCTGAAATCTCTCCTGAGTCTTCGCCCATGCCAACATATTTCCTGTACAACCCAAATTACATGGAAATACGTAGTGTAACTACATGATTCTTAGGAAATTCTAATGGTATTTCCCTAACAATAAGGATAATGTAGTAATTGGGATAAAATCCCTTTAATAGCAATTAGAGAGTTTTAATTTGTGATGTTTTCCTCCATAAAGCATCGCTGGCGTTTAGGAGTACTTCTTTTTGGGGGCTTAGTAATATATGCATGTACAGACTTGGCAAATCCGCCGGATACGGGAAAATACCCCCTGAATGTACAGGTAAAAATAACTAACTCCGAAAATAGTGTCTTAGATCCTTCGAACCCGGCAGACATACCTGAAGTAGACGAAATCAGCCTCCTGATTTCCGGGGCATCGCTATATACCCCCGAAGGCGGAGTCTATTCCCTTCCCTTTGAGCCTTCTCCTCTCAGTATGGATCCGGAAAACCCGGTCAGCTACGCCTCGGAAAGCAGCGCACCTGCCAATCGGTACCGGCGTTTCGAGCTCTCTCTTGGTACTCCAACTGCAAACGAGTCTTCATCGCCGGCCATCAGCATAGAGGGACAATATGACGGACAATCGTACTCCTATGAACTTTTTGAACCCGTAACACTAGACTTTGCCATCGATCCTTCCATTGAATTGGGCGAAGAAGATGCCAGCCCGCTTACCCTTATTATTACATTCAACTATCTTAAATGGCTTCAAAAGGAAGGCGCCATAGAGGGGTGGGACCATTCGGATTCGGAAGAGATCATTTCCAGGGTCCTCTCTTCAGCTACTATTGAAGTCATTAAAGAAAGTCCCGATGGTCCCATTGAAGTGGTAGAAAGCGTAACCGTCGGTACTACCAAGCATCCACAAGCCGCCGAAAGCTCCGGCTCGCTGCCATTCACCGTAAAGCTCTCGAAAGCTATTTCCAATATCTTGGAAGTAGATTACCGGACCGTCGACAAAACGGCCGTATCCGGCAGCGATTTCTTGAAAGCAGAAGGTACACTGGTCTTTGAACCCGGCAGTACGACCAAGACACTGGAAGTTGGGATAATAGACGACGACCTTTTCGAAGATGATGAGACTTTCGAGCTGGAACTGACCGGTACCAGGATAATCGACCAGTCGAATACGCTCAGTAAATCTGCCGGCACTACCTCATCTGCTTCCCTATCCCCTACGGGTAAAACAGGGCCGGGCAAACTGAAATCCTTTTCCAAAACTGCCCAAAGAGAGAATTTTGGCTCTTTCAAAATGGTTCAAAAGGCTCCTGCCGCAAAAGCGGTGATTGACAGTAATCTCAAGAAAGCGACGGGAACCATTCTCAACGATGACGACCCGATCGTAAAACCGAAGGTAAGGCTGGAGGGCAGCCCCGCCAAAGCTGAAAATTCCGGCCCGCTCCGCTTCACGATTGAACTTTCGGAGGCGACATCAGAAACCGTAGAGATAGATTACAGGACCTTAGACCAGACTGCAACTTCGGGCAGCGACTACAAGGCAAAAAGCGGTACCCTGGTCATCCCCCCGAATGAGCTTGCAGCTACCGTCGATGTCGCCCTGATCAATGACGAAGAGGTTGAACCTGACGAAACCCTGATATTGGAACTGACCGCAGTACGCGGTGGAGAGATCGATACGCAGGCAAAGCAAGCCGTCGGTACCATTCTAAACGATGACGAACAGGAGGCGGTTTCCCCTCCCCTTGTATCGATCTCAAATGTACCCTCAGCTTCCGAAGGTAACGGTCCGATCTCCTTCACCATAAAGCTTTCCAGGGCAGCAGAAGAGTCCGTGGAAGTTGATTACCGGACCGTCGGCAATTCAGCCACGGCTGGTAGCGACTTCCTTGCCGCATCCGGTACGGTTGTTTTCCCTCCCGGCAGCGTTGAAAAAAGCGTGCGTATCGAATTAGTAGACGATACCGAGGCCGAAACCGACGAAAGCTTTGAGCTGGAACTGCTTGCCGCCAGAGGCGCTACGATTGATGATAACAAACGAAAAGCCGCAGCTGTTATCTTTGACGACGATGAGGAAAAGCAGCCGGAACCGCCTGTCAGCGTCGGCATAGCCAACAATCCCAGAAATGCAGAAAATGCCGGCAAGCTGAGCTTCTCTATCCTGCTTTCGGCCGAAGCATCAGAAGACATTGAAGTCGATTATCAAACCATCCCCGGTACCGCAGATGCCGGAAGCGACTATGAAGCTGCTGCGTCTACTTTGCTGATTCCTGCCGGCAGTCTGGAAGGCGTCATTAAAATTGTCGTTATAGATGATGAAGAATATGAAGCTGATGAAGAGTTTGGCCTGATGCTTACAGATGTACGTGGCGGAGTAATCGACAGCAAAAAAGCCACTGCCACAGGAACCATTCTCAATGACGACCCCGAGCCAGAGCCCGTCGTAATCTCCCTGGCCGGAGATGTGGAAGCCCCGGAAAGCAACGGCAGCCTTGAATTTACCGTACAGCTGTCGCAGGCGGCAACCGAAAACGTAGTTGTAGACTATACCACAAGCGATCAATCGGCTTTAGCAGGAAGTGATTACACCAGTGCGGCAGGAAGTCTCTCTATTCCCCAGGGAAGCACAACCGGTATTATTCCAGTGGCAATTCTGGATGATGAAGAACAGGAAAGCGACGAAACCTTTACCCTGCGACTTACATCGGTTGTAGGAGGGCAACTGAACAACAGTGCTAAACAGGCCACCGGAACAATACTTAATGATGATGAAGCTCCGCAAGCACCGCCTCCGGCCGTCTCCATCACCAACAGTCCGCAGGCCATGGAAAATGCCGGCCCGCTGACTTTCACTCTCGAACTTTCCGCAACTCCTGAGCAAGCAGTGGAAATCACCTACCAGACCATCAACAAAACCGCCAAACGAGACGAAGATTTTGAACACATATCCGGCACTCTCCTTTTCCCTGCAGGTACAACCGAGCAGCAGCTGGTGGTAAACCTGATTGACGACGATAGGGTTGAAGCTGACGAGACCTTCGAACTGGAACTGCTCAGCGCTACCGGTGCAACTCTCAACAGTGCTTATCGCAAAGCTACAGGTACCATACTGAACGACGATGAAGAACCGGTCCCACCGGTTACGGCTGCTATCACCGGAAACAGGCAAGCGCCCGAGAACGCCGGTAGCCTTAGCTTTACGGTACGCCTTTCGGATACGGCCGAAGAAGCGGTCGAAATCGACTACCGGACCCTTGGAAATACAGCTCAGCCCGGCGTCGACTTCCAGGCAGCTAGCGGAGTACTGGTTATTCCCGCAGGCGATCTGGAGGGCAATGTCGAAGTACTGCTTATTGATGACGAAGAATATGAATCCGACGAAACCTTCACTTTCGAACTGACCGGCATCCGAGGCGGCGAATTGGACAACAGTGCCACCTCGGCCACGGGAACCATCCTCAACGACGACCCCGAACCGGAGCCGGTCACCGTTGGCCTGGCCAACAACCCTCAAGCCGCTGAAAACGAGACGGATCTGAGCTTTATCGTACGCCTTTCCCGGTCGATCGATGAAACGGTAGAAGTTCGCTATCAAACCGTAAACAAAACGGCCAAAGCAGGCAGCGACTATATTGCCGCTGACGGCACGCTGACATTTAGTCCGGGCACAAGCCAACAAACAATCGCAGTCGGCTTGATTGATGACAGGGAGTTTGAGCCGCAGGAAACCTTTGAACTACACCTTGTATCGGCCACGGGAGCGGCTATCGACAATACCCAAAAGAGGGCAACGGCAACCATCACAGACGATGATCCCGAGCCAGTACCTGTTACCGCCGGACTCAGTGGCGATGTTGAGGGAGCCGAAAACAGCGGACAGCTGGCCTTTAGGGTCCATCTTTCGGAACCGGCAGACGAAGAGGTGGAAGTGGACTATCGTACCCTTGACCAATCGGCCAAGGCGGGAAGCGACTATCAAGCTGCGTCCGGTACGCTGATCATAGCAGCTGGCGATACCGAAGGATATGTTGAAGTCACTCTGACTGACGATGGCGAAGTTGAAAACGACGAACAGTTTATTCTGGAGCTTACCGAAGTACGCGGAGCGATTCTTGATGCCGATTCAAATCGTGCAACGGCTACCATTCTCGACGACGACGAAGAGCCTGCAGCCCCCAAAATATCTGTCAGCCTGGCTGACGAGCCGGAAGCTTTTGAAAACGGCGGCAGCATCAGCTTTACCGTTCGGCTCTCGGAAGCTTCAACCGATACCGTAAAAGTGGACTTCGAAACGCAGGACAACTCCGCTCACGCCGGCAGCGACTACGAAGCCGCTACGGGAACCGTTGTCTTTGCTCCCGGAACAACCGCCATGCAAGTTACCGTAACCCTGATTGACGATGAGGAGTGGGAAAATGATGAGAAGTTTTTCCTCAATCTGCTATCAGCTACAGGAGCAGAAATTCAGGACAATGCCAAGAAGACCTTCGGTACCATCCTGAACGACGACGAAAAGGACAACGCCAAAGGTGGAAACGGAAAAGGCAATAAAAACGGCAAGGGGAGTTAAGCTACTCTCATAAACCGTATAGCTGCTGTGTAATACAGTGGATGCTTCCCTGTCCCCACACCAGGTCGGCGCAGGGAATACCGACAACTTCCCGCCCGGGAAAGTACTTTTTAAAAAGGTCGAGGGCCCGGCCGTCATACCGCTCATCATAAATCGGCACCAGCACAAGCCCGTTGGAAACATAGAAGTTGGCATAGCTGGCCGGTACGTACTCGGATCCGTCTACTGTAGTCCCTTCTATACGCGTCTCCGGCAAAGGGAGCGTTTCAATGGTAAAGGGTTCCCCATTCCCGTCGGTAGCATTTTTTAGGATTTCCAGGTTCTGCTGTAAAGCGCCATAATTCACATCGCCTTCTTCGGCTACCATAGTAAGGATGGTAGTCGGATTCAAAAAACGGGACAGGTCGTCGATATGTCCGTCGGTATCGTCTCCGGCCAAACCGTCTTTCAACCAGATAATTTTCCCAACTCCCAGGTACTCTTTCAGCTTCTGCTCGATCTCATCTTTTGTCATATCCGGATTGCGGTTGGGGTTTAACAGAACCGACTCGGTTGTCATGAGGACGCCCTCGCCGTTGACCTCTACGGAGCCCCCTTCCAGCACCATCCCGGGCTCAAAACGTTTTATACCATAGCGAGATGCGAAATACTTGGGCAGCCGGTTGTCGTCATCAAATGGCGGGTATTTGCCGCCCCAGGCGTTGTACTCCCAATCGGTTAATGCATATTCCTCCCGGCCCTCGTGCTCCCTACGGATGAAAATGGGACCACAGTCCCGGGCCCAGACATCGTTGACGGGCTGCAGGTGAATTGTGATGTGCTCCAGGTCGATATCTCCCTTCTGAAGAAGCTTCATCACCCGTGACCGTACCTGCTCATCCTCCGTAAGCAGATGGATTTGCTCATAGCGGTGCAATTCCCCGATGATCTCCAGGTATACCTTTTCTACCCGCTCCAGCCTTTCACCCGGCCAGGTCTCCCGGTTGGAAGGCCAATGCAGCTGTGTGCCGGCATGGGGGTGCCATTCGGGGGGCATGGAGTAGCTGAGTTGCCGGGGAGTTAGCGTAGTTTCGTTCTTCAAATAAGCAAATATTTAGCTGGAAATGGTGATAGTATAAATTCGAAATTCGAATGTTCGAAATCCGAAACGGTTAATTCTTAGATGCTTTTCGATAAATCGCCCCAAAAATCTTTGTCAACTCAGTCGATTCCTGAATTAGTGCATTTCTCTGATTATCCATAGCTTGATCACATTCCAAAAGTTTTATCCAGTAGGTAGTCTCCTTAGCTTCTTTACGACATAATTTTATTCGATAGATGAAATCCTTTTTGCTTATCGATTCATTCGCCTCAATGTAATTTGCTCCAATCGATCCACTTGACCGGATAACCTGCTTCGCAATCTCCACATTTGCCAGTGTCTTGTGAATATGATTTACAAAGTTGATAACCGACTTGGTAAAATTCAGAGTCCTTTTCTCTAGATCATATTTCAAACACAATCTAAAATTGTTTTATAGGTACTTATAAGACCCTGAGAACTTAGACTCCTTACAGTAAAACTGAAATGTTTCGGATTTCGAACATTCGAATTTCGGATTTCAATCTATAAACCTCTTCAATATCGGTTGATAAGTATCGATTCTCCTGTCGCGGAAAAACGGCCAGACCTGCCTTTGCTTTTCAATCTTGGCCAGGTCGATCTCGGCAATAAGCACTTCTTCTTCGGTACCCGCTTCGGCGAGCATCTGCCCGAAGGGTCCTGCTACAAAAGAGTGTCCCCAAAAATTTACCTCTCCCTCCTGTCCCGTCCGGTTAATGCTGGCAACAAAACAGCCGTTGGCGATAGCATGGCTGCGCTGAATCGTCTGCCAGGCTTCCAGGAACTCCTTTCCCATCTCCTCGCCCTCATCTGGCAGCGTCCCGATAGCCGTTGGATAAACCAGGATCTCAGCCCCCTTCAAAGCGGTGATACGGGCCGCCTCCGGGTACCACTGGTCCCAGCAGATCAGCGGACCGATTTTGGCATAGCGCGTATCGTACACCTGGTAATCGTCTTCGCCGGGAGTGAAATAGTACTTTTCATAAAAGCTCGGATCGTCCGGGATATGCTTCTTGCGATACTTGCCAACCAACTCCCCGTCCCCATCGATAACCACCAGCGAATTGTGATAGACACCGGCCGCGCGCCGTTCAAAGAAAGGCGCTACGATAACTACTTCCAGCTCTTTGGCCAGCTCCGAAAAGCGCCCGGTGATGGGACCCGGAATAGGTTGCGCCCAATCGAAATAAATGTCATCAACCTCCTTGCAGAAGTAGGTAGTATTGAACAGCTCCTGCAACAGGATCAGCTGCGCACCCTTGCCGGCAGCTTCCCGCACCAGGCCGGCAGCCTTCTCAATATTTTCTGCCGGCTCATCCCCGCAACTGTGTTGGATCAGTCCCAGCCTTACTTTTCGTTCACTCATTGAGACAGATTTCCTTTGTTTTTTGATGCTAAAGATAGTACTAAAACATAGCAAAAGAAGAGAAAATTAAAAGGCGGCCGGGAGTTTCTGGATAAATACCAATTAATTATTGGGCAGATCTATACTTGGAAAGTTCCACACCATTACTTTATATCTCAGTATGTTGAGGATTCCCAATTATTATCCGGAAACTTGGCCAACCATATTATCATCTCCGCCACAACCGACAACAACACGATTAGTATTCTGTTATAGCGGTTACGTTTTTACTTACCCCCCCTCTTATTGACCTGCTTCCGTATTATGTGCAAAAAACTCCCAACCAGTCCAAATTAAATCAGAAATATTCATAAAACTTCTTGAGGCAAACACTAGTACGACCGACTAAAGCTTTAACTATTTTTGCTACCATGACCAAAGCCCTCCCAACTTTTAGGCGTTATCGAATATGATTTAACTAATTAAGGGATTTTCTCTGATCCCTTTGAATGCTTTTGCATTAGCTATCCCTTCACATTTTCATTGAAATTTTTTGTATACTTAGAGCCTCAATTAAGCAGGGATTTCCACTCTGCTTTTTCTGTTTAGGCTATTGAAATGAAAATCTCAAAAATATAAACATACACTTCTGATGAGTAACCAATCACGTCCCCGCAGCTCTGTGGGACTAGACTATCTGGGTTTGGAAAACAACGACCGGGCACTTTGGAACCTAACGCCCCCCGAGCTATATGAGGAGGCCATCCAAAACGACGAAGCAAAGCTTACCAAAGATTACGCTCTTCGCGTGCTGACAGGCAAATATACCGGACGCTCTCCACAGGATAAGTTTATCATCGACCAGGAATCTGTCCATGATGACATCGACTGGGGAGACATTAACCAGCCGGCAGATGAAGAGGTATTTGAGAATCTCTTCGATCAGGTTACCGACTACCTGCAAGATAAGAAGCTGTATGTAAAAGACTGCTATGCGGGCGCCGACAAAAAGTACCAGCTTAACGTACGGGTGGTCAGTGAAGCGGCCTACCACGGGCTCTTCGCGCACAATATGTTTATCCGCCCGAACAACGAGGAGCTCAAGCACCATGAGCCTGATTTTACCGTACTCGCGGCTCCCAATTTCAAAGCCGATCCAGAGAAGGACGGAACGAGAAGCGAGACCTTTATCCTGGTCAACTTTGACAAGAAGATTATCCTTATCGGCGGTACCCTCTACTCCGGCGAAGTGAAGAAAGGAATCTTTTCCGTGATGAACTACCTGCTGCCCAAAAAGGACGTGATGGCCATGCACTGCTCGGCCAATATGAGCAAAAACGGCGATACCGCCGTATTCTTCGGACTTTCCGGAACCGGAAAAACCACCCTCTCCTCCGATCCCGATCGCGTGCTGATCGGCGATGACGAGCACGGATGGAGCGAAGACGGCGTCTTCAACATTGAGGGCGGCTGCTATGCCAAGACCATCAACCTCTCGGAAGAGGGCGAACCGCTCATTTACGCTACTACCAAGATGCCCGGAACCATCCTGGAGAATGTAGTTCTCCACGACAACCGGGAACCCGATTTTGACGATGTAAGCCTTACACAGAACACCCGCTGCTCCTACCCTATCAACTATATCCCCAATGCCAGTGATGAGGGGACCGGCAACCATCCGAGCAACGTCATTTTCCTGACCTGCGACGCCTTTGGCGTACTGCCTCCGATTTCCAAGCTCACCCCCGAGCAGGCGATGTACCACTTTATCAGCGGTTATACCGCCAAGGTAGCCGGTACCGAACGTGGTGTTACCGAACCACAGGCAACTTTTTCCGCCTGCTTCGGAGCGCCTTTCATGCCGCTTCACCCTACGGTCTACGCCGAATTGCTTGCTGACAAGATCCGTACGCACAATTCTACCGTCTGGCTGCTCAATACCGGCTGGACCGGCGGACCTTACGGCACCGGCCACCGCATGAAGCTGGGTTATACACGACAGATGCTCAGCCAGGCTCTGGAAGGCAAGCTAAATGACGCTACCTTTGAGCTGGATCCGGTATTCGGCCTCGCTATCCCGACTGAAGTTGAGGGCGTGCCGAATGACATCCTCATTCCGCGCAACACATGGAATGACACCGATGCCTATGACGAGAAAGCTGACAAGCTGGCGGGCATGTTTGCGGAGAACTTCCAGAAGTTTGAGTCGGAAGCCAGCGAAGAGCTGATTAAGGCGGGCCCAAAAGTCTCTACACAATAAACAGTAAGCAGTGAACAGTGATCAGTGCTTTTTGAAGGGCTGATTACTGTAACTGAGGTTACTGCATAACGGCGTTGAGCTTCTCGAGGTTGTCCTGAACGCGGAGAGCCTTGATGACTTCCCCGATCTCCCCCTTCATGATATCGTCAAGATTATATAGGGTGAGGTTGATACGATGGTCGGTAAGCCGGCTCTGTGGGAAGTTGTAGGTGCGAATCTTGGCACTACGGTCGCCGGTGGATACCTGACTTTTGCGCTCGGCGGCACGTTCCTTGCGCAGCTTCTCCTCCTCCATCTCATAGAGCTTGGAACGCAGCATGGTCATCGCCTTCTCTTTGTTCTGATGCTGTGAACGTTCCTGCTGGCATTCAACCACTACGCCGGAAGGCTCGTGAGTAATGCGGATGGCAGAATCGGTCTTGTTAACATGCTGTCCGCCGGCACCGCTGGCGCGGAAGGTGTCGATGCGAAGGTCGGTCGTATTGATTTCGATATCCACTTCTTCGGCTTCCGGGAGGACGGCAACGGTAGCGGCGGAGGTATGAACCCTTCCCTGCGTCTCGGTTTCGGGCACGCGCTGCACGCGGTGCACCCCGCTTTCATACTTCATTTTGCCGTATACCTCATCGCCCTCCAAACCGAAAACAATCTCTTTGTAGCCGCCTTTCTCTGACTCACTGACGCTCATTATGCTCATCTTCCAGCCCATTTTTTCGGAATAGCGGCGGTACATGTCGAAAAGATCACCGGCAAAAATAGCGGCCTCGTCCCCGCCGGTACCGGCACGGACCTCCACGATCACATTCTTCGAATCGTCGGGATCTTTGGGGATGAGCTTAAACTTGATCTCTTCTTCAAGCTCTTCAAGACGGGGCTTGAGCTCCTTGTTCTCTGCTTCAGCCATCTCGGTAATTTCGGCGTCCTCTCCCTCTTCTATCAGCTCCTTATTCCCCTTAATCTGGGCTTTAATACCCTTCCACTCTTCGTACAAATCAACCAGCTCCTTAAGGTCGCTGTGTTCTTTGGTCAGTTCCGTATAGCGGTCCGGATCATCAAAAACGGAGGGGTCGCTCATAGCAGCTGTTACCTCTTCAAACCGCTCTTTTACCTGCTGTAGTTTTGCTTCTATATCCATATCTGATTCTTTTCCCTGTTACAAATGAGATGGCTGGGATTCGCTGACAAAATACGATTCTTTAAGCGAACAATTAAAAAATATCAGCGCCGCCCATCCGGGCCGATCCATAATTCGTAATTTTTCATTTTAAATTGTTAAGTTCACGCTCAAATTTCAGTTCAACAGTTTAGCTATACCAATGGACAAAAATCCACTTTCAGCAACTTTCAGACTGGGTTTTCTCGGAGCAGGGCAACTGGCACGTATGTCTTCACTACAGGCTTTCCGCTATGGCATTCAAGTAGGTGTCTTTTCAGACCGTCCCGAAAACGAGCCGGTTCAATTTATGACACCCTTTTCGGAAAGCGGCTCCTTCGATTCGGTTGACGACCTTGTGAAATTTGCCCGCAGCTGCGACGTGCTTACACTGGAAAATGAATTTATCAATTCGGAAATACTTAAAGAAGTACAGTCTGAAAGCGGGACACCTATCTATCCCTCTCCTGAAAGCTTTGCCTTGATAGAGAATAAACTGATTGAAAAACAGACCTTCGAAAAGGCGGGTATTCCCGTCACGCCCTATGCCCTGGTTCAAAACGAGGCTGAGCTGGAATCTTTCGGCGACAAGCACGGCTGGCCGTTTATGTTGAAATCATCGAAGGGCGGTTATGATGGCTACGGAAACGAAACAGTTAACGATCTTAATGAAGCTTTGGAAGGATTTAAAAAACTGGGTGGCGACAAAGGCCACGACATTGTAGCCGAAGCCTTTGCAGACTTCACCCACGAGCTGGCCGTACAGGTGGCGCGTAATGAGACGGGCTACGTAGTCTATCCCTGCTGCGAGACCGTCCAGGAAAACCACATCTGCGTTGCTGTTAAGTCACCGGCGCCTGTCGATACGGACATTCAAGAAAACGCCCAGAAACTGGCTCTCAAAGCCACAGAGGCTATAGACGGAAAGGGCATATTTGCCTTTGAATTTTTCCTGCAGCCGGATGGCAAGCTGCTGCTCAATGAATCGGCGCCGCGACCACACAATTCAGGGCACTATACCATCGAAGGCTGCGTGACCTCCCAGTTTGAGAACCACGTCCGCGCCGTGCTCGGCCTGCCGCTGGGCTCCGCCGGACTGCGAAAACCGGCCGTAGCCATGATCAACCTTCTGGGCACCGACCGGCGTGATGCTCAGATCGATATCTCCAAAGAAGCGCTGGGTACCGCCGACGGTCACCTGCACGTCTACGGCAAGTTGGACAGCAAGCCGGGCCGAAAAATGGCACACTATACCCTACTGGGCGATGATATGGAAGAAACCTACGGTCGGGCACAATCACTGACTGAAGGAATCAGAATATAGTACGATTTCAACCTCCTGAATTCTGAATTCTGAATTCTGAATTCTATATTCGGGTTACGAATAAGCGCTAACTCTTAAATTTCTCACTTATGAGCAGTGAAACACCGAAAGTCGGCGTAATAATGGGCAGCGATAGCGACTGGCCAACCATGAAAGAGGCCTGTGATATCCTGGATGAATTGGGAATTCCTTACGAGAAAAAAGTAGTTTCCGCACACCGCACGCCCGATATGATGGCGGAGTACGGCAAATCGGCTCGTGAACGCGGACTTAAGGTGATCATTGCCGGGGCCGGTGGCGCAGCTCATCTTCCGGGGATGACGGCCTCCTACACCACTCTTCCGGTTATAGGCGTGCCGGTCAAAACAAGTACCTTGAGCGGACTGGACAGCCTCTACTCCATCGTACAGATGCCCAACGGCGTACCGGTAGCTACCGTAGCCATCGGCAAGGCAAAAAATGCCGGGCTGCTGGCCGCGCGTATCCTCAGTACGTCTAATGAAAAACTGGCGGGCAAACTCGATAACTACCGCGATGAAATGGCCGAAGCATCCCGGCAAAAGACGAAAAACCTCAGTTGAACCGGATTTCACTATGAATTTTTACAGCAGAAAACTGATCAAACCACAGGACCTTAATGCCCACGGCACGCTTTTTGGAGGTTCGGTCTTAAGCTGGATTGACGAAGAAGCTGCTATTTTCGTAACCTGTCAACTGGGCAAAGGCAATCTTGTAACCAAGTTTATGTCCGAAATCGACTTTGTGAGCTCCGCCAAACTGGGTGATATCGTCGAGATCGGCATGGAGACCGTTCGTTTCGGTAAGACCTCCATCACCGTCAAGTGCGTTGTGAGGAATAAGTTTTCGAAGGACGTTATCATCACAATAGACGAGATCGTATTTGTGCACCTCGATGAAAGCGGGCGGCCCGCTCCCCACAATATCACCGAACCGATGGAGTAAACTCTCGCATTACCAGCCCGGCGAGAAGTGCAGGCCGATATACCCACCTTTTTCGGGCCGCTGAAAAGGCACGGCATAATAGACTTCCGTAACCAGGAAACCGAGCACATTCACCCTAAGGCTTAGGCCCGTGCTGAATACCGGTACGCGATCGGTCGTACTTTCAGCCCATTTAAAGACCGGTGGATTGCCATCCGACCAAGCCACTCCCCCATCGAAGAAAGCGGTAAGGGTTGTGGGAAGGATGTTGGACCTGAAGAGAGACAACTGTTCAGCCCCAAGCACCGGTAAGCGAAGCTCAAGGTTGGCCACGCCTATGCGGCTTCCGAACAGGCGGTTCAGCTCGGCACAATCACCGCCCTGGTTCAGCGTGCATTCACCGGGCTGAAAGGAAGCGATATTGTATCCTCTGACAAGCGACTCATAACCAAGGAAGTTGGGGTTAAGCCGCTGGCTGTCCGAATCCTTAAGATAACGGCCATAGTGCATGCCGCGGAATGCCAGTGTAAAGGGCTTCATATAGAAGTACCTGCGGTAGTCGGCCAGGGCATTAAGAAAAGTCAGCGATCCGGTAGTGGGTTCTACTTCAAAACGCAGCCGGTGACCGCTTATAGGCCCTGTAAAAGCAGACTGTGAATTGTCCTCCACATAGGCTGCTGAGGTACTCGCAAGGTTCAGGGGCGACGGTTCGGCCGCTTCATAGTCACGCGTCTCCCTCTTGAACGGCTGTCCGCTCGGACCCAGATAGGTCTGCTGCAGCTGTACATCATACCACAGGTGGGTAAAGTTGGCTGAAAGTTCCATCCGCTGGGTTCGTGAAAACGGATACATCCCGAGGAGGGCGACACGCTCCTGGAAAGTCCGCTGCAGCGCTTGGTTTACTGAAGCCGGAGCTATGACTTCTTCCCCGCCTATGGTGGTTGTATCATTTTCCGTAATGAATGAGCGGCTGGTCCTGTACGGAAGGTGGCCTACCGAAGCACCCCATACAAAGCGGTTGTCACGGTTGAAATACGTCACTTGTCCGCCGACATCCCTGAAGCTGCCCTGCAGGCGCACATTGGTCATCAGGATATGCTGGTTGAGCATATCACTGAACATAAAGTTCACACCTCCGGCAGCACCTACGCCGAACTGGCTGGAAACACCGATCCCGCCGCCGCCGCTTACATTGGTAAGCGCCAGCGTCGGCGTATAATCAGTCTTGCTAAATGAACTGGCCATGGGCAAGTCCGTCACCGGATTGTTCAGGTAGGAAGTGACCATTTGGTTGCCCATCCTTCCGGAGGAAGGCAAGCCTGTCACCGAAGCCAGACGGGTCAGCCCTACCATCTGCTGGCCACTTCTCTTCGATTCGGGAATGCGGTAGACGCTGTAATTGGAGTTGCTGAATACCGTAGCCATAAGCTCCCCGCTCTCGGATGCTACGGTCATGGCGGGAGCATATTCGCTGATACCGGATATCCCGGTACTCACGCTTGTTACCTGGTACCGCTTGCCGGTACGGAAATCGTAACGGTAGATGTCGCTGACTCCGAGGTAATCCGAAATGTAGTAGAGCGAATTTCCCTCCGGCCCATACTGCGGATTGATATGCTTGGAATCACTGAATTCGGGTACCGTTCCGATGTCACCGTTCTCAAGATTAAGGATGGCAATCTTCATATTGCCGAATACCAGGCGGTCGAAATCGGTATCGGCGCCCCTGTCGGTTACAAAAGCGATGCTTTGGCCGTCGGGTGACCAGGTCGGTTGCAGGTCGGAATATTTATCCTGTGTCAGGTTAGTCAGTGATTTTGTCTCCAGGTTGTAAAGGTACAGATCGGTATATCCGCCGTCGGAACCCGAGAAAACAAGCTTTTTGCCGTCCGGCGACCAGGCCGGATTGGTAATAGCGTCCACATCGTCAAAACCAAGGCGTTTTTGGACACCGCCCTTTTCTACATTGATGATGGCAATCTTGTTGTCTCCCTTGGCAAAGACTACAGCTGCAAACCGCTTGCCGTCCGGCGACCAGCTGCCGGATGATTCAATGAAACGCAGCGAACTCGTATGCGGGTCAGTAGCCGTCGTCGTCAGCTTGCGGATAATCTCTCCGGTCTCGGTATCGGCCAGAAACAGCTCAAGTGAAAAGAGATTCTTCTCCGAAATAAATGCGATATATTCCCCATTCGGACTAACGGAAGGAGCTACATTCAACCGGCCGGTGCCTTTCTCTTTGCCTAAAACCAATTCCCCTACCCCTTCAGGCTTGGTTCGTTCTTCCAGGGAAGCGGAATATTTTTCCCGGATGGAGTTCTGCCATAAGGTTGAGACTGAATCCCGTGAGATCCCCAATACCTCTTTGAAGGCACTTTTGGTTCCTTTCTGAGCTGATTTGACATAGAGATCAATTACCGATTCATCTCCCCATTCACCGGTTATAAAAGCCCACAACGAGTGGCCATACCGATATGGGAAATACTCCCTGCTGTTGTTCAGGTCTTTAATGGAAGGCAGATCGTCGCGCATCAGCGCATCGCGCAACCACATAGAGGTATGAGTTGATTCTGCTCCCACAGAAAGGTATTCGGCCATACCCTCAATAAACCAGAGCGGAAGCTGGCTGGCTGCCCGTATGCCGCCGATTTTTTCTCCGCGTGCTATGTCATACTGGAAAGCGTGTACAAGCTCATGTCCCAGCACGTGGTTCGTGCTCCGGTTGGCCTCGGCAAAAGGCATGACTACCCGGTTGCGAAGGCCTTCGGTCACGCCACCGGTACCTACACTCACCCTCGGTATCACATCTGTCTGCTGAAAATCAGCATGGTTGGCATAGATGATGAGCGGGTTCTTGGTTTTGAAGGTATGGTTCAGCAGTTCGGAGTGCCGCATATACCAGCGTTCGGACAAGCGGCCCAGATCCTCTACCGCCGATGCCTCTTTGGGATAGTGGTAGATATCAAAATGATCGGTGTGCAGCACCTTGAAATTAAAGTCCTCATACTGCACCTTGTTCTTTCCGAAATACTGTCCCCTGCTAATCAGTGGAAATAATAATATTGATGCGAATAATAAAAAGAGCGATTTTTTAAGTGTCGAATATTTCATAGAATCCTAAAATAAATCAGTATTCAATTGCATTTTTAAATGAATTCTATGCAATTATCATTCCAGATGATTTTATTGACTACTTTAAATTAAATTTTAAAATATATAACAGACATTAATTCGTGAATAACAAGGACACTGCTATCAACGAGAATAAGATCAGGGAGATGCTGTTTGACGATGAGCAGTATATCCGGGAATTCTGTGAGGCTGCCATGGACTCATTCCGGGAGTTTTCAAACAATTACGAAACTTTCCTTCTGGATGATGACGAAACAAACTTCCGTAAAAACGGTCATAAGATGAAACCGGTGGCACAAATGATCGGAGTTGACGAACTGGTTGATGAGTATGAACATGCCAAAACATTGCTTCATGTGGATGGCAACAGGGAAAAACGTGAGTCATCCATCCGTCGAATACAGCAACTATCGGCCAGGGTAATACGTGAGCTTGAAACCGTTATACAATAAGCGTTGCAGCCGGGCGAAACAGCAAATGACACATCCGTGTATCAAATCAATAAAAGTCGGTTAAAATCGTGGTTAAAGGCCCGCTTGCCGGGCTTGGTTAAAGTGGGGATATCGGTCATAGGGGCCTTTCTGTACCTCTCCATCCTCTGTGTTCTTTTACTGCGATGGGTTAACCCTCCCACCTCTTCATTCATGCTTCAGCGTTCGGCCTCGGCCTGGTGGAACAGCGAATCCGATTTTGAGCTGCATTACAGCTGGGCCGACTGGGAAGAGATATCGCCCTACCTGAAGGTGGCGGCCATCACCTCCGAAGACCAGAGCTTTGCCGAACACTGGGGTTTTGATTTCCAATCCATGAAAAAAGCAGTTGAAGAGTATCAACGGGGCCAGGGACTTCGCGGGGCCAGCACTATCTCGCAGCAGGTCGCCAAAAACCTATTTCTGTGGCCCGGACAATCATTTATCCGCAAAGGCATCGAAGCCTGGTTTACGCTTCTGATCGAGTGGACCTGGCCTAAAAAGAGGATCCTGGAAGTGTACCTGAATATTGCAGAGTTTGGCGACGGAGTGTACGGTGTGGAGGCCGCTTCCCAAATCTACTTCAACAAAAAAGCAGGACAGCTCGATATGATTAACAGCTCACTTATGGTGACAGCCCTGCCCAGTCCCAAACGGTACAACTTGCACAACCCCTCCCCCTATATGATCGACCGTCGAAACTGGATTCTGCAATATATGCTTTACCTGGGACACACCGACTACCTGGAGCGACTGGAATGATGAGGCCGGCTTGCGAAAACTAAAAAATCAACTGATCTTTGAACTCCTTCTAATCCGAAGAGACATCCAGAATGAAGATACTCGTAACCGGCGGCGCCGGATTTATCGGAAGCCATAGCTGCGTGGAACTGCTGGAAGGCGGCTACGAAGTTATAGTTGTTGACAACCTCTCGAACAGCAAAGAAGAGGCGCTCAAGCGCGTCGAAGAAATTTCGGGCAAAGAACTCGGCTTCTATAAGGCCGACCTGCTCGATAAGGAAGAAATCGACGAAATTTTTCAAGCCCACGATATTGACGCTGTCATTCACTTTGCGGGCTATAAGGCTGTAGGCGAATCGGTCCAAAAACCGCTCTCCTATTACCACAACAATGTCACAGGCACCCTCTACCTCTGTGAATTAATGCAGAAACACGGAGTTAAGAATATTGTTTTCAGTTCTTCGGCCACCGTTTACGGAGACCCGGATACCGTACCCATCAAAGAAGACTTTCCGCTCTCGGCGGTCAATCCCTACGGACGAACCAAGCTCTTCATCGAACAGATCCTTGCCGACCTGCATACCGCCGATAACGAATGGAATGTAGCGTTGCTCCGCTATTTTAACCCGGTGGGAGCACATCCCAGCGGGCGTATCGGGGAAGATCCCAACGATATTCCCAACAACCTGATGCCCTATATCAGCCAGGTGGCTGTGGGCAAGCTGGATAAACTCTCCGTTTTCGGAGATGATTATCCGACACCCGACGGAACCGGCGTGCGCGACTACATTCATGTGGTTGACCTGGCACGCGGACACCTCAAAGCGCTGGAGAAGCTAAAGCAAAATCCGGGTGTAGAGGCTTACAACCTGGGGACCGGCAAAGGCTGTAGTGTGCTGGATGTGGTCAAGGCTTTCGAAGAAGCATCGGGAAAGGAAATACCCTATGAAATAACCGCACGCCGTCCCGGCGATGCCGCCAGCTGCTATGCCGACCCCACCAAAGCAAAAGAAGAGTTGGGTTGGGAAACCGAATACGACCTCTACGACATGTGCCGCCACGCCTGGAACTGGCAATCCTCTAACCCTGACGGATACAGTTAACAGTATATTTTACAACTAAGCTGCCAACTACCAGCTCCGGCTCTGTTACCAACTCACTGTTAACTGATTACTGGTTACTGATTACTGTAGTGGTTTTATCTACGCCGGTATTGCCGGTTTTGGCATGATAGGCGTAAACGACAAATTCGTAGGCGCCACCCTCTTCAGCGGTGTAGGTCCCCTCAAAAGTGCTGCTTTCTCCCGTAAAGGCCAGAGGCACGGAGTCTATCTGCTCGCCATTGCGCTTTACAAGGGCGCGGATTTCGTACTCCGAGCTGTTCCAAAGTCCCCCGTCCGAAGTACCGCAGCCGCACATCATCGTGATGTTGGCGCGGATGGTCAGCTCTCCCGCCGGGTGAGAAGAATGGGTCTGCGGAGCAAGCACATCCACCGTAAAACCGGGAATTTCAAGGATGATGCCGTCGCCGCTGATATCCTTGCCCGGGATCAGCCAGAGCTGTGTGGATGAAACCACATGAGCCTGTTTTTTGGCATAAGGCGCTGTCGCTTCTACGGTAACGAAGGTGGGCTCTGACAGCTCCAGCTCGGCTTCGAATTTAGCAGCTCCCGGGCTGCTCATCTGCCCGTAACGCTCATGCGGTTCCATAACGAGCCTGCGGGTATCGCCGGTGGAGCCCGATGTAGTACCCCTTGCCAGGATCTCTCCCGTTTCGGCATTGCGGATGACGATCATCGCCCCTCCCATGGAAGTACCGATAAATTTGGCGTCCTTGGCCAAGGCACGGACGGTCACGGTGGTCGGTTCGGCCTGGCTTTGAGCATGTGCATTAAGGCCGCTTGCTACAAATACAGTCAATAGGAATACAAATAGCTTTTTCATAATCGGATATCCTGGTGGAGGTTACTGGTTACTGGGGAAATGTGCCAAATAAGCGACCAGCAATCAATCCCAAAAACAGGATATTTTATCGCCAATCTTATTTCAAAGGGAGCCACGAATCCTTATATTCAAAACTTCATTTTAAGCCCGGGTGGCGGAATTGGTAGACGCGTTGGTCTCAAACACCAATGGCTTCACGGCCGTGTCGGTTCGAGTCCGACCCCGGGTACTTTCTCATTCATTCTATCTCTTTATCGGCGGTATTCGCTTTTTGTTGATATAAAGGCACAAACTATCAACGAGCTCCCAAACGGCGATTCTTTTCTGCGGTACTTTTACTCACCGTAACGCTTTGGCTAAATCTATGGGCAAAAGCACATTAAAACAGGCTCAAGCCGCTTTCTATAGCCCTGAGGCACTTTTTAATTGCTAAATAGTTGCTTCTGTAGTATGTTTAGCGAAGATTAGATGGACATTTAGACGGCACCCAAGTAATTCAACAAAATAAAGGTCGGGAATTTATGGGTATGGTACAGGAACAAAGGAAATCTAAAAAGGTATTGATTGTTGAAGACGACAACCTTCAGCAAATCATCCTGGAACGGATGGTCACCGCTATGGGCCATACCGTACTGGCAAAGGTGACCAATGGAGCCGCCGCTATTAAATCCGCCCTTCGCCTCGAAACTGTGGACCTTATTCTCATGGATATCCGCCTGGGTGACGATATCGACGGTATTGAAGCGATGAACAAGATCCGTGAATCGTCCAATGTGAAAGTTATCTACGTAACGGGCAATTCCGAATCGGTAAATATGGACCGGGCAAAAGAGACCGGCTATATCGATTTTATACCGAAACCCGTTGACCAGAGCCGTCTTACAGAAGCATTCAATAAAGCTTTCCCTTCATTATAAGAATCTAATCCCGGGCCGGCGACCAGCAAAAAGCCCCTTTTTGCCAGATCAGACCCGATTTAAGTAGTTTTTTACCCCCTCCTTTTCGCTGTCCAAGCCTTTGTTAAAGGCTTTTAATTTGTCCTTTCCTCAATAAATCGGATAATTGCAAGTACAAAATAATACATACGTCAATTGTATAGGCTAATACGCTTGACGATTTATACAATCTAAAGCAATCTATCATGGGAATTACAGAAAGCTTTTTAGTTAATACTGATACCTTCGATCCCATTATCGAAGCCCTGATTAAGAAAGGAGAAGTCCCCGCCAAGGTTGACGATGAACTTTTTGCTGAAATGGGTTTTGAAAATCCCAGCGATATGCTGGTCATCCATATTTTGAAAGGGCTTAAAATTCTGGAGGGAGACGGAACGCCTACCGAGCTCTATTCGAAATTGGTCGATTCCAAAACCTCGCGTCAGGCTATCGCTGAAGGTGTGATTATTGGCTATAAAGAAATGATCAAGGATAATCCGCACATCTACAAGGCGGATTATGAAGATATCCAGGAAGAGCTGGGCAAAATTTTCAAGGGCAAAAAGACCGACCTTATCCTCAAGTATATGTCCAACACTTTCCAGAAACTGGTTTCTTATGCGGGACTGAATAATCTGGACGATGCCCGCATTGAAATGCTCAGCGGTGAAAACGATACGGCGGATATCATTAAAGACGTCTCCGAAATTCACAAAAACGGTACCTCGTCCTCCAACAAGATTTCCGAGCTGCGCAGGGAGCAGAAAGGCGATAAAGGCGTAGATGAAATCCTGAACAGCCCTGCTGCCGATACAGAAGAGCTTCAAGAGGAAAAAGCAGAGACAGAGATGGAGACAGAAGAAAAGGCAGAAGCGACTGTTGAAGTTGAGGAGAATACAACTGCCAAGGCCGAAAATAATGCGGAAGCCGA
>CAYWDK010000006.1:0-16703 GCA_964457025.1 uncultured Balneolaceae bacterium | reverse complement strand
CTGTTGAAGTTGAGGAGAATACAACTGCCAAGGCCGAAAATAATGCGGAAGCCGAGGCTAAAGAAGATACCGCTGAGGAACAACCGAAAAGCTCCGCTCCTGAAGGAGAGCAGGAAATAGAAGCAAAAGCGGAAACGAAAGAGGAAGTTCAGAAAGAAAAGATTATAGATAACAGCGTTAAATCAGAAGAAGAGGAAGAGGAGGACGATTCAGAGGAGCTGACAATCACTTTTGAGGGACTGGTTGGCTTGGACGAAGACAAGGAAGATGATGACCTGAAGAACGAGGTCGAATTCCATCAGAACGGCAAGGCGGAAAAGGTGCACGACGAACAAGAAGCTTCCGCTCTGGACATGTCTGATGAAAAAGCCGAGTCCGAACCCAAAGCAAACAAAACCAGGGAACTTGAAGCCCAGCTTGAAGAAATCCAGAAAGATGAAGCAAGGCGAAACAGTTCCCAATCAGCTGCCAGTAATAAAAAATCCGAACCCTCTATGGAATTCAAAAAACAACTGACCGGCAAGCTTAAAGTGCAGCAGGCGTATCTCAAGAAAGTAGACCTGCTTTACAAACTGGAACGCCACCAAGAACTGTTGCCCACGCTCGAAGAAATTATCAAACACTTTGACGACTCCAAAGATGCTACCCTCAAGGAAGCGGTTTCTAAAGCCGTCATCCGACGAGCGGTAATTTTGGGCAAGCTTAAGCGCCACGACGAGCTGGTTCCGGCTCTTGACGAAATAATCAAACGCTTTAGCTCCTCCGACAACAGGGAGTACTACGAACAAGCTTCCATGGCCATGCTCAATAAGGCCCAAATACTGGAAAACCAAAATGCGGGTGGAGAGTTGATTCCCCTCTACGACGATATCGTCGACAGGCTGAAAGATACTCCCAACCCTAAAATCCGGGAGAAAGTAGACAAAGTCTTCCAAAAGCGGGTTGACCTGCTTATGGAGACCGGTGACAATGAACGACTGCTGCCTGCCGTAGATGAGCTGATCGACCGCTTTAAGGATGACAAAGAAGCGGCTGCAAAACTTGAGGAAGCAATGTTCAAAAAAGCAGAAATTCTTGAACAAATGGACCGGGATGAGGACGCCCTGAAGGCATACTCCGAATTCCTGGAGAAGTTTGGGAACAAGATACAGGCTTAATACAAACCAATAGCCTATACAATAATCATTAAGGGGACCGGTTGGATAAGCCGGTCCTTTTTCTTTATTTGGGGCTTATGCAACTGGACGTCAACAGCCTCAGATCCGACACGCCGGGATGCCGCAATGTCATTCACTTTAACAACGCCGGCGCTTCGCTGATACCGCAGCCCGTCCGCGATGCCATAACGAATTACCTTGATGAGGAAATCTCCTATGGCGGATACGAAACCGCCCGCAAGCGTAAGGATGAAATCGAGCAGACCTATGCCTCGGCGGCACGCCTGATCAACGCCAATGCCTCGGAAATAGCGCTTATGGAGAACGCAACGGCTGCCTGGCATATGGCCTTTTTCTCGATCCCCTTTCAGGACGGGGACCGTATCCTAACCTCAGCCTCGGAATACGCCAGCAACTATATCTCCTATCTGCGACTTAAGAAAGAGAAGGACGTTTCTATCGAGGTGATACCCAACGACTCTCACGGGCAGACAGATCCTAAAGCGCTGGCTGCCATGATGGACCAAAAGGTCCGCCTGGTAAGTATCACACACATCCCCACCAACAGCGGACTGGTCAACCCGGCCGAAGAGATTGGCGCAGTGGTCCATAAACACGACTGCTTCTATCTGCTGGATGCCTGCCAATCGGCGGGACAGTACCCTTTGGATGTGGAAAAAATCGGCTGTGACATGCTTTCGGCTACGGGGCGAAAGTACCTGAGAGGCCCCAGGGGAACCGGCTTTCTCTATGTAAACAGTGAAAAGCTGGAACGACTGCACCCTCCCCTGCCCGATCTGCACTCCGCCGAATGGGTAGAGCGTGATGAGTACAAACTCAGAAATGATGCCCGGAGGTTTGAAAACTGGGAGTTCAACTATGCGGCTGTAGTCGGACTTAATGCCGCGATCACCTACGCCCTCGACCTCGGCATGCCGGCCATCTGGCAACAGATCCGGGAACTGGCAGAAAAGCTTCGCGCCAGGCTGGATACCGTAAACGGGATTGACGTGCACGATTTAGGAAAAGAGAAATGCGGCATCGTCACATTTACTCTTGAAGGGAAAGAGCCGGAAGAGATTTGTGCTGATCTAGAAAAAGAAGGGATCAACGTCAGCGTCTCGGGACGAAGCAGTACCCGTATCGATATGGAAGAGCGCGGACTGGAGCAAATGGTTAGGGCCTCGATACACTATTACAATACCGAAGAAGAGATCGAAGTCTTGGTAAAGAAACTGAAGGAAATGGCCTGAGCAGTTCGCTAAGCCAGTTTAGTCTCGGGAAGCGTCTGGTCTTTGTACTGCAGTTCGTAGAGCTTGCGGTAGATTCCGTCTTCTTTCTGCAGCAGCTGCCGGTGAGTTCCTTCCTCACGGATCTCTCCTTTGTGCATCACCAGGATCTTGGAAGCGCCCTGAATGGTCGAGAGTCGGTGAGCAATGGCAATGGTCGTCCTCCCCTCCATAAGCTTGTCACAGGCCTTGTTGACCAGCACTTCGGTTTCGGAATCCACGCTGGAAGTAGCTTCATCCAGAATAAGAATATTGGGGTCATACACCATGGCACGGACGAAGCAGATAAGCTGGCGCTGTCCCATGGAAAGCGAGGAACCGCGTTCACTCAGCTCGTAGTAGTAGGTATCCGGCAGTCGCTCAATGAAGTGGTGTGCCTCAATCTCCCGCGCCGTACGGATAACGTCTTCCTCCGAAATATCGGGGTTGCCTAGCGTGATATTCTCCATGATAGTGCCGGAGAAGAGGGTATTATCCTGCAGTACCAGCGCAAAATTGGAGCGCAGATGCTCCATCGTCATCTCCCGGATATCAATGCCGTCCAGTTTTATGGAACCTTTGTTGATGTCGTAATAGCGCAACAGAAGGTTGATGATGGTCGTCTTGCCCGCGCCGGTGGCCCCCACTATGGCCACGGTCTCACCGGGACTGGCTTCAAAAGAAACATCTTTGAGGATGGTCTCCCCTTCTTTATAACTGAACCAAACGTTTTCAAAACTGATCCGGCCCTCACGCTTCGCAATTTCTTTTGGATTATCGGGATCGGTGATCTGGTTGGGCGTATCGAGTACATTGAAGATCCGCTCGGACGATGCCAGGGCCGACTGCAGCGTATTGAATTTCTCCGAAAGCCCCTGAATCGGCTGGAAGAACTGCCGCACATACTGCACGAAAGCGACCAGTATACCGAAAGTAACCTGGTCCATCAGCGCACGTCCGCCACCGTACCAGATAACCAGTGCCATCGCCAGGCTGGCCAGTACCTCTACCAGCGGCCAGAAAATGGCAAAATAGAAAATAGTCTCTATATAGGCCTGTTTATGGGCGTTGTTGATGGATTTAAACTTCTCTTTTTCCCGCTCTTCCCTGTTGAACAGCTGTACAATCGACATGCCGTTGATATGCTCCTGTACAAAAGAGTTCATCCGCGCAATCTGGTCACGCACTTTGAGGAATGAGACCCGCACTTTTGCCTTAAAAAGAAAGGTACCGTAGAACAGAAGCGGTAGTACGGAAACGGCCACCAGCGTGAGTTCCCAGCTCATGCTAAACATGAAATAGAGAATAAAGAATATGCGGAACATATCGCCGATGATGTTCACTACACCATCGCTGAGCAGTTCGCTTAACGCCTCGATATCGCTGGTGGTACGCGTTATGAGGCGGCCGATGGGATTCCTGTCAAAGAACTGTACGTGCATCGACTGGATCTTCTTGAAAACGGCATTGCGCAGGTTGAAGAGCGTTCCCTGGCCGAACCATCGTGTCAGGTAGGTGTTGGCCACAAGGATAAAGAATTCGCCGATCAGCGCGCCTCCCAAAAGTAGTATGATATAGAAAAGGCCTTCGAAATCGCGGTTGGCAATATAGTCGTCAATCGCCAGCTGGGTCAGCTTCGGACGTACGGTGCCCAGAAAGGATGCGCTGAGAGTCAGCACAATACCCAGTACGACGTACCAGCGGTAAGGCCTGATAAACTGATAAAGCCGCCTGAGAAGATCGGTGTCGACGGCTTTATCCTTTTGAGATTGAGTCACGCTGCAGATAAAGTTTTAAAACCGATCAAAATCGTCAAAGGGCGTTCTTGGCGTAATTTGCTTCGGTTTTCTTTGATTGCCGGAATTGCTGTTGTTATTGTCGTTATCGCGGTCGTTCCGGTACTTACTCTTATTGTAATTGCGAGACCCGGAATCGCTGCTGCTCCGGCTTCTGTACTTCCTGTTGGAGGATTTCTTACCGGGGTGATTCTTACGCTTCCGGAATCGCTTCTTCTTGTTGTTGTTTCCTCCGCCCTTTCCGGACTTCCTGCCGGACTTCTTATTCTTACTGTTATTGATCTCCTTCAGGTATACCTTGGGCTGGATAATGCCTTTTTCGTGTGCCGGATCGGTGAAGATCGGCCGCAGCTCGGTAGCAACCCAGGTCGGGAAGAAGTCGTCCCGTGCCTCGCGGAGAAGCACATACTGGTTGGTGTAACGAGCCGAAAAGTGAGAAATAACCAGCAACTTAGTCTTGGCCTCATTGGCTACCCGTGCGGCATCCTTGGCCGTAGAGTGGCCGGTCTCTTCCGCTTTGTCCGAAAGGCTGTCGCTGAACGTAGCTTCGTGATAAAGCACATTGGTATTCATACCCAGCTTCACGGAATTGGGACAATACTTGGTATCGGTGATATAAGCGAAGCTGTCACCCGGTCGTGGATGGCCGACAATATCGGCCGACTTGACAACGGTACCGTCATCCAACTCAACGTCCTTGCCGGCTTTCAGGTCTTTGTACTGCCAGTCTTCGCTGATACCCTGGGCCTTGGCCTTTTCGGCATCCACCTTGCCCGGCTTGTCTTTTTCCTGGAAGCGGAAACCCATGCAAAACTTCGTGTGGTTGAGCGGACGTGCTTCAACATAAAACTCATCCTCATCAACTACGCGCTGTTCTTCGAAGTCCTCTTCCACTTCAACATATTCGATGGGATAGCTAAGTTCGGAATTGGCAAAATTGAAATTCCACTCCACAAACTCCTTGATACCCTTCGGGCCTACGATCGTCAGCTTCTTGTCACGACGCTGCAACTGAAGCGTAGACAGCAATCCGATAAGGCCGGAATAGTGATCGGTATCGAAGTGAGAAATAAAAATACATTCAATCTTTGACCTCTTTAAACCACCTTGAAGCATCCTCATCTGAGCATTTTCCCCGCAGTCGAACAGGTATACACTTCCTTCTCTCCATAAGGCCACTGATGAAAGGTGGCGAGTGGCAGTTGGGGTTGCAGAAGCAACACCTAATGGAACAATAATCATCTTCGTTCTCCTATTTGTTTTGGTGGGGGCGATACGCTTTCAAACAATTCGTCCCCCGAGCTGTTCTGTTGTTCTTAGTTTACTTTTAGTTTTAAATTTCAGCCAGCTCTTCTTCTATTAGTTGTTTGTTGTACATGGCTGAATAACGACCTTCTTTTTGTAATAATTCCTCGTGTGTTCCTTTTTCAACAATGGTGCCATTTTCTATAAAGAAAATAATATCAGCGTCTTTGATCGTGGATATACGGTGACTAATCATTATTGTTGTCCGCCCCTGTAGTTCACTACGCAAATGACGCAGAATGGCTTCCTCGGTTTTAGTATCAACAGCGCTTAGTGAATCATCGAGAATAATTATTTTTGGATCCCGAATCAGTGCACGCGCAATCGCAGTTCTCTGCTTTTGTCCTCCCGAAAGCGTTATACCACGTTCACCTAATATGGTCTCAAATTTTTTCTCAAAATCCAAAATATTATCTCTAACCTGTGCTTTTTCAGCAGCTTCTTCAATTTGCTGTTGCGAAGCCTCTTCCTTTCCGAAACCGATATTCTCACCAATGGTATCGGAAAAGAGGAATGTATCCTGCGGAACAAAGCCGATATGCTGCCTGAGTACCTTCAAAGGTATCTTTTTGATATCCTTGCCGTCTACCAGCACTTCGCCTTCGGTTGCATCAAAAAACCGGGGAATCAGCTGGATGAGTGTGGTCTTGCCGCTTCCCGTCCTGCCTACGATTGCCGCATTCTGGCCCTCCTCAATCACCATATTGATATTGCGCAGTGCATAAACTTCGGCTCCCGGATATCGGAAAGAGACATTGCGGAATTCAATGCGCCCGCGGATCTCGTCCATCTCCTTGTCGGTAGACGCTTTATCTTCGATATCGATTTCCTGAGTAAGAATTTCGTCAATGCGTTTCCAGGAAGCCATCGACTGCTGAAAACGGTTTACCGTATATCCCAGAGAAGCCACCGGCCAGGTCAGGTAAGCCACATAAACAATGAACTCCACAATATTACCAACCGTGAGGGTGCCTTCGATCACCATCTCTCCCGCCTTCCATATTACGATAATCACAGAAAGGCCGATCAGCAGGTTAAGTGTAGGATGGAACATCGATTCCACCAGGTCGAGCCTAAGCTTCTTCTTGCGGTACGACTCGCTCTCCGCCTCGAAACGCCCCTGCTCATACTCTTCTCGGTTATACGCCTTGATAAGCCGTATGCTTGAAAAAGATTCGTTGGCACGCCCGGCAATGGTCGAATACTGTTCCTGGATAATGCGGGAATAGTCGTTGATATAACCGCTTACCCAGTAGGCAAAAGCCGAAAGGAAAGGAAGCGGCAAAAGCGCCCAGAACGTAAGTTCGGGACTGACGATGATCATGATCGTAATGATCAATCCGGCCCGCGTTATGGTATTGACAGTATACATATAGGCCGGACCAAAATACTCGCGTACTTTGGATACGTCTTCGGTAGCCCTGACATAGACCTCGCCCGACTTGTATTTGCTGTAAAATCGCTGGGGGAGTTTCAGCAGCTTGTCGAAGATATCGTTACGGAGGTCGAACTCGATCTTGCGTGAAGCCACAATAAGTGTCTGCCGGGTGGCAAAAAGCAGTATGCCGTACATGATGACCGTCCCGACCAGAAAAAGCGAATTTTTGGCAAGAACCCAGCCTGCCTCGCTGCTGAAAAGCACATCGAGAATACTCGAATAGTCAATGTCGGCTTCGGCTTCAACCGCACCGATCTCGTCCATCGTCTGCCGGATCAGGATAGGGATCCAGACCAGGAAAAAGTTGGCTCCGGTAAGGAAGAGAGAACCCAAAATAATAGTTCCCTTATACTTCCTGAAATAGTTATTTAGTTTTCGAAATGAGCCCAAATAGACAGAGTTAACTTCAAGTTAATGCCTGAACAAAGGCTGCTAGGCCGTGACCTCGCTATATTTTGCAATCCAGTATTCGGCCAAATTGTACCCCGACAGGTAGGCATCCTGAACGGATACACCCCCAAGGTAGTCTCCTGCTAACGCAAGCGGGGCCTCTTCCATTTCCAATTCCAGGAAAAATTCGTCCAACGGATTGACGGCTTCGAAATACTTCCAGTAATGAAGCCGGCTCCATTCGGGATGAATCAGCGAGGAACCGGCGATATCGGAAGCCCTTTCCAGCAACAGGTTTTTGATCTCTTCGGGATCCGCATCACGGTATTTTCTTGCAAAGGACCCGGAAGAACGGATCACCACTGCTGCTTTAGACGGAGATCCCGCTTTGGAAGATTCATTGCCTATCCAGCGGAGGGTATGGTCTTCGCATTCGATGCCTTTCCAGTCGGGCGTATATTCTTTGGGATAAGCTGCCATCAGCGAGAAGCAAGGCTCGTACCGGATCTCGTCCAAGTGACGGATGATACGACGGGCAGGGGTTTCGTCCTGGGCCGTCTGCAAAATACCGTAGGCTTCCACGGCCGGTGTGGCGATGATAACCGCATCGCATTCAAATACACTGATATCGGTCAGGTTGATCATCCACGCCTTTTTACGGCTGCGGTCGGAACCGATATGGGTAAGGCCGCCGGCCTTCTCTTTTGACTTAACGTCCACCCAGCGGCTCAGATGCTGTGGAATAGCCGACAAGCCGTTCGTACCTACCTGGTACGAATTAGCCGGACGGTTAGGGTTGATGTCATGCAGCTGCGTACCATCAAAGAAAGCGAAATCGCGTGCCCAACTCTTGATTTTATCCTGCTCCCTGAGTTCCGAAAGGAAAGATTCAAAAACCGGGTCGGATGAGATCACAGACGAAATCCCGTAATCCATGGCAACCCCCTCATAGTCAAATGAGGCAAGGCGTCCGCCAAGCTCCCTGCTCTTTTCAATAACCGTTACGTCATGACCCGCTTTGGCAAGCTTTTCTCCTGCTACCAGGCCGGAAAGGCTTGCTCCTATAATTCCAATTACCATTTCGTAAAAATTTTAGGTTCGATTTGCAATCTGTATGTATTAAGACCCTTCTTTTGCCGGGAACACCCAATTTAGAAATTTGTAGTTCCGAATACCAAAGGGATTTCCAATTGATCTCTTTAAAAAACCCTGACGCGCGGCTTAACCGCACCCTTGTCCAGCAAGGCCGGCCAATAGGCTACGATATCACTGGCTTTAGGGCGTCCGCCTGCAAAACCTGTCACCCCGCTCGGACCTGTCAGGATCAGCGGTGCAATTTCTTTGCCGAATCGGTTCAAATCATCGCGGCTTCTGCCGGAAGAAGATACGCGCATCTGCACTTCGGGCAGCTCTTCCTCAAAATCGTTCTTATCTACGGGCGACTCGTCGCAACCGTTTACGCCTACATATTCAACACGGTACTCATCAAACTTCAGTCCCAGCTCATCGGCCCGCTGATTGAGGATTTCTCCCGCTTTAACTGCCTTTTTAAGCGCATCCGGCCAGGAATAGACCAGCGTGGATGAGAGTTTGTATCCGTCGTTATAGCTGGCGGATATTTTATAGGTTTCTGTCTCGGGACGGCCTTTAATACCGTATACTTTCACCCGGTCTTTGCCGGACTGCTCCAGCTGCACACTGGTAAAATCGGCAATTACGTCGGGGGTGATGTATTCTGTCGGATCACCTATCTCGTAAAGCAGCTGCTCTTTCACGGTCATCTCGCTGACCAGCCCGCCGGTATTCTCATGCTTGGTTACATAGAACTCCCCGTTGGGATAGGCCTCGATAATAGGGAAACCGATATTGGCAAGGTCTTCAACTGTTTCCCAGTCGGTGAAGTTTCCGCCCGAAACCTGTCCGCCGCACTCTATAATGTGGCCGGCGATAGTCCCTGCGGCCATCTTGTCATAATCGTCAAATTCCCAGCCAAACTCATAGGCCATCGGCGCCAGCGTCAGGCCCGTATCGGTCACGCGGCCCGTTACCACGATGTCGGCGCCCTGTTCCAGGGCCTCCACCACCGGTCGGCAACCGAAATAGACGTTGGCGCTGAGCAGTTCGTCCTTCACCGTCTCTACCGGCTCGCCCGTCTCCATATTCTTGAGATGGTGTCCGTCAGCTATAAGCGAGTCGATATCACTCAGGATGTCATCGCCATCTACAACGGCAACTTTCACATCTTTATAACCTTTATCACGGATCAGCTCCAGCAGTACGTTCTTGCAAGCCTCCGGGTTCACCCCGCCGGCATTGGTAATGACCTTTACCCCTTCTCCGGCAATTTCAGGGAGTACGGCATCTATCACATCAACAAAATCGCGGGCATAGCCGTATTCGGGATTGCGCATCTTCTGCTTCTGCATGATCGACATGGTCACCTCTGCCAGGTAGTCCATAACCAGATAATCTATGGGACCGTTTTTAACCTGTTTGACGGGAGCATCTGGAAGGTCTCCCCAGAATCCCTGACCGGATGCGATACGGATGAAATCTTTCACTTTCGAATAATTTTATTTTACCACTAAGGCATTGAGAGTGCATAGAGGATATTTCTGCAGGAAGCGCTAAGATAATAGTTGCTTGCACACTATGAAAATTGAAACCGCCTATTCCCCCTAAATAATTATTCATTCTCTATTACGATTTTTCTTTTGTAAACTAAGCCCACGAATTTTTTATACTGGAAGAAAATTTCGGATGGCGACTGATCAAACATATGATGCTATAATCATAGGCTCCGGTCCCAACGGACTTGCAGCCGCTATTGAACTCGCCCGCAACGGCCTGGCAGTGAAGGTTTATGAGGCGGCCGGTTCGGTCGGGGGAGGCACCCGCACGGCCGAGCTTACGCTTCCCGGTTTCAGGCACGATGTCTGCTCGGCCATTCATCCCATGGCCGCAGCCTCACCCTTTTTCAAGTCGCTGCCGCTTGAGCAACACGGCCTCAGCTGGATCCGCCCGCATTATCCCCTTGCCCACCCGCTGGATGACGAACCGGCTGCGGTGCTCTATCAGTCGTTTACAGAAACCGTAGAGGGACTTCGGGAAGACGGCGAACCCTACCAAAAACTGTTTGAACCTTTCGTACAGCGCTGGGAGGTACTCGCACCGCAACTGCTGGGTCCGCTAAACCTTCTTCCGAATACCCCCTTCCTGATGGCCCGTTTTGGCTTGAAAGCGCTGCAGTCGGCCCTTCACCTATCCAGCTCCACTTTTTCGACAAAAAGGGCACAGGCACTATTCGCGGGACTTGCCGGACACAGCGTCCTGCCGCTCGACGCCACTGCCACAGCCGCCATTGCCATGGTCTTCTGTTCGGTAGCACATCATGAAGGCTGGCCCTTTCCGAAAGGAGGATCCCACGCCATCACCAAATCACTGGCAAGTTACCTGGCGTCGATAGGTGGCGAAATCGAAATCGGCCGGCAGATAAGAAGCCTGGACGAGCTCCCACAATCACAGGCCGTGTTTTTTAATACTACGCCAGCCCAGGTTCTGCAAATTGCAGGAGAGCGTATTCCCGGCAGCTACTCCGAAAAACTAAAGGATTTTAACTATGGGCCCGGCGTATTTAAAGTAGACCTGGCCCTCGACGGGCCTATACCCTGGCGGGATCCGGCCTGCCGCAAAGCCGGGACGGTGCACGTAGGAGGCACGCAGGAAGAGATCGCTGCTTCCGAAAAGGCGATGTCCGAAGGACGGCATACCGACAAGCCCTATATACTGGTTGCCCAGCAGAGCCTGTTTGATGACAGCCGAGCGCCGGAGGGCAAACATACCGCCTGGGCTTACTGTCACGTACCCAACAGCTCGACCCGCGACATGACCGAGCCCATCCTGAACCAGATCGAGCGATTCGCTCCGGGCTTCCGTGATCTAATCATCGGCAGCCATACCATGAATACCGAAGCGATGGAATCGTATAATCCGAATTATATCGGCGGTGACATCAACGGCGGCCTGCAGGATATTACGCAGCTGTTCAGCCGTCCCGCCGGACTGTTCGACCCCTACCACATCCCCGGCACAAATATGTACATCGCCTCTTCCTCGACCCCGCCGGGCGGCGGCGTGCATGGAATGGGCGGTTATCACGCTGCCCGGTCAGCCTTAAAGCGGGAGTTCAGCTGAGGCCCAGATCTTGCCGGCCCTCACTTGCCTCGCTATATCCAGGCTTAACGTCTCCCCTTCGCAGCATATTCACAAGGTCATGAGCAACACGTGTGGTTTCGGGAAGCTTGTATTTGGAAAGGCATCCCATAACGATATCCCGGCACTCCTCGAACGAAACATTGTGGCCGGGTGAGATAAAGACCGGATTCACATTTGTACGGCTCCTCAGCGCCATCCCGATACGCTCTTCTCCATCAGTGAGATAGCTGAAACTACCCTTTTCGCCGTCCGGCTCCTCATAGCTGCCCGTCAGCACCTTCTTGGCACATCCTATGGTCGGGTGATCGGCCAGGATGCCGAAGTGGGTAGCAATGCCCATACGGCGGGGATGCGCGATGCCGTGGCCGTCCATAATCAACACATCGGGCTTCATTCTGAGCTGCTCCCAGGCATCCATCAGCGGCGGTATCTCTCGGAAAGCCAGCAGTCCCGGGATATAAGGAAAATCGACTTCCGAGACGACCAGAGAGCGGGCGATCTCGTTCATCCCC
The DNA here is from genome assembly GCA_964457025.1 of uncultured Balneolaceae bacterium. Lineage (GTDB taxonomy): Bacteria > Bacteroidota > Rhodothermia > Balneolales > Balneolaceae > CAYWDK01. Next base: position 4,622 of record CAYWDK010000006.1, on the reverse strand, counting down.
GGGTAGCTCAACACTACGATGCCCGCAAAGACCGTATCCGATCCCCTGTTAAAGGAGATGTCGGCACCTGCAACAGTAGCAATCTCTTGATTCAACGGTTCCAGTGACAGCCTGGCGCGGAGATTTTCCTGTTTCTGTTTGGCTTCCTGTGGTGATATGTACATCAGTTGGGGACTTTGGACCAGATACGTTTTGCAATACAGCGCGGAGCGCATAAATTAGACGTCTCCACTACCTGCTAAATTACCAAGCCATCATAATACATGAATTCCGAGCAATTCCGTAACGAAGCACACCGGCTGGCCGACTGGATGGCCGACTATTTCGAAGAAGTTGAGTCTTATCCGGTCAAGCCCGATTCCGAACCCGGCGATATCCTGAAACAGCTGCCCAAACACGCTCCCGGTACCGGTGAGAGCTTTGATGATATCCTCGATGACTTCAACGACATCATCATGCCCGGAATGACCCACTGGGAGAGCCCCAACTTCATGGCCTATTTTCCGGCTAACAAGAGCTATCCTTCGGTACTGGCAGAGATGCTGACCGCTACCCTCGGCGCCCAGTGCATGAGCTGGATCACCTCCCCCGCCGCCACCGAGCTGGAAGAGCGGATGATGGAGTGGCTGCGCGGAATGACCGGCCTGCCGGAAAGCTTTACGGGAGTGATACAGGACACCGCCTCCACGGCCACCCTGGCCGCCTTGCTGATGGCACGTGAAAGGGTATCGGACTTCGGAGTGAACGAGGAAGGATTTTACGGGCGGGACACCTATACGGTCTACTGCTCTTCGGAAACCCACTCCTCAATCGAAAAAGACGTGAAGATAGCGGGTTTCGGCAAACAGAACCTCCGGAAAATAGGCGTCGACGAAAACTACGCCATGGACTCGGAACAGCTGGAAGCAGTCATCCGCAAGGACCTGGAAGAGGGACTCAAACCCGCCTGTGTGGTCGCCACCCTGGGCACAACCGGCTCCACCGCCATCGACCCGCTGCCCGAAATTGCCGATATATGCAGCCGCTACGAAATATTCCTGCACATCGACGCCGCCTTTGCAGGCACGGCACTGCTGCTGCCCGAAATGCGCGGCATGATCGAAGGCATCGAACAGGCCGACTCCTTCGTCTTCAACCCCCACAAATGGATGTTTACCAATTTCGACTGCTCGGCTTTTTATGTGAGAGACGAAGCCCTGCTGGTACGCACCTTCGAGATCTATCCCGAATACCTGAAGGCCCCCGAAGACGAGCGTGTAAAGAACTACCGCGACTGGGGCATACAGCTGGGGCGCCGCTTCCGGGCGCTGAAGCTCTGGTTTGTTATTCGCTGCTTCGGCGTGGAGGGACTGCGCAAAAAGATCCGCCATCACCTGGAACTGACTGCCGGACTTAAAGAGAAGATCGCGCACAATAAGGACTTCGAACTGCTGGCGCCGGTGCCCCTCAACACCCTCTGCTTTCGCTATTGCCCCCCGCATTTCAGCGATGAGGAAAAGCTTAATGAACTGAATGAGCAGCTTCTTAATGCCATCAACAAAACAGGCAAGCTGTTCATCACCCACACCAAGCTGGGCGGTAAATTCACCTTGCGAATGGTTATCGGAAATACGAACGTTCAGCAACGCCACGTTGACGGCGCCTGGAACCTCATTCAACAAAAAGCTTCGGAGTTGATCTGATATGCCTGAACCGTTGATCCGGCCATCCGACCTGGAAATCGCTCCCATCGAACGCGCCCAGACCATCCCCTCCCGCTGGTATACTTCGGATAAAGTACTGGAGTTCGAAAAAGAGCATATCTTCTCGCAACACTGGCAGCTGGCGGGCCACGAGAGTCAGATCCCTGAAACCGGTGACATCCTGACCCTGGAGATCGCCGACAATCCAATCCTGATTGTCCGCGACAAAAAGAAGAAACTGCGTGCCTTCTACAATGTCTGTAAACACCGGGGCGGACCGATGGCCGTCAAGAAAGGGACCACTTCGGTACTGCAGTGCCAGTACCACGGATGGACGTACCTGCTGGACGGCTCCCTGCGCGGCGTTCCGCACTTCAACTTTGTGGAGCTCTTCGATAAAAAGGATTTCGGCCTCACCCCCATACCGCTGGAGACCTGGCAGGGGCTGATCTTCTTAAACCTGGACGAAGAAGCCTTGCCTTTAAACGATGTATTGGCCGGCATAGCCGAACGCATCGATCCTGTCGACTTGTCTGCCCTCACCTTTCATAGCAAGCACAGTTACAAGGTAAAATGCAACTGGAAGGTGTATGTGGACAACTTTCTGGAAGGCTACCACATCCCGATTGTGCATCCCGAGCTGGCCAAACTGTTGGACTACAGCCAATACAAAACCGAAACGGCGGCCTGGTACTCCTTGCAGCACAGTCCTTTTAAATCGGAGGAGAATATTTACGGTGATAAGGAAGGTGAAGCCTTCTACTACTACATCTTTCCCAACATCATGTTCAACATCCTGCCCGGGCGGCTGCAGACCAATATCATCCGCCCCGTCGATGCCGGCACCACCGAGGTGATATTCGACTACTACTACCGAGACGTTGAGTCGGAAGGGGCAAAAAAGGTAATTGAAAGCGACATCAGCTACAGCGACGACATCCAACAGGAAGACATCGAGATCTGTGAAGAAGTGCAGAAAGGGCTGCGCTCAAAGGCCTATGACAAGGGACGTTTTTCGGTAGAGCGTGAAGAGGGCGTCTATCACTTCCAGTCGCTGCTCAAAGAGACGTTTAAAAAGTCGTTGAACGGTTCCGCTATTCAAGACTCTTCTTCGGCCTCATAGCAGGCGTCGCAGGGGCACAGTTTTCGCAGCGTCTCCCACTGGTACATACCGGTGGAGTGTCCGTCGCTCCAGAAAATACGGATAGCATGATTTCCAATCTGCCTGATGTCCTCAATATCGAATTTGCGGGTTCCCTCTACCTTGAACAGCGATTTGTCGTACCGGCCCATGCTTCCATGTCCGCCCCTGCATTCCACGCAGGGGCAGTTCTTTCTCAGGCCGAAAAAGGGATACACCGACTCATGCCCGTCTCCCCATTTGACATAGAGTTCACGGTCACTCTGCCGCACTTCAATTTTGGCGGGCTTGTTCTTTTCGTTCATCTGGCCACTATTGGTTGTCTTTGCAGGAATAGAGCCGAAATATAAGGGTTTCTTACCAAGAGCTAAATCTTTGCAAGCCAATTGCTATATTCTTCCCTATGGTTTTGCTGATCGTCATACTCTCCATACTCTTTCTGGCAGCCGCTTTTTTGGGATACAGGCGCATCTTCCGGCTTGAGCAACTCAACCAGCGGCTGGTCATCAACGGTTTTGTAGCCGCCATGCTGGTCCTTACGGCCATGACAGCCGCCAACTGGGCCGGACTTTTCACCGAAGAGACTGCCTCGCACGTTACTACCGGCATCTATTCGCTGGCGGCCGGATTCTTTTGGGGATACGGCATCAAACTCATACGTATGCGGCGTGAAGCCGGGACCATAGCTTATATGTACCGCTCCTTCTGGGCTGACGTAGCTCCCAACCTGATTGCGCTCGTTCTCGTGGTCTACGGCATATACCGCACCGGCCTGCTGAACTGGGGCCCCTTCACCGGCATCGGCATCACCTCAGGGTTATCACTCATCGGTTTCGGCTTCTGGGGATGGACGTTGCGGGTGGTCCCCGAATTCCGGGCAAAGGGACTGCTCATGCTCGATCAGTTCCTGCCATGGAGCAAAATAGTAGCCTACGAATGGAATGGAGAAAATACGCTGCAGATCGACTACCTGACCGGCACAAAAACCATCAGTGAGTTCAGCACCTTTGTGCCCGACGAAGACCGGCTTATCGTGGAGCGCCTGCTCGGAAAAAAAATCAAGGAACATGAGGAAGAGCGCAAACAAATGATGCTCGAAGACGATGAAAATTGAGGGGAATTCCGTACCTTCTGCGAGCCCGAAATTAAAACCGTACTACGAGCACTGCCATGCCATCATTCGACATCGTCAACAAAATCGATCACCAGGAAATTGACAACGCGGTCAACAACACCAAAAAAGAGGTGGAAAACCGCTACGACTTCCGCGGCCTTCATACCGAGATCACCTACAACCGCAAGGAGAGCAAGATCCACCTGGTAGTAGCCGACAATATGAAGATGAACGCCCTCAAGGAGATGCTCACGCGCAATATCACCAAGCGCAAGATCAGTCCGAAAGTGCTCGACTTCCAGAAGACCGAAGGTACCTCGCAGGGACACCTGAAAATGGATGTGCTGCTTCAGGAAGGCATCAGTAAAGAAAAAGCAAAAGATATCGTCAAGGAGATCAAGAATCTGAAACTGAAGGTTCAGCCCGCTATCCAGGAAAACCAGGTCAGGGTGAGCGGAAAAAAGATCGACGACCTGCAGTCGGTGATTCAGCACCTCCGAGGCAGGGATATGGGCATCCCCCTTCAGTTCGTAAATATGAAAAACTGATTACAGCTAGCCGTGCAGTCGCTGGTACTCCACCATCAGGCACTTTTCTTCCACATAAGGTAGTCCCGCCTCTTCGGCCTTCGCTTTGGCTTCATCCGAAGAGACGCCCAGCTGGGTCCACACCACCGGCTTTTGGC
>CAYWDK010000005.1:51627-53203 GCA_964457025.1 uncultured Balneolaceae bacterium | reverse complement strand
CGGGACCGGTCATTGTTTCTTAATGCAAATAATAACCCTCGGCCAATTCTGTGTATTCCTCAATCTGATTATCAATCCACTCCTGGTCCTTTCCCATTTCGTCGGCCATGAGCCGGGCCACTTCGGGCGCTATTTCGATGCTGGCGCGGGCGTCGAGCAGGAGGGAACGCGTGCGGCGTGCGAGCACGTCCTCAACGGTGCGGGCCATCTCGCTGCGCACGGCCCAGACCACTTCGGCTGGACGGCAGTTGAGATTGGGATGCAGCGATTGATCCCAGTCTTCATGCTCTTTGGCGATCTCTTTGAGGGCCAGTGCGTCCGAACCGTAGACTTCGAAGGGATGAGCCGCCTCTACATTTTTGAGCCAGCCGTGCAGGCGCAGGTTTTCGGTGACGGACTTCCGCTCGTCGAGTCCGGCTACCAGGGTGGCTTCGTTGATGGTGTCTTCGGCCATCTTGCGGTAGGTGGTCCACTTGCCGCCGGTGATGGTTACCAGTCCCGACGGGTCGATAATGAGCGAGTGGTCGCGGGAGATGGAGGCGGTGTCCTTGTCGCCTCCGGAAGAGACCAGGGGACGCAATCCCGCAAAAATACTGAGCACGTCTTCCGGCTTCGGATCCTTGGTGAGGTAGCGTGCGGCGTGCGTCAGCAAAAAGTCGACTTCCTCTTCCAGGGCGCGGGGCTCGAGGGAGATGTCGTCTACGGCTGTGTCGGTGGTGCCCACGATGATTCGGTCATACCAGGGTACGGCGAAGAGGACGCGCCCGTCGTCGGTTTTGGGAACCATGATGGCACTTTCGCCCGGTTGAAAGGATTTGTCGAGTACCAGGTGCACGCCTTGGCTGGCCTGTATGATAGAGTCGGCTTTGCTGTTGTCCATCTTGCGGATGCTGTCGGTGAAGACCCCGGTAGCATTGATGACTGCCCGCGCTTCGATCTCGAAGGTTTCGCCGCTTTCTTTATCGACGGCCGTGACGCCTGAGACCAGCCCGTCGGCTTTCAGGAGGCCGGTTACCTCCATATAGTTGAGTCCCACGCCGCCGTGATCGAAGGCAGTCTGCAGCAGGTTGATGGCAAGCCGCGAGTCGTCGAATTGGGCGTCGTGGTAGATGACGCCGCCGTCCAGGCTTTCCGGTTCCAGGGTGGGTATGTATTCCAGTACTTTTTCCTTGGAAAGGTGCTTGGAGGGGCCGAGCCCCAGCTTACCGGCCAGCTTGTCGTAGATTTTCAGGCCGATGCCGTAGAAGGGGCCTTCCCACCATTCGTAGTTGGGTACGATAAACGACTGGTTTTTGACAAGGTGAGGGGCGTTTTGACGGAGCAGTCCCCGTTCGCGGAGTGCTTCCAATACCAGCGCTACATTGCCCTGCTGCAGGTAGCGCACCCCGCCGTGTACCAGCTTGGTGCTTCGGCTGGAGGTACCTTTGGAGAAGTCGTGTTGCTCCAGCAGCAGCACGGAATAGCCTCGGGAGGCGGCTTCTACGGCCGTGCCGAGGCCGGTAGCCCCGCCGCCGATGACGATGAAATCCCACAGTTGTGGGTCGTCTTTGAGGGCCTGGATATGTCGGTCGCGGTT
>CAYWDK010000005.1:0-51527 GCA_964457025.1 uncultured Balneolaceae bacterium | reverse complement strand
TGAAATCCCACAGTTGTGGGTCGTCTTTGAGGGCCTGGATATGTCGGTCGCGGTTCATTTCGAAATAAGGTATAAAATTAATGTTCAATTTATCGACCGGCGTCGCTTTACAGTTATCAGTAATCAGTTAACAGTTACCAGTCAGTAATTCGTAGAAAGACGGTCGTCGGTCATCCGTCTTCCGTCATCCAGTCTCCCTTCGAGCCTCTAACCTCCAGTTTCAAACTTAGTGGCCTGAAGTGTCTTAGCGGTAAAAATTGCAGTCTGCTTTCAAATAACGCCTCTGTCGCTGTCGGTGCCATAGAGGGGATCTTCCTCCACGGAAAGGCCGGCCCATTTCAGGTACATCTGCCTCACTTCGCGAATATGTTTGTCCAGGTTCTGGAGTGTCCAGCCGGAAGTATCGATGGCTTCGTGGATATGGGCGACAGCTTTGCCGGAACGGCTCAGCAGCGAGCCGCCCACGCTCAGTTCCCGGTTGCCTTCGAAATAGATGGGAACGATGGGATAGCCGAGATCCATCGCCATCCGGAAAGGGCCTTTTTTGAAAGGGCCGATGATGCCGGGATGCTTTCGGGAGCCCTCCGGCGCCAGCATGATGGCCAGCTCGTCGCGCTTGATCCGGTCGTACACATTCTGCAAGGTTGCTACGGCGCGTTCCGAATCCTGCCGCTTGATGAACACCTGCCCGGTGAGCCTTCCCAGCAAAAAGAAGATGGGGTTGTACTGCAGCTCCCATTTGGCAACGAAACGGGCGCGCGGCAAGCCTATTGCCAGGATCGTCAGGAGGTCGATGGTTGAGCTGTGGTTAATGATATAGACGGCGGGGCAGGCGATGGAATCGGCATGCATGTTGATTTCAAAGTCGATGCCGGAAACAAAGAGCACTGGTTTCATCATAATTGGGGCCACCTGCTCCACGATAAAGTTGGTGAGCCTGCCGAAAGAGACGACCAGCATCAGCAGGATGATGGGAGTGGCGACCAGGAATACCATAAAGAAGGTGACAATCCCCAGTATGCTGCGGATGTATTCCCCGAATGTCAGCTTGTGTGTGCTCATACCGTTGTGTTGGTCCCCGGATCTTTAGCTGATTGGAATATAGAGAAGTAGCGAAGAACTGCAAAAGCACACGCTTCTGCCGTCTATTGTTTAAAAATGTAATTAAGTGCCGCCCTGTCGTCTAACTGCTTGAATTTGAAGCGATAAGAGCTTATTAATACGGATGAGTTGGTTATCTATGCAATCTAATTGGTTATTTATGCGATCATTAATGAATTCCCGTCTACCGTTTTTTCTCTTTTCAACCCTTCTGCTTTCCCTCTTTTTGATGATTCCCGAAGCGGAAGCTCAGCAAAAAAGCGAAGTAAGCCCTCTTTTTAAAAATCTGAAGTTCAGAAGTGTGGGTCCGGCCGTGACCGGCGGACGCATCCACGATGTGGAGGCACTTCCCAACGATGCTTCCACCGTCTATGCGGCTACGGCTTCCGGCGGACTCTGGAAGACCGTCAACAAAGGCACTACCTGGGAGCCCATTTTCGACGACCAGGCCGTGAGTACCTTTGGTGATGTGGCCATTTCCGAATCCAACCCCGATATCGTCTGGGTGGGGACGGGCGAGCAGCAGAACCGGCAGAGCACCTCGTGGGGCAACGGCGTCTACCGCAGCACCGATGCGGGTGCCAGCTGGGAACACCTCGGTCTGGAAGAGACCCGGCATATCGGTCGTGTGCGTGTGCATCCCGAAAATCCCGACGTGGCCTATGTAGCGGCACTGGGTAATCTTTGGAAGGGCACCGAGCAGCGCGGCGTCTATAAAACGACCGACGGCGGACAGAGCTGGCAGAAAGTTTTATATATCGATAACTACACCGGGGCAGTCGACCTGGTAATGGATCCCGAAGATCCCAACACGCTCTATGCGGCGGCCTACCAGCGCCTGCGAAGAACGTGGGGTTTCAACGGCGGCGGACCGGGCAGCGGCATCTACAAGACCACCGACGGCGGGGAGAACTGGACGGAACTGACCGACGGTATACCCTCCGGTGACAAGGGCCGCATCGGCCTGGCTATAGCCGAAACCAATCCCGACGTGCTCTACGCCACCATCGAGCATGCCGATTCTTCCGGTACCTATAAGACAACAGATGCCGGAGCCAGCTGGAGCAGGGTCAACCAACTGAATCCCCGCCCCATGTACTACAGCCACATCTATGTAGACCCGACCGATGAAAACAGGGTCTACATCCTGGCTACCGAATTTTACAGAAGCGACGACGGTGGAGCCACCTTCCGCCAGATGCCTACACGCCCTACCTACGACGTGGGCGTGCACAGCGACCATCACACGCTGTGGATCAACCCGAACAATCCAAGCCACTTCTACCTGGCCGGCGACGCTGGCCTGCACGAAAGCTGGGATATGGGCGAGACCTACATCCGCATCAACAACATCCCTATCGGGCAGTTCTACGGCATCGGTGTAGACAATCGCGACCCATATTATATTTACGGCGGTATGCAGGACAATCACTCCTGGATGGCACCCAACGCTACGCGGCGCTTTATGGGCATCATCAACGACGACTGGAGCCAGATCGGTTTTGGCGACGGCATGTACCACCAGCCTGATCCTTTCAATTACCGCTATGTGTACGGCGGTTCCCAGAACGGCGGCATGACACGCCTTGATCCCGAGACCGGTGACCTCCTGGATATAGCGCCACAGCCTGAAGATGAAGACGAAGAGTACCGCTTCGACTGGGTGACACCTACCGAGGAGTCGATGCACATTCCCGGCACGGTCTATTATGGCGGTAACCGCCTGTTTATGTCCAGTGACAGAGGCCAGAGCTGGGATCGCACGGAAGACCTTACCAAGAACCAGAGCCGCGACTCGCTCTACCTGATGGGAGTAAAAGGGACCGAGGATATGCTCTCCAAGCACGACGGTACTTCTACCTACGGGGAGATGACCACCATCTCCGAATCGCCGCTGAACCAGGATGTACTGTGGGTAGGCACCGACGACGGCAATATACAACTGAGCCGCGACCGCGGAGAGAGCTGGACCGAGGTGTCTCAACATATCGAAGGCATTAACGACACCACCTATGTGAGCCGTGTCGAGGCTTCGGCGGCAGGCGAGGGCACGGCCTACGCTACGCTCGACGCCCACCGCGACGGTGACTTCGCCCCCTATGTGTACAAGACCACCGACTACGGGCAGAGCTGGGAAAAAATCACCGACGGACTGCCCGCCATGGGTTCGGTCAATGTAATTGAAGAGTATGCCGAGAGTCCGAATTTACTTTTCCTCGGGACCGAGCACGGCCTCTTTATCTCCGTCGACGCCGGGGAGAGCTGGCAGCCCTTCGGCAGCAACCTGCCCACCACGCTCTACGACGACCTGGAGATACAGTCGCGCGAGCGCGACCTGGTGGTAGGCACCCATGGCCGCAGCATCTGGATCTTCGACGACCTGACGCCGCTGGCCGGCTGGGCCGACGGCAGCCGCCGCATGCGCAATTCCAATACCCTCTTCCCGATTATGGACGCTCAAATCATGCAGTATTGGAAATCAACCTCCTACCGGGGGCAGAATTCATACTTCGGAGAAAACCCGCCGCACGGCGCTATCATTACCTATTATCTCGATTCGGATGCGCAGAGCGACTCCATCGAAATACAGGTGCATAACAGCGAAGGCGAGCTGGTACGCACGCTCAAAGGCGGCGGCAGCGGCGGACAGATGCATCGCCTCACCTGGGATATGCGCCACGAGCCGCCGCCCTCCGAAGAGGATGACGACGATGAGGAGCAGGAAGGCCTGGTGATGTCCGAGAACATCCTGCCCGAGCTGCCGCACCCCATCGACGCGCGCGGGCCTTTCGTCTCGCCCGGCACCTATACGGTGACGGTAAAAGCAGGCGGAAGGGATCTCAAGCAGAAGGTGAATATCAAGCCCGATCCCAAGATGATGCTGACCGAGGCGCAGTGGAAAGAGCGCGAGGAGTTCCTGCTGCAGGTCGGCGATATGCAGCGCAGGATCTGGGACGCCTACAAAGAGGTGACCGAAGTGAAGAAAGAACTTGACGAGATCGCCGGTACCTTCGGGGAAGGCGAGTTGCCGGACGAAATCAAGACCCGCATTGATTCCGTTGCGGCGCTGGCCGAGCGTATCGGCACGGAGTCGTCCTGGAGCGGGCTGCGCGGCGATATTTACGGCCTTTCCGGCGGACTGATCCGCGGCGGCGTAAGCCAGGGATCGCTGTACCCGCCCACACAGACCCATCGCGACCAGCGGGATCGATTGTACCCCAAACTACAAAAGGCCATAGATGACCTCAGCCGGGAGAAGGCCTATCTGGAAGAGCTGAAGCGCAAGTACAATCAATAAAGTAAAACAAATAGCATGACGGATTCACAGAGCTCGTTTTTAGACCGGATATCCCGTGGCAACCGTGTTAATCTTGCGATTACGGTGGTGCTGATTGCGTTGGGACTCATTTTTGCCGACGAATTTCCCCAATACGGCGACCACTACGGTTTCTGGTCGGTGATGCCGCCGCTGGTCGCCATCGTGCTGGCCTTCTGGACCAAGGAGGTGATCAGTTCGCTCTTTGTGGGGATCGCCTTGGGCGGGGTCATTTCGGGCAACCTCAATATCGTGCAGGGTTCACTAATTCCTTCTATCGGTACGGAGAGCTTTGCGCTGATCCTGCTGGTCTATCTGTGGTCGCTCGGCGGCCTCATCGGCATCTGGACACGGACCGGCGGCGCGGAGAAGTTTGCCGAATGGGCCGGCTCCAAGATCGTTCGGGGACGTAAGAGTGCCAAGTTCTTTACCTGGATGATGGGCCTCGTCTTTCACCAGGGAGGCACCATCAGTACGGTGTTGACCGGCGCGACGGTACGTCCCATCGCCGATAAGCACAAGGTGTCGCATGAGGAGCTATCCTATATGGTCGACTCCACCGCATCGCCCGCGGCGACGGTCATCCCCTTCAACGTATGGCCCATCTATGTGGCGGGACTGGTGATCGGTACCATCCCCATGTTCGAGACCACGCAGGACGGCGTCGCCTTCTTTTTCCAGGCGCTGCCTTTCAACTTCTACGGTATCATCGCTATTCTCATGACCCTCTTTTTTGCGTGGGAGCTGCTGCCGTGGATTCCCGGAAAGAAGATGCGAGCTGCTATCGAGCGGGTGAAAACCACCGGAAAGATGGACCGTGACGATGCCGAGCCGATGTCTTCTGCCGAACTGACCGAGCAGCAGGTGCCGGAGAACTACAATCCGGGGCTTATCGACTTTTTCGGGCCCATCGGCACGCTGTTGGGTGTGGCTATCATTCCCTACCTCTATACCTTTGTGATATTAGGCAACCGTGAAGATCCTACGCTGCTCATAGCCGAGGCTTTCGTACTGGCCGTGCTGGCCGGCATCTTTATCGCCCTAGCCAAAGGGATGGAGCTCAAGACCGCCATCGAGGGTTTTGTGGACGGTTGCAAAGGTGTGACTATAGGCGCCATCATCCTGGCGCTTGCCGTCTCGCTGAAGAGTGTGGCTGATTCGGTGGGTACAGCCGCCTATATTGTAGAGCTGACCGGCGACGTGATTACGCCCGTCATCCTGCCCGGCATCCTGATGTTGCTCTGCATGATTATCGCCTTTTCCACGGGCACTTCCTGGGGTACCTATGCGGTGGTATTTCCTGTAGCGGTTCCGCTGGCATGGGCCGTACTGCCCGACGAATTCTTCCTGACACTCTGCTTCGGTGCGGTGATAGGTGGGAGCGTTTTCGGTGATCAGTGTTCGCCCATATCCGACACCACCATCCTTTCGTCACTGGCTACGGGCTGCGACCTGATGGACCACGTCTATACCCAGATCCCGCTTGCGCTTACTGCTGCCGGAATCGGCGCGGTACTCTATTCGCTGTTGGTTATACTGTTTGTGTGATGTGAGTCAGTCGCCCGCTGCTTCGGTTTGCAGCTGTGAAGTACAATGCGGGCAACGGCTGGCTTCGACGGCGATGTCACTGACGCAATATGGGCACTTCTTCACGGCGGGAGAGACCGGCTGCGGCGTATCCTTCGGCCGCTTCAGCTTGTTGATATAGCGTACCAGCAAGAAGACGGTAAAAGCCACCAGTAGAAAGCTGATGGTGGCGTTGATGAAGAGTCCGTATTTCACGACCACGGCGCCGGCGTCCTGGGCGGCCTGCAGCGATGCATATGGGGCCGGTGTGGCGCCCTCTTTCAACAGGATGTAGGCGTTGGCAAAGTCGATATTGGTGGTGATGGTACCCAGCAACGGCATCATGACATCTTTTACCAGGGACTGCACCACACTGGTGAAGGCAGCGCCAATGATAATACCGACGGCCATATCGATAACGTTGCCGCGTACGGCAAACTCCTTAAAATCCTTGAGCATAAAATTTGAGACTGGTTAAGTGTGGATGTAGGTGTTATTCGACGACAGATTGGGGAATGACGGCCGAGATGTGTTCGGGATTCAGGAAGAGTTCCTCGACCTCCTCGCCATTTTCGTCCTTTACAATAATTTTTTCAAGCACATTGTTGCGTTCCACAGCGCTTGCCCTGATGATCTCTTCGTTGCCGCTTTCAAAAATAATTTTGTAGCTGTTCATCGGTGCTCCCGTTTAGTGGTTATTCGGTAGATTCGTTTTCTTTTTCCTTCTTCTTTTCCCGTTCATTCTCTTCTTTCTTGGCATGGCCGTCTTTTTTGGCCTCAATCCATTCCATCACCGTACTGCCCGAAACTTCTTCCTTCTCAAGCAGCTCGTTAGCCAGCTTGTCCAGTATGTCGCGGTGTTCGGTGATGGTATCTACCGCTTTCTGGTAAGACTCTTCGAGGATACGTTTTACTTCCTGGTCGATTTCGCGGGCGGTACTGTCGCTGTATTCGCGCTGACTGCCCAGCTCTTCGCCCAGAAAGACCTGTTCCCGCTGTCCCCCGAAAGCCATGTTGCCGAACTTCTCGCTCATGCCCCAGTCGAGTACCATCTTGCGGGCCAGTTTGGTGATCTGCTTGAGGTCGTTTTCGGCACCACTTGTGGCGGTATCGAAGATGAGCTCCTCTGCGGCACGTCCGCCCATGATCACGGCCATGCGGTCGAGCATATACTCTTTTTTATAGAGCAGCTTCTCTTTTTCGGGCAGCTGCTGGGTCACGCCCATCGCTTTGCCGCGCGGTATCACGGTTACCTTGTGGATGGGATCGGCATTGGGCAAACAAGCCGCGACGATGGCGTGGCCGGCCTCGTGGTAGGCCAGCATCTCCTTCTCTTCGTCGCTCAGCCGGATGCCTTCGCGCTTGAGGCCCATCATCACCTTGTCGCGTGCCTGGTCGATATCTCTCTGCAGTATTTCCTTTCGCTTGTGCCGTGCCGCAAGCAGCGCCGCCTCATTCAGCAGGTTACGCAGGTCGGCCCCACTGAAGCCGGGAGTGGAGCGCGCGATCTCTTCCAGGTCCACTTCATCCGAAAGCTTCTTGTTCTTGGCATGGATATTCAGGATCTCCTCGCGATGCTGCTGCGTGGGCAGGTTCACGGTGATCTGCCGGTCGAAGCGGCCGGGACGCAGCAAGGCTTTGTCAAGGATGTCGGGCCGGTTGGTGGCCGCCATCACGATGACGCCCTCGTTGGCTTCGAAACCATCGAGCTCGGAAAGCATCTGGTTGAGGGTCTGTTCACGCTCATCGTGTCCGCCGCCAAGCCCGGCGCCGCGTTTGCGGCCGATGGAATCAAGTTCGTCAATAAAGATGATGCTGGGGGACTTGGCCTTGGCTTTGTTGAACATGTCGCGCACGCGCTTGGCGCCTACGCCGACAAACATCTCCATAAAGTCGGAGCCGGTGATGGTAAAGAAGGGCACGCCCGCTTCGCCCGCCACGGCACGTGCGAGCAGTGTCTTACCCGTGCCCGGAGGGCCGACGAGCAATACGCCACGGGGAATTTCGCCACCCAGTGCATCAAATTGTCCGGGGTTCTTCAGAAAACTGATAATTTCTTTGAGTTCGGTTTTTGCTCCCTTTAGGCCTGCGACATCTTCAAAGGTCGTGTCCACTTTTTCGGCATCCTGCAGCTTGGCTTTGCTCTTGCCGATATTGAACATGTTTTTCCCCTGCATCTGCATCTGACGGAAAAACTGCATGCCGATGAGAAAGAGGAAGAAGAGCGGGATGCCCCACAGCAATACGGTCCACCAGTTGAATCCGCTTTCGGGAACGGTCTCGACGGTTACCGAATGCTCTTCGAGCATACTCATCAGTGCGTCGTCGCCGAAAGAGGGGATATAGGTGATAAATTCGGAGGCCTGGACAGTGTCCTGCTCGGTTGCCTTGAGGACGGTCTGCTTGCGAAGCTGTGCATGAACCTCGTCACCTTTGATCGTCACCTTCTCGATGTTGCCCTCTTGCAGCTGGGTGCGGAAGGTGCTGTATTCGATATTGGGCGGTCCGCCAAAGAGGCCGGATTGCGAACTCACCAGCCAGACGATAAACAGGCCGGCCAGCAGTATCCAGAAGAAATAGCGTTGCTTTTGACTGCCCGGTCCCCGGGGACGTTGCGGCCCATCTTCGGGGGCTTCGGGCGGTTTGTTGAGATTTGAATTTTCCTTGTTTTGATCGGGCATATAATGATTTATGTGCGGATCATACCATCCGGATGAAAAATTCAGTGTACTAGCTTAACGAGTGTGAGGGGGTTGTAATTCCATAAGGAAAATCGTTATAGCTGAAAAATAAAAGCCCCTGTGGCTATCAACCGTCAGGGGCTTGAGAGAGAGTTAATGCTAAACTTCGTGTTGAGAACGAAGAAGCATTCTGGTGAGTCGGGAGGGGATCGAACCCTCGACCCACGGCTTAAAAGGCCGTTGCTCTACCATCTGAGCTACCGACTCTTCGGTTTTAAAACAGATTCCAAATATACGGCTTTAACAGAATTAATTTCAAACCGAATTCCCGAAAAAATAGATCTCCCGTCTTCGGGAGGGTGCGGTAAGAATTCAGCTTCATATTCGATACCTTTCGGCTGAATAGAGAACCCTCAACAAATGGAATCATTACGTGCTGCAACCGTCATTTCTTTCCGGAAAGGTTTTTCCCATCCGAATCCCGACGCCTTTTGCCGTGGGGGATGTGTACAGCTACCTCATCAAAGACGAAAAGATCGTGCTCGTCGATTGCGGACACCGGGCGGAAGAAGCGCTCGAAATTTTACAGACGGCTTTGAAAGGGCAGGGGCTTGGTATCCGGGATATAGACGAGATCTGGCTTACGCACGGGCATCCGGACCACTTCGGCCAGGCGGCACTGCTGGCTGATAAATCGGGCGCAGTGGCCTACGGCCACGCCAAAGAGCGGGCTAACTTCGCCGGCAATGACGACGGCGACCTTTTCGAGGCTTTTTTTAAGGAGCAGGAAATACCTCAAGGACTTATAGATATGATGACCGGCCAGCTCGACTGGCTGCAACAGTACCAGCTACCCATCGAGCCGGAGTGGGTTGAAGAGGGCGATGTGCTGAGCTCGGGAGAGCTGGAGTACGTCGTGAAGCATGTGCCCGGCCACGCGCCCGGCCACCTGGTGTTCTATCCTGCCGGGGGAGGAGGGATAACCTTCGGCGGGGATGTGCTGCTGGGCCACATCAGCACCAACGCGCTTATCAATTTCGATCCCGATACTGGTCGCCGCAACCGCAGCCTGTTGCAGTACCGCGATTCGCTGCGATGGATGCGGGAGCTGGAAGGGACCATTTTACCGGGCCACGGTGACTTTATCGAAAACATTCGCGAGGTGGCCGGGCACCATCTGACCGAGCATGAGAAACGGTACGAAAAAATAAAGCGGATGCTGGCGGAGAAGCCGTTCAGCCTGTACGAACTGGCGACGGTTACTTTTCCCGATGCGATGAAGAAGGGTGCCGCCTTCCTGGTGTTGTCGGAGGTGCTGGGTTATCTGGACTGGGGAATGGAGGAGGGAGAGGTTGCCAAAAACTCCCGGGGGTTTGTTAAGGCTGAAAAATGATTACGTATTTACCAAAACCGGGGGTTTTAGTAAATGTTAACGGAATAGTATTTCTGGCTTCAAACACCTATCATTGAAACAAATCGGAAATAAACCGCTTACAGCAACCATGGCAACGATTTTCACCAAAATTATTAATGGCGAGATTCCCTGCTACAAGATTGCGGAAGACGATCGCCATTTTGCTTTTCTCGACATCAACCCGATTGCGGAAGGCCATACGCTGGTAGTAACCAAAGAGGAGACCGACTATTTTTTCGATCTCCCGGGGGAAGCTGTGGCCGAAGCGATGGCTTTTGCACAGAAAGTGGCCAAAGGCATCGACCGCGCCTTGTCGCCCTTGCGGACGGGAGTTATTGTACAGGGATTGGAAGTGCCGCACGCCCACATCCACCTGGTGCCACTCTATGAAATTCACCAGACTATGGCTTTGGGGCATAATGTGCACGTCAGTGAAGAGCGGATGGAAGAAATTGCCGGACTTATCAGCGACGAGGTGAAGCTATGAAATTGTTTGTATTGAATGGCCCCAACCTGAACATGCTGGGAAAGCGGGATGCCGAGCAGTACGGAAGCGACACCCTCGAAGATATCGAGCAGATGCTGATCGACGAATTTCCAGACTACGAGATGACCTTTTTTCAGAGTAACCTGGAGGGGGAGCTGGTGGAGGCGGTGCAGTCGCTGGTAGAGAGCGGCTACGACGGACTCATCGCCAACTTTGGGGGCTATACGCATACTTCAGTCGCCATCCGTGACGCCCTGGAGCTGCTGGAGATCCCGGTGGTAGAAGTGCACCTTTCCAACATCCACGCCCGCGAGGAATTTCGAAGCAGGACGCTGACCGGCGAGATGGCTGACGGCATCATCACCGGTTTCGGGAAACAGAGTTATGTTTTGGGAGTATATGCTATGGAGCGGTTGCACCGGTCAGACCGGTGAGGCGAAGACTGACTTAAACACAATCCATTGAAGAAACTACGGGAATTACTTTCGGATACCCTGGTGTACGGCATCAGCAGCGTGCTGGCGCGGTTCATCAACTATCTGTTGGTGCCTTTCTATACGGACGTCTTCAAGCCGGCGCAGTACGGTATCGTCGGACTCATCTACGCCGCCATTACCTTTCTCAATGTGGTCTTTACCTTCGGGATGGAGTCGGCTTATCTGCGCTATGCCAAAGACCGCGAAAAGGCGCGTGACGTTTTTAAGACACTGCAGCTGAGCCTGCTGGCCGGCGGCTCGGTGCTCGCATTCCTGCTCTGGATACTGGCCCCCGCCTTCATGCCGCTGATGAGTTTGGGTCCGGAGACCAGGGACTTCTACCTCCTGATGATCGGCATCCTCTGGTTCGATACCCTCTCCATCGTACCCTTTGCCGAGCTCCGGCTGGTACGCAAGAGCGTGCTCTTTGCCGCCATTCGCACCGGCAACGTGCTGGTCAACATCGCCCTCAATTTCTACCTGATCCTCGGCCTGGGCTGGGGCATCGAGGCGGTCTTCGTCGCCAACCTGATTGCCTCCGGTGCCACTACCATCCTGCTCTGGATCCTTACCGCACGCATGATGGGCGGCAGCTGGAGCCGTGCTATCTTTGACAAGGCGCTAAAATTCGGCCTGCCTTTTGTGCCGGCCGGACTGGGCTATGCCATCAACGAGACGCTCGACCGCTTCATGCTTAACAACTACCTCTCCCAGGATACCATCATCGAGCTGTACGGCATCGAGTATACGCCCGAGTCGATTGTGGGCATCTATAACGCCTGTTACAAGCTGGGAGTCTTCATGCTGCTGCTGGTACAGATGTTCCGCATGGCCTGGCAGCCTTTCTTTTTGAGGCATGCCGACGACCCCAACGCCCAGAAGCTCTATAGCGACGTCTTCCGTTACTTTAATGTTGCCGCCGGCGCGGTCTTTCTGGGTGTAGCCCTCTTCGTGGAACAGATCGTGCAGATCAAGGTGCCCCTGCTCGATGCCTATCTTATCGGACAGGATTACTGGATGGGGCTCAATATCGTTCCCATCCTTTTGGGAGCTTATTGGTTTCAGGGATGGTACATCAACTTTTCTGCCGGCATTTTTATAGAAGAAGAAACGAAAGTGTTACCCAGGATCACGCTGACGGGAGCCGCCATTACGGTGATCGCCAACCTGGCGCTGATTCCCTTCTTCGGCATGGCAGGCTCGGCATGGGCTACACTGCTCAGCTACGCCGCAATGGCGATGCTGCTTTACCGACACAGCCGCAAGGTCTATGCCGTGCCCTATTCACTGCCCCGCGGCTTCCTGATGCTGGTCGTTGCGCTGGGCTGCCTGCTGGTCCAGCCTTCCCTCACCCAGTGGACCGGTTCGGAATGGATAAGCGGTTTTCTCCTGTTAATAACAGGTGTCGGAGCCATGGCCGTCCTGGCTTGGAAACCGACTGACAAGGCTGCCGACTCTGAGGTCTCCTCTTAAGGCAGCTGGATACTATTTCAGCTCATAAGTCTCCCCTGGAGGGGAGTGTCCCGACAGTGGTCGGGACGAGGGGTGTCTCTCCAAATATTGTAAAACTAAATTTTGGATACCCGAGCTACAATTTCCCAAGAGCGACTATTCAAAATCATTTTCAAAAAAGGTTTACTTCAGAAAGTATTATGGATTCCTATTCAGCCAATAAGACCGGCGTATTCGTCGATGCAGTGAACGTGACCATGAACGGCGGATACGGCCTTCGCTACGACATCCTCCGCAAATTCGCCTGCCGCGACGGCTCGACCCCGGTTCGCATGAATGTTTACGTAGCCTATGACGAGCGGCGTGCCAAGAAGGAAGAGGAGTACAAGAGAAAAACCGCTCGTTTCAGCGAAGTGCTGCGCGATTTCGAATACAAAGTGATCGAATGTCCCGTGCAGTATTACAGCGATCCCGAGACCGGTGAGACCATCACCAAGTCGACCGTAGCCATGGATATGGCTGTCGACATGGTGAAACAGGCGCGCAACCTCGACAAGATGATCGTCCTCACCGGCAATGGCAGTTATGTGAGGGTGATTCGTGCCGTGCAAGAGGAGGGCACACGCGTGGAGCTGGTCGGTTTCGACAATGTATCGTCTCAGCTGAAGAAGGAGGCCGACCTCTACATGTCCGGTTACCTTATCCCCGGCATGCTGCCCATCGACTCTCCTTATGAATGGGGCAAGGTCGGCTCACGGGTGCGCGGCGTCTGTTACGACTTCTCCCATGAAGACGGCTACGGCTTTATGCGCTACCTGGAGGAGATCGACGACAACCTCTGGGTGACCGATTCTCGCTTTAACCGCTCGCCTTACGAGACGGTCTTTTCCCACATTTCCCAGTTCGAAGAGAATTTCGACACCAGCTACCTTCCCAGCCGCGAGCTCATCTTTGAGTTTGACCTGGTTGAAAATGAAAAGGGCCTGGTAGCCGAAGAGCTCGAGCTAGTAAGCGCGCCTTAGCGATTTGTAGGTCCTAAAACAACGGTCTCTCCGCGAGCATCCCGAAGCGATGTAGAAGACCTGCCCAAGCATCCCGCCGCCGTCAATATGGATGTGGGTGACGACGGGACGATAACGGGTTTGTTCTAGTCCAGGCACTTATAGAAAAACAAAAAGGCTCTGCTGTGGTCTGCAGAGCCTTTTCGCTTAAATCAGGTGCAAGTAGTGAAGAAGCCTATTGGTTCTTCGTTTATTGCGGTTTATTCTATTTGTCCATCAGCGCTCGGAACTCCTTGAGCACAGAGTGAACGTGCTCGGCTGATGTATCTAAAAGTTGCTGTTCTTCTTCGTTTAAGTCAACCTCAATTATCTTCTTGATACCGCCGTGTCCCAGCTTGACGGGCACGCCCAAAAAGAGGTCTTTTTGCCCGTATTCGCCGTTCAGGTGGGCGGCGCAGGGGAAGATGCGGTTCTGGTCGAGCATGATGGCTTCCACCATCTGTGCGGCTGCGGCGCCGGGCGCGTACCAGGCCGAGGTACCCATCAGGTTGACCAGCTCGCCTCCGCCTTTCTTGGTGCGCTCCACAATGGCTTCCAGCTTGCTTTCGTCGATGAACTGGGTCACCGGCATGCCGGCGATGGTAGTGAAGCGCGGCAGCGGCACCATGGTGTCGCCGTGTCCGCCGAGCAGCAGCGCCTGTATATCCTTGGGCGATACGTCCAGCTCTTCGGCCAGGAAGGCGCGGTATCGGGCTGTATCCAGGATGCCAGCCATACCCATCACGCGCTTCGAGTCGAAGCCGCTGGTCTCGAGGGCGACCTGCGCCATAACGTCCAGCGGATTGGAGACGATAATCAAAATAGTGTTAGGGGAGTGCTCGACGAGTTGTTCTACTACGCTCTGCACGATGTTGGCGTTGGTCTCGAGCAGATCATCGCGGCTCATGCCCGGACGGCGCGGCACGCCGGCAGTGATTACGCATACGTCGGAGTTTGCGGTGTCTTTATAATCGACGGTACCGGTCAGCTTGGTATCGAACTGGTGGATGGGAGCCGATTCCCACTGGTCGAGCGCGCGGCCCTTGGAGGGATAGATCTTATCGCCGTCGCGTTCCTGGACGATGTCGACCATCACCACTTCCTTGGCGAAGTCGCCTTGTGCGATGGCCAGTGATACGGTTGAACCGACATTGCCGCCGGCACCAACTACTGTTACTTTCATAATGATTTCGGGTTGGGTTTAATATTAGTTAGTGTTTGAAAAAGCTTCAGTTCAGATTAAATAGCGCCGGACACTGGAAGTTAGAAGTTGGAAGTTAGAATCTTCATCATTATTGGTCAAAAGTTTGCCAGTTTTGATGCAGCTTGGTTAGCACTTTCCCAACCTGATTCAACTTCTTTGTCAGTTTTACCGCTTTTTCCTCCGGTATATAATTGCAGTCTTTCGCAAATGACAACCAGCTTATGGTTTCTGAGTTTGATCCCAAAGCATGGATCAGGTGTTGCTTGAAATAGTTCTCGTAATTTCTTTTTGCCCACCCTTCACTGATGTTGGCACTTACCGACCGGGATGAACGTATCAGCTGGGAAGTTAAGGAATATTGTTCCTCTCTGGGGAAGTTTCTGGTCAGTTCAAAAATTTCCATGGCTACTTCATACGACAGATTATAAACGTCCAGATCTTTGTAAGACTTTATCATAACTACTCCCCCGATACCGGCCATAACTTAGATCATCCAATCTCTAACCTCCAACTTCCAACTTCCAACTTCTAATCTCCAGCCTTTATTTTTGCTTCGTTTGCAATTCCTCGCTTCGCTCGGAATGACACTGCGTAGATCGTGCCCTCTACTCCCCCTTCCTGAAATCCATACCCCACATCAGCTTGTTGCGGAGCGTCTCGAAGTAGCTCTGGTCGGGGAGCTCGACGAGGTCGATGGTGAAGTTCGAGCGCCGGATCTCTACCTGGAACGGGTAGGCCTGAATTTCATAAATTTCGCCGTCATAAGAAAACAGAACTTCGTGCTGCTGTTCCCTCACGGTCACCTTCAGCGACTTGTCCGAAGGCAGCACCAGGGGACGCGTCGTCAGGGTGTGCGGGTTGATGGGATTGAGCACCATTACGTCGGTGTTCGGCATCACGATCGGCCCGTTGGCCGAGAGGTTGTAGGCGGTGGAGCCGGTTGGCGAAGCGACGATCAGCCCGTCGGCCCAGTATTTGTTGATGAACATATCGTCATACTCCGCCTCCACCGTGACCATCGAGGTGGAGTCTTTCTTGGAAAAGAGAAATTCGTTGAGCGCGTGGTAGATGTTGCCGTCACCGTCTTCGGCCTCCAGCATGTAGCGCTTGTCAAGCCGGTAATTGCCGGTCTGCAGGCACTCCAGGGCCTTCTCCAGGTTCTCTTTCTGGGTATAGGCCATGAAGCCCAGCCGGCCGCTGTTGACGCCCAGGATGGGCTTGGAGATGTTCTTCATAAGCCGTGCGGTGTAGAGCATGGTGCCGTCGCCGCCCAGCGCCACGATGATATCGCCCAGGTCGATGGCTTCGGCTTCGGTATCGACAGCCACCGCCGAAGGGTGCTCCTCTCCCTCATACAATTCCTGCAGTTCGCGGTTGAAGATGACGTGCACTTCTTCCTGCTTGTCAGCCCAGCCCAGCGTCCGCTGAAAGGGCTCCTTAACCGAATACTTTTTGGGATTTGCTATGACGGCCAGTTTCATGGTCGGTGCAATCAGAGGTTGTCAATTCCGGGCAGGGTGGCGGTGCGCAGGTCCATCCACCAGAGGATATCGTTGTAGGGAAGCCCTTCGATGCTGTCGATCTGCAAGGCCGTGCGGAAGACCTGGAAGTCGATCAGGGCGTCGGTCACTAATCCGTCCGTCCGGTTGTGTCCCTCGTACATCGGGATAAAGTGTGTGAAGTAGAGCGAGGTTTCTCGCGTCGGCGTGCGGATAGTCAGCATACGAAGGTTGACATTCTCCTTGTTCAGCCGCCGGTTCAACTCGGCGAAAAAAAGCTTGGAAAAGTTGTCAGAGGTATAGGCGGTATAGATGGTGCTTGGCAGGCTGCCGGCAACGGTGTCACTGCTTGAAGAGTAGGTCTCCAGATTAACAAGATTGCCGGGAATATTGCTAAAGGTAAAAGAGCTGTCGACCAGTGCGGGAATGCGCATTGCCTGAGCCGTAGTGAGCGGCGCCTCCGTATTGTAGTGAAGTGTATGTAAGCTGCTTCCACCCGGCAAGCCCAGTTCAAAACGGTTTCGGTAGCTCACTTCCAGTTCGCCGTTCTCGTTGAGTATGCCTTCGGCTGTCTGCGGACCCAGTTCCGGGATGAAGTGGATCTGTCCGCTGGCGAGGTCACGGAAGAGGTGTGATTCGTTCTGCTTGACGATTACATCCACCCGGTTCAGTTTCGGCTGGCCATCTATGTAGTAGTCTTGGTTTCTTCCGAAGACAAAAACGGAATCGCCTCGCTGGCGCGAAAGTGTGAAAGGGCCGGTACCGACGGCTGCAAAGGAACCCGGCCCGCCGTCACGGGCTGCTTCCTTGGGGTAAATAAGTGCGTAGGGAGAAGCCAGTTTTTGCAAAAAGTTTGGATCTTTTTCCCGCAGATTGAAGACGACGGTAGAGTCGTTGGGCGTCTGTATACCGCTGACGCTTTTCAGTTGGCGGTCGGCGGGATTCAGTACATAGTGCTGCTCACGGTAATAGGATTCAAAATCTCTGATCCCCATAAAAAGCCTTGCGGCCTCCTTAGGTACTGTCAGTTTGGCCATGCGTTCAAAGACAAAGCGGACATCACCGGCCACCATCTTGCGGCCGGTACCCGTGCTGAAGACATCGCTGTCGTGATAAAAAGCGTCGGTGCGCAGGTTGAATCGGTAGCTGAGCGAGTCACTGTTCACGGTCCACGATTTAGCCAGGCCCGGTTCGATGCCGCCGTTTTGGTTGTAACGCACCAAGCCTTCATAGACGAGTTGAAGCGTGCGCATGGCGGAGGTGTTATCGGCAAAAAGCGGGTCCATCGATGGAATACGGTTGATCTCACCGATGTTGAGCTGGCGGAAGGTTGCGGTGCCCGGAGCTGGTGATTGCTGTGCGGCGGTGTCGGTCCGCGTTCCGGTTCTGGGGCTCTCTGTCACAACGATGGTCTCGGGCTGCTTGCAGGAAGCGAAAAGCATCAGAATGGCGGCTAGCAGAAGAAACGGATGCCGGAATACCGTCTTGAGTTTGTTCGTCGGTTTTTGAGATTTTTTCTCTTTCATAATAATCAGTCGTTGGTTCCCTTCAGTCCCTTGATGCCGTGCACGGCCTTCTCGTTAAGCAGGTTGGTGTCGTAGCTGCGAATGCGTCCCGTCCGCTGCTTGTGGCGGCGAAGGGCGATATCTACCAGTTCAAGCATCAATTCTTTCATATTCATTCCGCTTTCTTCCCACAGATAGAAAGAAAACGACCCTGGGATGGTGTTGATTTCGTTGAAAAAGACCTTGTGTGTGCCGGCATTTACCAGGAAGTCGAGCCGGGCTACCCCGCCGGCGCGGAAGGTCTTGAAGATGCGCAGCGAGAGGTCCCGAATGGTTTGGCTGAGTTCATCGGGGATGTCGGCCGGGATGACGCGGTCGGCCGAAGCCATGCCTTTGCCGCTGCCGGAATCGCTCTGGTATTTGTCCTCGAAGGAGAGGGTCTCTTCCTTGCCCAGGGGACGCTCGCAGACGCTGGCGCGGGCGTCGTCTTCGAGTCCCAGCACCGAGCAGTTGATCTCCATAAGCGGCGTAACCGCCTTTTCAACCATAAGGTTATTGTCGTAGCGGAAGGCGGTTTCGACCGCCTCAATCAGCTCGCCTTGTTCCTTTGCCCGGGCTACGCCGATGCTGCTGCCCAGCGAAACCGGCTTGACGATCACGGGATAGTTCAATTGTTCAATATCGCTGAGCAACGATTTCCTGCTTTCCTCCCACTCTTTTTCGGTAAAGTCGACCCCGGCCACTACCGGGATGTCGTGGGCGCGGCACAGCTCCTTGGCTTTCATCTTGTCCATGCCTATGCTCGAAGCCAGTACACCGCTTCCTCCATAGGGGATGTTGTACATCTCGCAGGTGCCCTGGAAGGCGCCGTTCTCTCCCTCGGAGCCGTGGAAGGCGGGGATGAGGGCGTAAACCGGGTATTGCGACGGTTTGGAGAAGAAGCTTTTTTTCTCTGTTTCGAGCAGTACCGGCCTGCCGAGGTCGTCGTGCGAGAAGGTGCATTCTGTGGCCTGTTCGCGGAGTTTGTCGAGATCCTGATAGTTTTCCAGTTCGAGGAGGGGGTCCCCGGTCAGCCACCGGCCCGATTTGGTGATATAGAGCGGGATAAGGCGGTAATCGGTCTCTTTCAGCGCGGCGATGGCCTGCATGGCGCTCAGCACCGAGACTTCATGTTCGGGCGACATCCCCCCGAATGCAACAATAAGCGTGCGTTGGTCCATTGAGATAGCGTTTTTAGCTTTAAGGTACTGCAGTCCAATGATAAGAAAAGATCGTTTCAGATGTGGCAGTCATTGATACACAGCCTGATTTTTTCTATTGATGTATAATCGCAATATTGCATTGGGTTCCGGAGTAATAGGTTCTCCCTGTAAGTCGTCCGACTATAAAATTCCGCTATGAAAAAATCCTTATCATATTTCTTCGCCTTTCTGATCATGTGGGTGATTGGTACACCGCCATCCGCAACCGCCCAAAACGCGCCGAATATCGGTATTGAGTTGCAGGCCTATCCGGCAGGGGTGATCCTGGGCGTGCGCGGAGGTGTCGGGCTGGGCAGCCGGCAGGAGCTCAACCTGCGGCTGGGCTGGAATATCGCCAGGCGCGGCGATTTCGGGAAGCATGACAACGAAAGGGGCGGCGGGCCCGGCTTCGGTGTGGGCTATCGCT
This sequence comes from uncultured Balneolaceae bacterium, assembly GCA_964457025.1. Taxonomy (GTDB): domain Bacteria; phylum Bacteroidota; class Rhodothermia; order Balneolales; family Balneolaceae; genus CAYWDK01. Next base: position 32,118 of record CAYWDK010000005.1, on the reverse strand, counting down.
ATTATCTGAAAGACGGCCTGGAAGGCCTTTTTCTGGGCGCCCGTACCGATTTTTGGTTGATGGATATCGACTGGCGGGATGATAGTCCAAGCCGATCGGGGTCAACTGATATTACGGTATTTCAACCGACTTTGGAGGCGGGCTATAACCTGCTGAATAGCCGCAGCAATTGGCTGTTGATGCCGACGGTCTCTTTCGGTTACGAGATCAACGTGCATACCGAGGGCGAGGAGGTCGGCGAGGGTGCGATCCTGCTCGGCGGGGTGAATCTGGGTTATAGGTTTTAATACCCGTCTGACCGCTTTGAGCGGTCATATGGGTATGTTAATTGGCAGTCATCCTGCCTGTCCCGACCACTCGGGGAGCGGAGTACACCGTAGCTTTCGCGTAGGTGGACGCAGTCGAAGGATCTCCCGGTATGAAAGGAGATCCCCTGAAAAAGCTATTGCTTATCAAGTCGAGATCCTTCGGCTCCACTTCGTTTCGCTCAGGATGACAGCCGTTGTTTGTTGAATTTATTCCTGCGCCAGGTAGTACAGCTGCAGCACGCGCAGCTCGTTGTAATTCACTTCCTTGTCGAGGGCGTCGTAGAGAGGCCGCAGCAAATTGGGCCCTACCTCATCCATGGTCTTCATCACCTCGTCGCGTTTGCGCATGGAGAGGGAGGATGCTTCGGCGATGCCGTCGGCCCGCAAGTCGTTGCCCTCTTCGAGGTATTTCTTAAGGTGGCGCAGGATGGTACTGTCCTTGACGCCGTACTCCTCGGCCAGGTGTTCGATGGACTGTCCGTCGTTGAAAGCTTCGGCCACGCGGACGTGCTTCTCGGTCTTGGCTGATTTCCTGGCCCGCTTCTTGAGTGTCTTTTCCTTCTCTTCCAGGTCGTTCTCTTCACAGTAATCCGAGATGATGCGCCCGAACATCTTGCCATAACGCTTCTGCTTGGTGGAGCCCACCCCGTAGATCTGCAGCATGTGCTCCTCGTCCTGCGGGAAGTAGTAGGCCATCTCCATCAGCGTCGTGTCGGGAAAGACGGCATAGGGCGGAATGCCTTGTTCATCGGCCACCTCTTTGCGTTTCTGACGCAGCAGCTCGAAGAGCTTCTCATCATATTTGTTTTGCACGTCGTCGCTGGTGCGGGATACGGTTTTGCCGTCCACGGTGGCGGCGGTGCGGTCGAGGGTGCCGAAGACATTTTCTTCGCCTTTGAGTACCAGTCTGGCGGGCTCTTCCAGCTTCAGGCTGCCGTGTTTGGGGTGCTTCTTCAGGTAGTCCTGCCGGATCAGCAGCCTGGAAAGCTGGACCCACTGTGTTTTGGACCACTCTTTTCCAATGCCGTAGGTTGAAAGTTCGTCGTGCCCGTTTTCAAGCACTTTCTTGGCTTTGGATCCCCGCAAGAGGTCGGCGATGTAGTTGGCGCCGTAGGTTTCTTCGGTGCGGACGATACAGGAGAGGTACTTCTGGGCCTGAACGGTCAAATCCTCCACATCAGCGTCGGCGGCGATGCAGTTGTCGCACATGTTGCATTCGTCTTTCTCATAGGTTTCGCCGAAGTATTTGAGCAGCGGCTTGCGGCGGCACTCCCGGCTCTCCAGAAATTTCAGCAGGGCATTGAGGTGCTGTTCGGCCACTTTCTTTTCGTCGCCCTCTTTCTGATTGATGAAGTAGCGGATCTTCTGCGTGTCGGAGTAGCTGAACAGCAGCAGGCAGTCGGCCCGAAGCCCGTCGCGCCCGGCACGCCCGATCTGCTGGTAATAGGATTCGATATTCTTGGGCATATCGTAATGCACTACAAAACGCACGTCAGGCTTGTTGATGCCCATGCCGAATGCGATGGTGGCGACGATGATGTTGACGTCGTCACGTATAAAGGCCTCTTGGTTGCGGTTGCGGACAGTCTCCGAAAGCCCGGCGTGATAGGGCTTGACGGAGTGCCCCTCTTTTTTAAGGTCCACATACAGCTCGTCTACCTGACGGCGGGAGAAGCAGTAGATGATGCCGGACTGCTTCTTGCGGGTGTAGAGAAAGTCGAGCACCTGTTCGGTAGGGTCGTCCTTGTCGGCGATCTTCAAAAAGAGGTTCTTCCGGTCGAAGCTGGCCAGATAGGTCTCGGAATCGTCCATGCCCAGCGTCTCCTTGATGTCCTGGCGGACACGCGGGGTGGCTGTCGCTGTCAGTGCCAGGCAGGCGGCATCGGGAAAATCCTTGCGTACTTCAGCCAGCTGGCGGTATTCCGGGCGGAAGTCGTGACCCCACTCCGAGATGCAGTGCGCTTCGTCGATGGTGAAGCAGTCGATCTTAAGCTCCGAGACCAGCTTGCGGGTGCGGGACATCAGCAGGGTCTCGGGCGCCAGGTAGAGGAGATCCACTTCGCCGGCTTTCAGTTTTTGGATATTGGCGGAATACTCTTCCTCGCTGATAGCGCTGTTAAGGCAGACCGCCGGTATGCCGAACTGTTCCAGCTGTTCCACCTGATCTTTCATCAGAGAGATGAGCGGGGAGATTACGATAGTCAATCCGTCGAAAATAACGGCCGGAATCTGGTAGCAAATCGACTTGCCGCCGCCGGTAGGCATGATGACCAGGGCGTCTTTTTTGCCCAGCACCTGCCGGATTACTTCCTCCTGCAGCGGCCGGAAGGATTCATAACCGAATACATTCTGTAAAACGTCTTTTTCATTCATAATAGTTGTGCTACTTGGAATGGAACACGGAGTTCGCAGGTACTGCGGAACGGCACGGATAAAATTTATTATCAGCGATCAACCGCTGCATCTGTGCCCTCGGCGTTCCATTAAATAAATTGTGTTTCTAAGGTCAGACCGGTGAAGGAACCATTCCTTACAAAAATTCTGTGAAATCTGTGGCCTTACTTACTCAAGTATAGGTTCTTGAACTCGAAGGGTTTCTTGAAGTGCTCGTCATTGAAGTCTTCCATAAAGTAGATCGTTTCGCCGGTTGACTTCATCTCGGGTCCAAGCTCTTTTTTCACCTCGGGGAATTTGTCGAAGGGGAAGACCGGCTCTTTTATGGCCCAGCCTTTAAGCGTCGACGTGAGTTCTTTTTTGGAAAAATCGTTTAGTTTGGCGCCGAGCATCACTTTTACGGCTATCTGCGCTTCGGCCCGTCCCGTCGCTTTGGCCAGGAAGGGGATAGTGCGCGTGGAGCGCGGATTGGCTTCCAGCACATATACCTTGTCGCCTTTGACGGCGTATTGCACATTTAGGAATCCGACAACGCCCATCTCGCTGGCGATACGCTCTTGGTACTCGCGAATGAGATCCAGCGCCTTGTCGCTGAGCGAGTAGGTCGGGATCACTGCCGTAGAGTCGCCGGAGTGCACGCCGGCCGGTTCGATGTGCTGCATGATGCCGGCGATATGGAGCTGTTCGCCGTCGTAGACCGAATCCACATCCACCTCCACGGCCTGCTCCAGGTATTTGTCGATCAGAAAATCGTTTTCTGGATGGGTCTTTAGTATCGATTCGGTGTAGCGCTCCAGCTCATCCTGCTTGATGGCGATGCGCATGCCCTGTCCGCCGAGCACGTAGCTGGGCCGGATCAGAACAGGATAGCCTATCTTGTCGGCGATTTCGAGCGACTCCTCCACCGTACGCGCGGTGCCGTAGTCGGGGAAGGGGATGTCCAGTTTGGTCAGGAATTTGGAGAATGCGCCGCGGTCTTCGGCGAAGTTGATCTTCTCGAAGGGTGTCCCGAATATCTTGATGCCCTCCTCTACAAAGCGCTTTCCGAGTTTCAGGGCGGTCTGTCCGCCGACCTGCAGGATTACGCCCTCGGGCTTCTCATATTCGATGATGTCGAGCACGCGCTCCCAGTAGACCGGTTCGAAGTAGAGCTTGTCGGCAATATCGAAGTCGGTAGAGACCGTCTCGGGATTGCAGTTTACCATAATGGCTTCGTAGCCCATTTCCTGGGCCGCGATCACCGAGTGTACGCAGGAGTAGTCGAATTCGATGCCCTGCCCGATGCGGTTGGGTCCGCTGCCCAGGATCAGCACTTTCTTCTTGTCGCTGACCTCGCTCTCGGTCTCTCCCTCGTAGGAAGAGTAGTAGTAGGGCGTCTCGGCGGGGAATTCGGCGGCGCAGGTATCCACCAGCTTGAAGACCGGCTTAAGGCCCATCTCCTTGCGTTTTTCGCGCACTTCGTATTCGGTGGCTTCGCCGTTGCTCTGGCTCAGCATCCAGGCGATCTGCGTATCGCTGAAGCCGGCTTGTTTTAGTTCATAAAGGTCATCTTTGGATATGGTATCGAGCGATTGTCCCTCGGTGCGGTTTTCCAGCGAGACCATGTAGCGGATCTGCTGCAGAAACCAGGGGTCGACGCTGGTGATGTCGGCGATCTCTTCGACCGACGCTCCCAGCTTGAAGGCGTTGCGGATGTTCAGCAGGCGGTCCCAGTAGGGCTTCAGCAGGCGTTCGCGCACGTACTTTCGGTCTAGTTTCTCGTAGCCGTCGGCTCCCAGACCTGCGCGGCCGATCTCCAGCGATTGCCACGCTTTGTTGAGCGCTTCGGGGAAGTTGCGGCCGATGGACATCACTTCGCCCACGGCTTTCATCTGGGTGGTAAGTTCTTCATCTACACCGGGGAATTTCTCAAAGTTAAAGCGCGGCGCCTTCACCACTACGTAGTCGATGGAGGGTTCGAAGCAGGCCGAGGAGACGCCGGTAATCGGGTTGGGTAGTTCGTCGAGGGTGTAGCCCACGGCCAGCTTGGTGGCGATTTTGGCGATGGGATAGCCCGTCGCCTTAGAGGCGAGCGCCGAGGAGCGGCTCACCCGGGGGTTGATCTCGATGGCCACGAAGCGGTCGCTGCCCGGCTCCACCGCAAACTGCACGTTACAGCCCCCGGCGAAGTCGCCGATGGAGTTCATCATCTTGATGGCGGCGTCGCGCAGCATCTGGAACTGCTTGTCGGTGAGCGTCTGTGAGGGCGCTACGGTGACTGAGTCGCCGGTGTGCACTCCCATGGGGTCGATATTCTCGACGGTACAGATGATGACCACCGTGTCGTTGGGGTCGCGCAGCAGTTCCAGCTCATACTCTTTCCAGCCGAAGATGGACTCTTCGATGAGCACCTGGTGCACGGGGCTCAGCTCCAGCCCGCGCAGCACCTTGCGTTCAAATTCGTCTTCGTTCCAGACGATGCCCCCGCCGGCGCCGCCCATGGTGAAGGAGGGGCGGATCACGATCGGCAGTCCGCCGAGCTCTTCGGTAATCTCTTTGGCTTCGAGCAGGGAGTCGGCGATACGGCTGCGGCACTGCGGGATGTCGATCTCATCCATCAGGTCGCGAAATTTTTGGCGGTCTTCGGTAATCTCCACAGCGTCGATGTTCACGCCGATGACGTCGATGCCTTGTTCGGTCCAGTAATTTTCCTGCTGCAGATCCCGGGTCAGGTTCAGTCCTGTCTGTCCGCCCATGGTGGGGAGTACGGCATCGGGTTTCTCTTTTTCGACAATTTCCTTAATCGAATCGGTGGTAAGCGGCTTCAGGTAGATTGAGTCGGCCATTAGCGGATCGGTCATGATAGTGGCCGGGTTGGAGTTGATCAGCACCACTTCATAGCCGTCTTCTTTCAGGGAACGGCAGGCCTGCGATCCTGAATAGTCAAATTCGGCGGCCTGGCCGATCACAATTGGTCCGGAACCGATAATGAGAATCTTGTGGATGTCGTCGCGTCTTGGCATGTACTGTGTTATTTTTTGAAATTTTTAATGGAACACGGATGGCACAGATGCAGCGGTTTTTCGCTGTCGTAATATGTCTTCTGTGGTATTCCGCCGCATCGGCGAAATCTGTGTTCTATGTCCATTTATTTAACAAGTTCTTGTTTTCCTTCCTTGATCATTTCCAGGAAGCGGTCGAAGAGGTAGGCCGAATCGTGTGGGCCTGGTGAGGCTTCGGGGTGGTACTGTACCGAGAAGCCCGGAAAGTTCCTGAACCTCAGGCCTTCAATGGTCTTGTCGTTCAGGTTCACATGGGTGATCTCTACTTTCGATTCGTCCAGGTGATCTTCGTCGACGGCGAAGCCGTGGTTCTGGGTAGTGATCTCCACGGTTCCCGTCTTCAGATTCTTGACCGGGTGGTTGGCGCCGCGGTGTCCCACAAACATCTTGCGTGTCGGTATACCCTCCGAGAGGGCCATCAGTTGGTGGCCTAGGCAGATGCCGAAGACCGGCTTTCCGCTCTCCTTGGCGAAGTTGACAGCTTCAAGGGCGTAGGACGAGGTCGCATCCGGGTCGCCCGGGCCGTTGCTGAAAAAGAAGCCGTCGGGTCCCCATGCTTCGATCTCTTCTTTGAAGTCGCCTTTGGCGGGGAAGATGCGCAGAGTGCATCCCCGCTTCACCAGGTTGTTAATGATATTCTGTTTGATGCCGTAGTCGAAGGCCGCCACCTTGAAGGGGCCGTCGCTGTGCACGGTCTGCGGTTCGTCGCGCGTCACCTTGGTGGCCAGTTCCAGCCCCTCCATATCGTCCCACTCTTTGGCCATCCTGACCAGCTTTTCTTCATCGAGCTCTTCGGAAGAGATGACGGCGTTCATCACGCCCTTGGTACGGATGTGGCGCACCAGCTTGCGGGTGTCCACGCCAGAGATGCCGACTACTTCGTTGCGTTCGAGGTATTCCTGCAGGTTGCCGTCGGCCTGTGGGTTGCTGTGCTCCCAGGAGAAGGAGCGGCATATCAGCCCGGCCACCATCACCCTGCGGGCTTCGTCGTCGCGGCTCATGGTGCCGTAGTTCCCGATATGGGGATAGGTCATCATCATGAGCTGACCGTAATAGCTCGGGTCGGTGAAAATTTCCTGGTAGCCGGTCATGCTGGTGTTAAAACAGAGCTCGCCGCCGGTGGTGCCTTTCTTGCCGATGGCGAAACCGTGTTCCACTGTACCGTCGGAGAGTGCAATGATGGCTTTATCTCTGGTATATAGTGACATAGGCCTGGTATGGTGCGGTTAGGGATTGGGAATTTTTATCTAAAAAAAATCCGACTACGGAAACCGTGTCGGATTGGAAAGTTTGGGAAGGCGTGCTGACCGCCAAGGGATTTAACCTGAAAACGGAAGCCCCTTGCTGTTCATGAGTACAGCTTCTTAAGGGTATGTTGTTTCCGGAACTTCCTGTTGAAATCAAATCCTGAAAATTTCGAATGTGCTTGTTTTTTGTGCGCCCAGAAGTAACTCCGGCGCAAAACTGAATTAAGATACGAATCCGCAATTCGAACTTCAACAGAATTTGGCGACAAAAATCAGAGGGTTGTGGATAAGATAGGGAGTCAGCTCATCCGCTTCTTTTGGGCCACTAAAACACTAATCCACAAAATTTGGTGTTTTCGTGTTTTAGTGGCTATGAAAAGGTTGCTGACCATACATGCACTAGAAGATGAAGGAACTTCTGTCGGCACTCAACTGCTGTTCGTCACATTCTGGTGTAAAGGTGTCGATGCTTACCGTCGACTTGGTAAAGGTGATCGTAAAGGTAGCTCCGCCGAAAGGTTGTACCACCGTGAGCTGGTTGCCCTTGGCCGTAATTTCTACATCAATGGTTGCTTCAGAATCGAAGGGGTCTTGGAAGGTGTAGGTGTTGCCGTCAACGGCCAAGATCTCGTCGCTGCCGATGTTGTAACAGTCGGGGCCTTCGTCGAATTCGTCTCCCATATAGTCGTAAAAGGTCACCACGTCATCCGTGATATGGATGTAGTTGATGTCGCCTTCGGTGGAATTTAAAAGCCACAGGCCGAGGATGGAGTCGTTTTCTTCTTCATTGTTGCTGTCTTTACAGCCTTGTACCGATATCAACGTTACAAGCATGGTGGATATAATAAATATCCATGATTTTGTGAACTGCATAGTTTCCTCTCAAGAAAGAGTTTTTGTGTGTAGGTGTTTTTGGATACGTGCTATCTGAGGCGGGATGCTGACATTACCATCAATATGCAGATGTAATAATACGTCGATTTGGAAATCCTGCGCAATAGGCGGCCAAAATAAATTTTAGCTGTCGGCCGGTTGGGCTGAAGTATTTCCGGAAAGGAAGGCTTCACGGAAAAAGAATCCCGTCAGGGTGCTTAATCCTCCGCAAAGCCCACCTATCACCACAGTGACCGCTATCACAAGCGAGGGGTGCGGCAGGCTGAAGAGGTCTGCCATACGGCTTGTAAGGAGGCTCCCGCCGGTGATGTGGATGTAGAAACTCTGAACCAGCCAGAGCAGTCCGACGCCGAATAAACCGTAAAGAAAAGAACTTCTGCCATTTTCTCCCAGCCATGCGCCGAGGATCAGGCAAGGGAGTGCGATGGTCCACCAGGGAAGAAAGAGGGTCAGCAGCCAACAGCTAAAAGCAATTGAAATGACTAAGCGCATGGGTCGGTTATTTAAGGATTATGGAGTAGGCGACCGAATCGGCGGCAGGCTCGCTGCGCATAAACCGAAGCGGGTAAAGCTGCCCTGCATTCCAGTCGTCAATCATATTGTCATAATAGCGGGAAGCAGGGTTGCCCGACTGTCCGCCGGGATAAATACCATAGGCTTTGATTTCGGGGCCGAGCTCTACAACCATCCGCCATGAGGGGCCGTGGTTGCCGCGAATAGCGTTGACCGATTCGCCCCCGCCGTCGGTGAAAAGGTTATATCTCCCCAGGCCCGGTATCTGTCCCACATGGTTGATATCGGTATCGTTTACATAGCCCCACTTCCAGCTTTCGCCGAAGGAGCCGTAGCGTTCCTTCAGCTCGGCAAGTCCGTTGTGAAAGGAACTGTTGATCAGCTCGTCCAGCGTTTCGGTTTCCGGAGTGGTGATGTCGTCATACCATTTTAGTTCGGGATTGTTGAGGACGAGCGCCGCGGTCTGGTCGCGCGCGGGCCAGTCGAGCGGGATCTCCGCCGATTCGTATTCGTCATCCCAGATAGCTTCGTAAAGAGCGTCCCACCAGGCGTCGAAGACCGAGGGCGCGATGCCGTTGCCTTCGTTTACGTGACTCCATCCGGCCAGCAGTTCATAGGACTCCTTGCGCCAGCCGGTCAGTGTATCGGATCGGAGATGCTCCAGCAGTTTCGGGAGCACGGTATAAGCGTGGTAGCTGAAGCTGTCCAGCTGCAGCTGCTGCATGTCGGCAACGGTGATGCTGTCCATAGCCGCCAGGCGCTCGTTGATGCGGCGTCCCCTTTCGTAGGGGGCGAAGTCATCGTCGAGGTAGTAGGGATAGGAGTCCGAAGCGGGATCCTGGTTGGCGGAGCTGACAAAGCCGCGATCCGGGTTTTTGACGTGGGGAATTTGTTCAAAAGGAATCCACCCCTGCCAGTCGTAAAGTGGGTCGGAACCGTCGCTGATATAGCGCCCTTGTTCTTCCCACTTTAGCGGGTATTTACCGGTGACAGTGATAGCGATGTCACTGCTGTCGGCAAAAATCCAGTTTTGGGCAGGACTGTCAAAATAGCGCAGCGCCTCTCGGTACTCCTCGTAGTCACGCGCTTTGTTGATGCTGAAAAAATATTTCAGCTCGTTCGACTGCTCATAGGCGATCCACCGGATGGCGTGGTGCACCGGGAAGCTTGAAGGCATAAAATCGTCTCCGGGCGTTTTGACTACCGGCCCGTGGTGGGTATAGGTCACGGTATCTACCACGGTGTCGCCGCCTTTGACCTCGATGCGTTCCACGCGTTTCTCGGTTGAGCGCCACTCACCGTCGTAGCGGTATTCGGAGAGGGTCGAGTCGCGGAATTCAATTTCATACCAGTCCCATACGTCGGCACTGACGTTGGTCGTGCCCCAGGCGATATGCTCGTTGAAGCCGATGATAACGGCCGGAGAGCCGGGTAGAGAGACGCCCATCACATTTTGATTGGGGCTATGCAGCTGTACGGCATACCATATCGCGGGCAGGCTCATATTGAGGTGAGGGTCGTTAGCCAGGATAGGATAACCGCTTGCGGTTTTGCTGCCACTCACGGCCCAGTTGTTGCTGCCGTTGTTCGGATTAGCCTGGAAAGCGTTGAGCTCTTCAGTGATGGACGGTGTGAAGTCGCCTTTCGGTTTTTCCGGTTTCATCGGGTCAAAATTCCATTCGGTACCGGGTGGAATAGTCGGGTCGTTAAGAGCCGGGTCCAGGTCCAGTATTTGATCGATGAATTCATCACCGAAATAGGCGCGGGTATTGCTCATGCGTACATCGTTATTGCCGCTGGCTAAAGTGTAGGTCATGTATTTGAACAAGAGTGCGGTGCGCAGCGGGGTCCATTCCCGGGGTTCGGAGTCCAGAATCTTGTACTCTACAGGATATTCGGATGTTTTCAGCTGATCGATCCAGGCATTGACTCCGGCGGTGTAGGCCTGTACGGCGCGGGTCGACTCCTCATCCTCCAGCATACCCATGAGGGCCTGCTCGGCGGCGTGCACCATGCCGATTCGGCGCTGGTAGCGGTCGTAGCCGAGGGTGCGGCTGCCGAGTACTTCCGAGAGGCGGCCGGCCGCAGCCAGGGTCTGCAGATCCATCTGGAAGAGGCGGTCCCGGGCGGTCACATAGCCCTGGGCGAAATAGAGATCGGTATCGTTTTGCGCAAAAATGTGGGGGATGAGGTGCTCGTCGTAGTAGATCCGGACGGAATCGGACAGTGCTTCATTGTCGATATCCAGCTCCATGCCAGCAGCTTCATCAATTGCAGCATTGGCCCAGAAGCCGGTTGAGGGGTTCATCAGGGGTCCCAGCGGCGGTACGGGCCCCAACTGCACGGACAAAAGCACAAAAAGCAGGAGGGTAGAAATAGACGAAAGGGTGAATCGTATAGTCTGTTTGCGCATGAACGAGAGAGTTAGCCTTCGGTATTTGTGTATATAGATTAGTCCCGAACACTGTCGGGATGAGGCAATACTAATTTCTAAATTTATTTCATATTCGCAAACAGAAAGCTCTAGAGCAGCTTCCTACCACACCATCATCTTCATGCAGAAGACGCTGCCGCCGCTTTTCAGGAATTCATAGGTGCTGACTTCCTGTACCGCAAAACCGGCATCTCGCAGCTTCTTGTTGACGTCGGTACAGCCCTGCTGGATGATGACATTCCGGCCGTCGGGACAGGTAGCATTGCAGGCGAAGAGTTCTTCAGCTTCGTATTTCGACGCATGGATGACTTCGTCGAAAAGGGTATTGATAAGTTCCAGTCCCTCTTCATCGAAGGCCTGCGGATAGATAAGGACCGTTTGGCTGTCAAGTACGCAGAAGCAGGTGTCGAGATGATAGAAAGCTTCGTCGACCAGCTTAAGTGCGATAACCGGCACGTCGAAGAGTTCGGAAACGGTGTCATAGGCTTTGAGTGAAGAACGGTAGCCGTAGCCTCCCCAGAGCAACTGTTTGCCGGTATGCCAGATGGCATCGCCGCACCCCTCAAAGTCGTCGATCTCTTTTTCGTCGAGATAGTGGATCTCGTAGCCGTTTTGCCGGTACCACTGCTCGATATAGGCCACTTCGTCTTTGCGCTGGTCGGCATGCATGATGCTCATCACCACATGCCTGTTGCTGTCCTTGTCGACGAACGGCAGGCTCTGGTTGGCACAAAAGACCATGTCGGGCAGGCCTTCTTCCCCTTCTATAGTATGGACCGTAATACCGATTTGTTGAAAAGTGCTTTTGAGCACCTCCCACTCGTTTTGGGCTTCCATCTTGTCTACACGCCCCACATTCTCGGTCATATGCGGGTTGATGACGTAATCTACCGAAAAGTATTTCGGCGTAACCATGAGGGCGTCTTTGGGAAGCGGCATGGTCCCTATATCATCCAGGGAGAAATCAATTTGGTCGACAGAGGTTATTACTTTTGGCATATCCGATTTCTTTTTCTCAAACAGTATGGTGATGGTGAGGTGTGCTTTTTTGGACAACAAAGATAAAGATTTGTGATAAAGAAAAAAGTCTCCGGTATGCCAGGGCTTCGTTTTGTACGTTAGCATCCTTATAATCGTTAGGAATACCGAGGCAATACGAACATCATTTTTTATTATGCTTTTGAAACCGGATATGCTCACCCAGCTGGCTCCGCTTGAGCTGAAAGCCCGCAAGATCGTGGAGGGCTTTATCTCAGGCCTGCACAAAAGCCCCTATTACGGTTTTAGCGTGGAGTTTGCCGAGCACCGGCCGTACAATCCGGGTGATGACATCAAGCATGTGGACTGGAAGGTGTATGCAAAGACCGAACGCTTCTATGTGAAGCAGTATGAAGAGGAGACCAATCTGCGCTGTTACGTTCTGCTGGATGTGAGCAGTTCGATGTATTACAACTATTTTGCTGACTGGACCAAGCTGCGCTACGGTATCCATTTCGGCTCGGCCTTGATGTACCTGATGCACCGGCAGCGCGATGCCAGCGGACTCATTACCTTCAGCGACGATATTGAGACCTTCATTCCGCCCAAGTCGTCCTATAACCATCTGCGCCTGATTTTTACCGAACTGGAAAAATTGCTGGCGGAGGAGCAAAAGGATAAGCCGGCCCGCAAGAAAACGGCCACGGCCAAAGTGATCCATGAAGTGGCAGAAAGGCTTAACCATCGCAGCTTGGTGATCGTCATTACCGACCTCTTTGAGAATGTGGACCAGCACGAAAACCTTATTTCATCTCTCAAGCATCTACGGCACCGTAAGCACGAAGTGCTGCTGTTCAATGTTCTCGAAAAGAAGAGCGAACGCGAGCTGGATTTCCCCGACCGGCGCGTAATGCTCGAAGATATGGAGACCGGCACCAAAATGGAGGTGTTGCCCGCCCAGGTACGCGAAGATTACAGAGAGAAAGTAGCCGAATATACCCATCGCTTCAAAATGGCGTGCAGCGAGTTTCAGATCGATTACGAAGAGCTGGATACCCAAAGTGCTTTCGACCTGGCTTTGCTGGCGTATCTCAATAAGCGCAAGAACCTCGGCTAGTATTTAGTAGAAAGCCAAAAGTAGTAAGTATTAAGTAGGTTGAGAGTGTACCTGAGACCCTAAAGACAGGCAAAACCAAAAGCTTCTGCTTTCTACTTTAGACTTACTACTTTCTACTAAATACTGCCCTTACGTGACTTCCGAATTGCGCAGTATCTTGTGCAGCAGGCGGGGAGCCAGCCGCTTCAGGTAGACGCCCCATACTTCCTTTCCGCCGATATAGATCTCTTCCTTGCCTTTCAGCAGTTTGGGTATCAGCTTTTCGGCGAAGACGTCCGGCTCCATGCCCTGTTCCTGCCCGCGTCCCATCGTACCGAGCTGTTTGCCATCGCCTTCCAGCGCATTGATAGTGACATTGGTTTTGATAAAGCCCGGACAGACCAGCGTAACCTTGATATTATTATTGTACACCTCCTGCCGAAGCGAATCGAAGTAACCGTGCAGGGCGTGTTTGGAGGCGGCATAAGTGGAGCGCAGGCGGGTGCCGAATTTGCCCATCACGCTGCTTGTTACCACGATATGGCCGTCTTTTCGCTCAAGCATGGAAGGCAGAACCGCCTTGGTAAGCGCTACCGTCCCGAAAAAATTGATTTCCATCACTTTGCGAACCACATCCAGCTTGGTATCTGAGGCATATGACCGCTGGCTGATGCCGCCGTTGTTAATCAGGTAGTCGATATGTCCGAAAAGGCCGATTGCCTCTTTCGCTTTTTGATTCAGCGTATCGGTTTTGGCGAGATCGAGGGGCAGAACGTGGATATCTGTCTGGTCTCCGCGGCATTTGAACTTAACCCGCATCAGCTCGTCTTCGCGGCGCGAGGAGATGATAAGCTTGGCGCCGTATTCACTCAGGGCATAAGTCAGCGCTTCGCCTATGCCCGAAGAGGCACCGGTAATCCAGACTACCTTGTTTTCAAAAGACATCAGTCAATCCTTTCATTACAATGCACCGCTAAAGATGCTGAATCGAATTCAGCATGACAAGCGGAAAAGATAAAGCAGAAATATTATTCAGGCCGGCCATCCCAACATACATTCGATTTCCAAGGCAACCTTTCCTATCTTTTCGCTCAACGATCTGCCGGCAGTTACTGTTAACAGCTAATTGCCAATGTAAACCAATATCAATACCCGGATTTGAAACCGAGACACACCATATTGCTGGTCGAGGATGAGGAAGAACCGGCCGAAATGCTGGCCAATTTCCTTGAGATGAACGATTACGAGGTGCTGGTAGCCCATGAAGGCAACCGTGCGCTGGAACTGATCGACGAATATGCCGGCGAGATTCACTTGGCGGTGCTCGACATTATGGTACCCAATGTAGACGGCAAGGAGATCTGCAAGCGGATCCGCCGTCACCCGGTACTGAATGACATCCCGGTCATTTTCCTGACGGCCAAGGACAAGGAGAAGGACGAGATCGAGGGTCTGGAGCTGGGTGCCGATGACTACATCCCCAAACCGGCCAGCCTCAACCTGGTAAAAGCGCATATCGAAAGCCTGCTTCGCCGGCAAAACCCGCAAAAGGCCAACTGGCTGCAGTATGGCGAGACCTATCTGGATACGGACGCAAAAGAGTTGTTCGTGGATAATGAAAAAATTGAGCTTACATCGACGGAGTACACGCTGATTGAACTCTTTTTTAAAAACCCCAAGCAGGTATTCAGCCGTCAACAGATATTGGAGCACATCACCGAAGAAGACCGTTTCGTATTTGACCGTACGGTGGATGTGCATGTGAAAAATCTCCGGCTCAAGATGGGTGAGGCCGGCAATATAGTGAAAACCTACCGGGGTATAGGTTATGGGCTAAACAGAGATCTGGTTAAAGTTTAATGGAAAAGCACGAAATCCGAAACAACGAGGCTCTAATGGATAACCTGCTCGAATTTTCAATAGTGAGCGTTTCGAACATTCGAACATTCGGATTTCGAATTTTAGTATCATGACAATCCGCTCCAAACTCGCCTGGACCTTTATCCTGTTGCTGATATTCGGCATTACCGCCATCAGCAGCTACTCCATTGTTTTTATCCGGGACTACCTGTTGGAAGAGGGGAAGAAGGAAATCCGTAAGGATACCCAGTGGCTGGCGGTGACGGTTGAGAACTTTGCTTCGGATAAGCAGTTTGAGGCGCATTTCCGCGAAGCTGCTATGATATCCGGTTATCAGTTGGCGCTCTATGATGAGGAGGGGCGATTGCTGATCCATCATCCGGACAGCGCTAATTTTGCTTCCCATCTGAGGCATGAGATTCAAGTCACCCTTCAGGCGCGGGAGGAGATCCCGCTTATCGATGCGGACAGCGATCCGGAAAAAATCGTCAGCTACCTCTATTTATCCGAGAGCAGCAATGCGGCCCGCTATATCAAGCTCAGCCAGTTCAAGGACCGTATCTATGCTCCCATCAAGACCATCCGGTGGATTATCTACTATGGCATGTTTATCTCTATTGCCTTGGTGATTTTGGTAAGTATCTGGATCTCACGTTCGGTGACCCGGCCTATAACCCAGATCGGGGATGCCGCACGCCAGATTGCAGGCGGGGACGTCGACCGGCAGATCGACCTGGACCGGAACGACGAATTCGGGACCCTGGCGTCGTCGCTGAACCAGATGGCCTCCAAACTGCGGGAAGATACCGAACAGATTAAGCAGATTGCAGAAAAGCAGCGCCAGTTTTTCGCCGATATTACCCACGAGATCCGGAATCCGTTGCACACCATCTCTGCTTCGCTTGAGATGCTCGAAATGGATAATCTCTCCGATGAGCAGCGTAATAAATATCACAAGAATGCACTGAAGCAGGTAGAGCGTATCAGCCGGCTCTTCAAGGACCTCCTGACGCTGCAGCGCTATGATTCTGACGAAAATTTCATCGAGAAAAAAGAGTTCGACCTGGCTATTATAGGCGAACATATGCTGGAATGGTACGGCGAAAAGGCGGAGGCCAAAGGTATTTCGCTCGAAATCGACACCCATCCCTGCCAGGCAGTGGGCGATCCGGGCAAGATCGAACAGGTGATCGACAACCTCATCTCCAATGCCGTCAAATACACCAACGAGGGGTATATCAAATTGTCCTATTTGCGTGAAGAGGATGAAGTAGTGGTGGAAGTGCAGGATACAGGTATCGGCATCTCCGAGGAACACCTCGGCCGGCTATTCGACCGTTTCTACCGCACCGATAAGGCGCGTTCGCGAGACAAAGGCGGAACCGGCCTGGGCCTGGCCGTGGTGAAAAGTATCCTGAATGCTCACGAAAGCGATATCGAGGTAGAGAGCGAGCTGGGCAAGGGGTCGACTTTCTGGTTCAGCCTGCCTGCCGATCCGGCATCCCGTAGAATAGTTCTAAATAGTTGATGAAGGCTGCTCTTCAAATTTCCTTCATAATAGATGGGTTTCTTTGCTTTCAAAAGAAAACCGAATCCATACCAGATGGCAGCTGAAGAAAAACGTATCGGTATCGTACTTATGAACCTTGGCGGGCCCAACCGCGAGGATGCCGTCAGGCCCTTTCTCTACAACCTCTTTCGCGACGAGGATATCATTAAAATGGGCGGGGGGCGGCTTCAGGACTTCTTTGCCAAAACCATCTCCAAATTCCGTGCGCCGAGCGTTGCGGAAGATTATATGGAGATCAACGGCTGTCCCCGCGGCTGTACCGGCAACAAGCATTGCGTAAACCGGCAGAACAGCCAGGTTTCGGACTGCTGCTCTCCCATCAACGGGCTTACCGAGAAGCAGCGTCGCTCGCTGGAGAAATATTTCAAGAATACGCTGCCCGAAGCGGATGTGAAGGTCTACACCTGCATGCGCTACTGGATTCCCTTCTCCGAGACGGTTATGGAGGATATGGTAGGTGATGACATCACGCACGCGGTGCTGGTACCGCTCTACCCGCAGTTTTCATGGACTACCACCGGCAGCAGTTTTCGCGACTGGGAAGAAAAGCGCAAGGAGCGCTTTGGCGACGATACGCCCTGGAAGGAATTTCACGTCAAAAACTATCATCGCAACCCTTATTACCTGCAGGCGATGAACAACCGCATCGACGAAGCCCTGGCGGAAATGGACGAGGAGACGCGCAACAAGACGCACCTGATCTTCAGTGCCCACGGCACGCCGCTGCTGGAAGTGAAAAGCGGTGACCCCTACACCGCCGAGATCAACCAGACCATGGAAGCTATTATGGAGATGCGCGACTACAGAGAGCCGTACTGGCTGGGATACCAGTCAAAGGTAGGTCCGCAGAAATGGACTCAGCCCAATACCGCGGAACTGGTAGAGCGTCACCTTGAGTATGGCATCAGGAACTTCCTGATGATCCCGATCGCCTTTGTGACAGACCACATCGAGACCCTCTACGAACTCGGCGTAGAACTGGTTGAGGATATGGAGGAGGCAGGCTATGAATTCGAGAACTACGCCGTAATGGAAGGCCTGAATGACCATCCGCTCTATATTCGCGCACTGGCTGATGAGGTAGTCAAGAGGTTGGGCTACGAGCTGCCCGAACTCGCAGAAAGCATGGAAATGGAAACCGAAGAGTCTAAAAAGGTCACCATATAAGATGTCGATAGATACACCGACACTGAATGACTTTTGTATAGTGGGCGTCAACCACTGGGAGGCGACCATCGAGGTGCGAGAGCGATTCAGCCTGAGCGACCGGCAGAAAGAGGAACTGATAGCCGGAGCCAAGCGTGAGGGCATTGAGAGCCTTTTTGTGATTTCGACCTGCAACCGGACAGAAATTGTCGCCCAGCACGCTTCTCCACAGGAGCTGATCCGCCTGCTTGTTACCTACTCCGATGCTTCCCTTGATGAATTTCACACCTACGGTTTTGATAAATCAGACAGGAAGGCCGTCGAGCATCTTTTCAATGTTACCGTAGGGCTGGATTCTCAGATTTTGGGCGACCTCCAGATCGTAAAGCAGGTGAAAGAGGGCTACGAACTGGCTTCTGAAAAGGATGCCGTTTCTGGGGAGCTACATCGGCTGATGCAGCACGTATTTCGCGCGCACAAGCGTTCGCGCAACGAAACCTCACTTGGAGAAGGGGCCGCTACTACCGCCTATGCAGCCGTTCAGTTTGCCAAAAAGACTTTCGATTCGCTTCAGGACAAGAACATCCTGCTTGTCGGTACCGGTAAAATCGGCAAGGTGACCTGCAAGAACCTGGTGAGTCTGGGAGCCCGCAAGGTGACACTGGTGAACCGCACTCGCGACCGGGCTGAATTTGTGGCCGACCGTTTTGACCTGGATGTAGCCGATATGGAAGCCCTGCCCGGACAGATAGCCGAATCGGATCTGGTGATTGTGGCGACCGGTGCCCCAGAACCTGTGGTGACTATGGAACATATGAAGCCCTCGGTTGAGAATCCCTCTTTTAAAGTGTTTATGGACCTTTCGGTGCCGCGCAACATCGATCCTGAAATAGGCGAACTGGACTTTGTGGACCTCGCCAATATGGATTTTCTGAGCGATGTGACCGACGAAGCCTATCGCCGGCGTGAGGAAAACATACCGCTGGTCAAGAAGATCGTGGATGATGAGCTGACCGACTATCAAAACTGGCTCAGCAAGCAGAAAGTAGTGCCGACCATCAAAGCGCTTACCAATAAATTCGATTCCATCCGCGAAGATGAATTTGAGTTTTTCAGGAACAAGATTTCCGATTCCGATCGTGACAAAGTCGAGAAGCTGACCCGGCGCATCGTGAACAAGATTGCCGCCTATTCGATCGAGCACCTGCGCGACCATCACGAGTCGGAACAGGTTACCAAAGTGGTGAACGACATGTTCAAGCTCGAAACCAGAGTTAAAGATGAGTGATTCCCGGCAAATACGGATCGGCACCCGCGACAGTCAGCTGGCTACCTGGCAGGCACAGCAGGTAGCAGATCAACTTCAGAAGCTCGGCCATGAAACCGAGCTTATTTTTGTTAAGTCGGAGGGTGACATCGACCTTAGCACGCCTCTGCCCGAAATGGGAGGGAAGGGTGTTTTTACCAAGGCACTGGATGATGCCATGCTTAACGATGAGATTGACGTGGCGGTACACTCTTTTAAAGACTTGCCCACCGAGAACCCGCTGCCGCTGCGTATTGCGGCTATCATGGAACGGGCCGATCCGCGGGATACGCTGGTCGCCTCAGACGGTACCGACTTTTTGGACAATCCGGAATACAAAGCCGTCATTGCCACCAGCAGCAACCGGCGCAGGGCGCAGTGGCTGAACCGTTATCCGCAACACGAGATGGCCAACATCCGCGGGAATGTGAATACCCGCATCGAGAAGGTACGGTCAGGCAAGTGGGACGGAGCTATTTTTGCCGCTGCCGGACTCCTTCGTATCGACCTTGGCCAGCACATAAGTCAGTACCTAGACTGGATGGTGCCGGCTCCCGCACAGGGTGCCATGGCTGTGGTTGTCCGGGAGGAAGACACAGAAATGGCGAAGGTTATAGCGCATCTGAACCACGACGAAACAGCGCTATGTACCACTATTGAAAGGGATTTTTTACACGATATGGAAGCCGGCTGCAGTGCTCCTGTAGGTGCTTATGCCCGGATTGAGAACGAGGATGTCCATTTCAAGGCCGTTGCCCTTACGCTTGACGGGCAGGAGCGGTTCGAGCACGAGCAGACCGAGACGGTAGGCAGGGCGGGCGACCTGGGGCATATAGCCGCACAGGTACTCCTTGAAAAAGGCGCCATCAAAGTCATTGATGAAATCAAATCGCAACAATAGAACACGGATGCCACGGAGTGTACAGATGTTTACAGAAACATATAATTGTCCGTGCAAATCAGTTGTATCAGCCTAATCCGTGTTCCATTATTGAGGTTTTGGTATGAGACAGAATAAACGCAAGATATTGATAACAAGGCCGCTTTCGGGACAGCAACTGGAGTATGCCCGTATTCTCGGGCTTGAACCCGTTATCGAGCCTGCGCTGGAATTCGAATTTCCCGAATACTGGGATGGCGTTTTGAAAGTGATCAACAGCCACCTGAAATCGGATTGGGTTTTTACCAGTGTCAACGGGGTAAAGGCGCTTAAAGAGATGATGCAAAACGGCCTGCAGGTTCGCCCGGAAGTACAGTTGTTTGCCGTGGGCGCCAAAACCAAAGAGGCCCTCGAAGGGCTTGGACTCGAAGCTAAAATGCCCCGCATACAGGACGGTGCGCATCTGGCCGATCTGATTATCGAAGAGGGAAAGATCGACTCCGTGATATATTTTCACGGCAACCTGAGCCGCGATGAGATGACAGGCAAGCTCCGCGACAAGAGAATTGAAGTAATAGAGGTGGAAGTATATAAAACCATCATCAGTCCGGTCAGTCTCCCGACCAATCCGGTGGAGGCCGTACTTTTCTACAGTCCCAGTGCGGTGGAAGGTTTTCGGCAGGGCGAAGGCTTCGATGGTGAAGGAGAGCTGCCGCAGCTGTTTGCCATCGGACCCACCACGGCTGAAGCTCTCAGGAAACATACTGATCAGGGTGTCGAAATAGCCGATACGCCCGACACTAAAGTGATGCTCAAAACCGTAGCCGATTACCTCTTTAATAAAAATCCAATAGAACACTGATGACGCGGAGTAAACGGATTAGCACTGAAGCATAAGTATTACGTGCATTGTGTTGCATCTGCCTCATCGGCGTTCCATTCTAAATTTATGAACAAAGATTTTCCTGAACTGAAAAATGACTTGTTGCTTCGTACCCTTCGCGGGGAAGAGGTAGAACGCCCCCCCGTATGGATGATGCGCCAGGCGGGACGTTATCTTCCACAGTATATGGAGCTGCGCAAGAAGTACACCTTCTTCGAGCGGGTGGAGACGCCTGAATTGGCATGTGAAATCACTCTCCAGCCTATTGACGAGATCGGTCCCGACGCGGCCATCATCTTCTCCGATATCCTTACCGTACCGCAGGCGTTGGGCATTGACGTGGACCTGGTGAAAGGCAAGGGGCCGGTGATGGGCAATCCCATCCGCACAGTCGACGACGCCTTCGCGATTTTGGCAGAGGATGTCCCACGGAAGCTGAACCACGTGATGGAAGCCATTACGCTGACGCGCCACGAGCTTAACGGCCGGGTGCCGCTCATAGGCTTTGCCGGTGCGCCGTGGACGCTTTTTTGCTATATGGTAGAGGGCGAAGGCTCCAAGAATTTTGCCAAAGCCAAGGCTTTTCTGTATCAGCATCCTGATGCGGCGCGCCATGTTATGAAGGAGCTTACCAAGGCCACTATCGACTACCTTAAGGCGCAGGTCGAAGCCGGCGCGCAGGTGGTGCAAATCTTTGATTCGTGGGCCGGCCTGCTGAGTCCCGAAGACTTCAACGAATGGGCGATGCCGTACCTCATGGAGATTTGCGACGCCATCGATGAAGTGCCGGTTATCCTCTTTGCGAAGGGCAGCTGGTACGCCCTGGAGCGGCTCAGCTTCAAAAGCAATGCGGCCGCCCTGGGAATCGACTGGACCATCACGCCGGAATATGCCCGCGATGCCACGCGCAACGGCAAGGTGCTTCAGGGCAATTTTGATCCCTCAAAACTGCTGCTTCCGATTGATGAACTGAAGCGGCAGGCCCGGCGCATGATCGACCGCTTCGGTCCGCAGAAGTATATCGCCAACCTCGGCCACGGCATCCTGCCCAACATCCCCGTAGATCACGCTAAAGCTTTTGTCGATACCGTAAAAGAGTATAAAGCCACAGACTTGCACAGATAAAACGAGTGAAAAAATCCACAACCGTGAAAATCCGCGGCAAAGAATGAGCAATTCCATTAAAAATAGATTCAACACGTTCATCCGGGAGCTTCAGGATGAGATTTGCGACGACCTGGAGCAACTGGACGGCAAAGCCCGTTTCCGGCACGATGACTGGGAGCGAGAAGGCGGAGGCGGAGGCCACACGCGGGTCATTGAGAAAGGGGAGGTCTTCGAGAAAGGAGGCGTCAACATATCTACCGTACATGGTGAACTGCCCGATCTGATCCGCAAGCGTTTTGAAGTGGAACAGGCTTGGTTCTGGGCGGGCGGGATCTCGCTGGTCATCCATCCCCGCAGCCCGATGGTGCCGACGGTGCATGCCAACTTCCGTTACTTCGAGCTGTACGAGGATGGGCAGATGAACGAAGTGCGAGACTGCTGGTTTGGCGGCGGGACCGACCTGACGCCCTATTATTTATGGGATGAAGACGCCGTCCATTTCCACCGGCTACTAAAAGAGGCCTGCGATCGTCACGGTGAAGAGCTCTATTCCCGATTCAAAAAAGAGTGTGACGAATATTTTTATAACGACCACCGGGGGGAAGGGAGAGGTATTGGCGGACTCTTTTTCGACTACCTGCGCGAGACGGAAGCATACTCTGTTGAAGACTGGTATGAATTTACTACGGGAGTTGGATCTGTTTTCCTGGATGCCTATAAACCCATTGTGGAGCGCCGGATGGATGAGCCTTATAGTGAGGAGCAGCGCTACTTTCAGGAAATACGCCGCGGCCGCTATGTAGAGTTTAATTTGATCCACGATCGCGGTACCTTGTTCGGCCTCAAGACCGGCGGCCGTACCGAATCCATTTTGATGAGTCTGCCGCCCAGGGTACGTTGGGACTATGACTTTGAGATTGAAGAAGGCAGCCGCGAAGCGTACCTGTTGGAGCGGCTCCGGAATCCTATTGACTGGGTATAAGACAAATTCAGCATGCCAAATAGAGGTTATATGACACACGGACAACACCCTTACATACGACCACGACGCCTTAGAAGCAGCGCGGCCATCCGCGCCATGGCGGCCGAACACCATCTGAAGCCGGCCGACTTCATCGCACCGGTATTCATCATGGAAGGGGAAAACGGCAAGGAAGAGATCCCTTCCATGCCCGACTACTTCCGCTACACCCTGGATACCGTGATGGAAGAGATTACCGAGCTGCAGGAGGCGGGCATCCGTTCGTTGCTGCTCTTTGTGAAGGTTCCGGAACAAAAGAAGGATAATAAAGGTACGGAAGCACTCAATGCCGACGGACTGATGCAGCAGTCGGTGCGTGCCATCAAAAAGGAATTTCCGGAGATGTTGGTCATGACCGACGTGGCGCTGGATCCCTATTCCAGCTACGGGCACGACGGCATTGTGAAGGACGATGAAATTATTAACGACGAGTCGGTGGAAATACTTGCAAAGATGGCGGTGAGCCATGCAGAGGCGGGAGCCGATATGGTGGCGCCCTCCGATATGATGGACGGCCGCATAGGCGCCATGCGGGAGGCTTTGGATGAAGCGGGCTTCAAGAATACCGGCATCATGGCCTATAGCGCCAAGTATGCCTCCAGCTATTACGGCCCCTTCCGCGACGCTTTGGACTCCGCACCCGGATTTGGCGACAAGAAGACCTACCAGATGGATCCGGCCAATGTGACCGAGGCGGTCAAAGAGGCCAAGCTGGACGAACAGGAAGGAGCCGATATTGTTATGGTGAAGCCCGGCCTGCCGTATCTGGACGTGGTACGTGCGGTGAAAGAGAACGTCAGCGTGCCGGTGTCGGTGTATAATGTTTCCGGCGAATATGCTATGTTAAAGGCGGCTGCCGAGAAGGGCTGGCTTGAAGAAGAAGAAGCCATGATGGAGGCGCTGATCGGCTTCAAGAGAGCCGGCGCCGACCTGATCGCAACCTACTTTGCCAAGGCGGCTTCCAGAATATTGAATGGAAAATAGAAGTTAGAGCTGTCATTGCGAGGAGTCCCGGCTTTTTCGGGACGACGTGGCAATCTCCCGGAGATTGCCACGGTCGCTTCGCTCCCTCGCAATGACAAAGAATGATTTTATGTTAGAAACCAGCAGAGAACTTTTTGAACGTGCGCAGAAATTTATCCCCGGCGGGGTCAACTCCCCGGCACGGGCTTTCAATTCCGTAGGCGGAACGCCCGTCTTCTTTGAAAAAGCCAAAGGCTCCATCCTCACCGACGCCGACGGCAAGGAGTATATCGACTATGTGGGCTCGTGGGGACCCATGATCCTGGGCCATGCCTGGGAGCCGGTGATTGAGGCGGTACAGGAAACCGCCGCCAGGTCGACCTCCTTCGGCGCTCCCACCGAGATCGAGGTGAAGATGGCCGAGCTGGTGAAGGGCATGGTAGCCGGCGTGGATAAGATTCGCATGGTCAATTCCGGCACCGAAGCCTGTATGAGCGCCATACGTGTGGCCAGGGGCTATACCGGCCGCGACAAGGTGATCAAGTTTGAGGGCAATTATCACGGCCACGGCGACTCATTTCTCATCAAGGCCGGAAGCGGCGCATTGACCCTAGGCTCGCCCAGCAGCCCAGGAGTGACCAAGGGAACCGCCAAGGATACGCTGATAGCCGATTACAACGACCTGCACAGCGTAAAGGAGATCCTTCATGAATATGAAGAGGAGGTGGCAGCCATTATCGTGGAGCCGGTAGCCGGAAATATGGGTTGCATCCCGCCGCAATCCGGTTTCCTGGAGGGGCTGCGTGAGCTGTGTGATGCCTCCGGTACCGTACTGATTTTTGACGAAGTGATGACCGGCTTTCGCGTGGCCAAAGGCGGCGCGCAGGAGCGATATGGCGTAACCGCCGACCTGGTGACCTACGGCAAGATCATCGGCGCCGGACTGCCGGTGGGCGCTTACGGTGGCAAGCAGGAAGTAATGGCGGTAGTCTCGCCCGACGGTCCTGTCTACCAAGCGGGCACGCTTTCCGGCAATCCGTTGGCGATGGCTGCGGGATACACGCTGCTTTCGGAGCTCAACGATAATCCCCGTTACTACGATGAACTGGAACGGAAATCGGCCTACCTGCATAACGGCCTCCGTGAAGTGATGGAAGAGCATCAAGTGGACCATCACATCAACAGGGTGGGTTCCATGATCAGTATCTTTTTTACGGGACAGGAAGTCGTGGACTTTGAGACGGCCAATACTACCGACCAAGAGTTGTTCAAACACTTTTTCCACCACATGCTGGAAAAAGGTGTCTATCTGCCGCCCTCTCCCTTCGAGTCGTGGTTCCTGGCCAGCACGCTCGACGAGGCCCTGCTTGATCAAACAGTAGAAGCGGCCGGCGAGTCTATCTCTAAAGCTTTAAATGAGGCCGGCTAAATGTCCGTGGCAGAACTCATCCAAAAACTGAAAGAGCGGTGGGGGGTCACAACAGTCTGGCAGCTTATCCTGATCCTTTTCATCTTTTCCATCAGCGGCATGACGGTGCTCTACGTTAAGAAAGGGGCCTTCAGCCTGCTGGGTTTCGACGAGCAGACCTCCTTCTGGCTTAAGGCGGTGACCTGGGTGCTTGTGGTTTTTCCTTCCTATCAATTTATTTTTCTTTTCTACGGCTTCATCTTCGGGCAGTATGAATTTGCCAAAAAGTTTTTGCTGCACAGCCTGGAGCGGATTACAGGGCTATTTTCTCGTAATGCCTAAAAATTGATATACTTCATGTAACCTAAGGCCAACCTTCCCGGAAACATGGAGCCCAAATCTTTTACACTGGAAACGTCCGACAAAAACCTCTTGGCTGCCACTCTTTTTGAACCGGAAGATAATGTACGGGCTTCGGTTGCAATCGGCTCGGCTCTCGGAGTTCCGCGCTATTTCTATTTTAAATTTGCAGGCTATCTGGCAGAACAAGGTTTTGCAGTACTTACTTTTGACTATCGCGGAATCCATGAATCGAAAGACGGGAGTCTTTCCGGTTCAGAAATGCGGATGGAAGATTGGGGAAAGCAGGATATCGATGCCGCTCTTGGTTTTATGGCTGAAACATATCACCAAAAACCACTCGTATACGTCGCCCACAGCTGCGGGGGACAGTTGGTCGGCTTGGCGCCGAACAGCAGGAAGATTGACGCCATGGTGTTTGTCGCCTGCCAGAGTGGTTACTGGAAGCATTGGAGTTGGCCTTATCGTTGGGGTGTCTGGTTTACCTGGCATTCGCTGCCGTTGCTGGTCCCTTTTTTCGATTACATACCGGCACGGCTGATGGGTATCTCCTCGGTGAACCTGCCGAGCGGAGTGGCCCAGCAGTGGGCGGCCTGGGGGAAGCGCCCGGGCTACCTTTTCGATCCTGTCTTCGGGCTGGACACGGCACGATACCCCCGCTTTGAGGTACCGCTTTTGGCTTATACCATTGCCGATGACGCCTTCTTTGCCCCCGCGGCTTCGGTGGAGGCGCTGCTTGAGGAGTATCCGAATGCGGAGATCGACAGGAGAGTCGCAGAGCCCGGTGATTACGGACAACAATCCATCGGCCATTTTGGCTTTTTCAAGGAAAAATTCAGGGAATCTCTCTGGGAGGAGGCAGTAAACTGGATGAATTTAAAAAATAGTACCAAAAATCATCCTTAGGATGATGCATAGTCCCTATTTTGGAATTACATTTGAACAGTGCAGTGGGATGTTGTACCTGTAAGCCATAACATTAATCGGGATGATCATGAACAAATTCAAAGTTGAAATCAAATGGGCACTTATTTTCGTTGCCGCAGCCCTCGGCTGGATGGTAATTGAAAAGCTGACGGGCCTTCACGGTGAAAATATTGCCCAACACGCCATCTATACCAATATCTTTGCGGTGGTCGCCATAGCAGTCTATGTTTTTGCAATACTGGATAAGCGAAAGACGGATTATGCCGGCGTCATGAGCTGGAGGCAGGGCTTTATGGCGGGATTGATTATTACGATGATCGTGACGGTGCTTAGTCCGTTTTCGCAGTGGGTCACGCATACGATAATCTCCCCGGAATACTTTCCGAATATCATCGAGTATACTGTTGAAGAGGGGATGATGAACCGGGAAGCAGCGGAGAGTTATTTCAGCCTCGGTAGCTATATGATGCAGTCAGCTATAGGGGCTCTGGTCTTGGGAATAGTTACATCGGCTATAGTCGCCTTCTTTACCAAGAAGGAAAGCGGCGGTATGGCATCAGCCGGAACGGAAATCCATAGAGGAACAGAAGTGTAAATGAAGAGAAACGGGAGGAGGGATGGCCCTGCTTCTTATTCCTCTTCCTCTTTTTTCTTCTTCTCGATCATTTTTTCGAGCTTTTTCTGCTCCTTACGGGGGAGCGATTCAACAACAAGGTCGTAGGAGTCTTTGATCCACTCCTTGATAAGGACATCAGAGAGATAGCCGTTGGGATCAATAGTATTCCAGTGCTTCTTATTCATGTGATAGCCCGGTTCAACCTCAGGATAGAGATCCCGCAGGGTGGCTGCTTTCACGGGATCGCATTTCAGGTTGATGCCCTCGAAGGTTTCTACATTGGTTAGGGCAAAGATCTTGCCCATTACCTTGAAAGCAAGGGTGTTTTCATCGAAAGGGAACCCTTCGGTTGCCCCGTCGAATGACATGCAAAATTCTCTGAATTCTTCAATGTTCATGTAAGGATACTGCTATCGTTCTGCAATTATTAGAATGCCGGAAACCAGCGCCAGTATACCCATTACGGCACCGATGCCATCAAAATGCAAATCGAAAAGATGGATAAGGCCTTCTAATATCAGCCAGATTCCGAGGAGCTTGAAGCCCCAATTCTTTATTTTGGTTGCCATATGGACCTGATTATTTATTTGTTAACTCTCGCTTAAAATAGTATTCGAGAAGAAGAAGGCAAATCTTATTTGAGATTTTACAATTCAGGAGTTTACACGGTTAAAGTCGCTTATGAAGTCCTGAAGCAGGTTTACGGCCGATTGCCGGATGAGGTGCATTCTGTCGTAAGAGACGATACCTACCATACTGGTTTCCCATGTGCTCGCCGAGGTCGGGGTGTCTCTGTTCAGCATCAGCTTTACGGGCTGGTAAAAACGGACCGAGATCGAGAAGGGGACCAGGCCCTGGCCGGCATCCATGGTGTTAATGTGAATATACAGGAAGGGAACATCGGCTGAGGATTCGACGGACCGGTCGGGAATGACAGGGATGCCCGCTTTCTCCAGCCGGTCGCCGATGGCGTCGATAATGGAGGTGACCTCAAGTTCTCCTTCCTCATTTAAGGAGGCGTTGGTCTCCAGGTTTACCGTAAACGCCAGCTGAGTGATACCTCGAAGCGAACTGCGCTCGCGGGCAATCTCGTTCTGACCATACGACAGCAACGGCAGCCAAAGAATAGAAAGTAAAGAGAGAAAAATGTTTGTGCGACGGATATTCATAACGATCTCCCAGTGTTTGGTTAACCGGTTAACGGTTTGCCAAGCCCGAGCGTATATCCTGTAGCCTGGCTACATTTAAATCAGTCCAATCAGTGAAATCGGTGACCCCTTGTTAGGACTTCAATACTGCCCACGCCAGTAAAACCCAGGCAACAATAAATGCCGTTCCGCCGATGGGGGTGATGGCTCCCAGCCAGCGAATGCCGAAGATAGAGAGCAGGTAGAGGCTGCCGGAGAAAATGGCGATGCCGGCCACCATCAGCCAGCCCGACCACTTAAGCAGCCCGGATTCGGGGAGGTGCCAGGCTACCAGCCCAACGGCCAGCAGGCCCAGGGCGTGATAAAAGTGATACTGGACTCCCGTCTCAAAAATTTGGAGCATTTCGGCGTTGAGCCGGCTCTTTAGGGCGTGGGCTCCGAAGGCCCCCAGCATTACGGCCAGCATGGCATTGATACTTCCTATGGCGGTAAAGAGTTTGAACATGATCAGCTTGTTTTTCTAAATTGGAACGCAGATGATGCGGTTGCAACGGATATGCGCTGAATAAGTGTCTTTATAGAGATTCGTTAGAAACTGCGTCAAAATTATTTAAAGCAGGTCGTATTTGTTCAGGCTTTTATTCAATTCCTGAATAGTCGGATTTTTCAGACGATCATCGCCTATCACCACCATCGGGAATTTGACTTTGCCGCTGTTCATGTCCTTGACGGCCTGTTCAGCATTCGGGTCACGCTCCACGTCAAAGCGATCAAATTTAATACCCAGCGTCCGGAAGTAGTTGTCAAAACCGTTGGTCAGCCAGCACCAGTTTGTGCCGTAAAGTTTGGGAGTCGAGGCGGTATTACCCATATGTTTTATTCGTTATTCAGGCTTCGAAACCCACCTTTTTGTGGGTGCCGTCGCAAAACGGTTTGTTGGATGACTGTCCGCACCGGCACAGGGCAATGGTCTTGGAGCAGTTGATAGTCGGTTCGGCCACCGAATGGATCTGGTACTTACCCTCGACCAGGACGGGGCCGTTTTTCTGTACTTTTAGAATCAGTTTGGAATCGTCGTGTTCGGGATTTTCTTCGGTAAGCGAGGATCTGTCGAAACCGGCGGGAGCCCGGAAAGGGATATCCCTGTGGCTGTTGTCGCAGGCCGGTTTGTTACCGGACTTACCGCAACGGCAGAGCGCAAGCCGGCTGTCTTCTAAAATGGTGTCCCCTTCGGCATCGCGTACCTCGATATTGCCACGCAGGTAAACGGGCCCGTCGGGAACGATGGTGATGGTGTTGACAGAATCGGCAGCCTCACTGCGATTGCCTTTTTTGTCATTGTAGTGCAGTGCACCGGTGGGACAGCGTTCTACAATCTCCATGATCTTTTCGGCCGAAGCATTTTCCGGCTGAATCCAGGGACGTTTTTGGGGATCGAAAACGGAGGCAAGTCCCTTCACACACTCCTCTGCATGAATGCAGCGCTTCACATCATAAGTGACGGTAATCTCTTCGGTTTCGTATGAGCGCTCTTTGCGGTCCATATTCCATTAATTAGATTGGCATTAGGTGCTATGGTAGCAATAGAATTTTAAATAAAAAAATTCCCTCCGTATCGTCCGATACGGAGGGAAGGTATAAATGCTTTCTTATGATTCTTCGGTGTCGGCAATGGATACGTTATTCTCTACTGCAACAACACCCTTGATGTCTTGAGTGAGACGGCTTATTTCAGCTTTTTCAAAATCGGAGCTGACGGTACCGTCAAGTTCTACTTCACCATCATTAACGCTGATATTGAAGTTCGTTTCTTCAATATAGGGACTTCTTTCGATGGCTTCGTTGATGCGGCTTCGTATTGCCTCGTCCGATGTGGGAATGTCCGGCTTAACCACCAGAGTATATTCGACTTTGATGTTGTTTTCTACCTCGGTTATGCCGGCCGTATTCCGGGCATCGTTGCCGGCCGCTATCTTTGAGTTGAGGTTTTTGACAGTGCCCGACAAGATGGCGGTCTTGTCCGAGATGGAAACATCAATTTTTTCTTCCGGTACCCTGGGGTCGTATTTGAAGGCTCTCATAATGGCTTTCTCGATCTCAGCGTCAGTCAGATTCTGAAGAGCCTCATTTGCAAACATCTGCTCTTTGTATTCGGGGTGCACCTCCAGCATATCGGCATTAACTTTGGATACGCCGGTAACATAGGATTTGCTGGTGGCAAGATTCTTTTCGTAGAGGCTTCCGACGGATCCGCTGAGTATCACTTCACCACTATCGACCGATACATTTATTCTGTTGTCGGCTATGCGGGAATCGAGCAGGAGCGTTTGCTTTATCTCATTTTTTATCTGCTCGTCCGAGCGTACTTCATCATAACTTATATTTATTGCGTTTTGGACAACCTTGACTCCTTTAACGCCCTGAGCAACGGTTACTGCGAGCTGGCTTTCCTGCCAGGAGTCTACGATTCCGGTCAGGGTAACCACACCTTCTTCTACTTCCGGTACGATCTCCCAAAATTCTGTTGCAGGATCGGTAGCAAGTGCTTTGATGACATCGTCACGAATCTCTCCGTCGGGCCTGTCAGCGGTAACTTTAAGATTGTTAACTACCGAAAGCACCCCTTTGACTGATTCGGATACTTCGGCAGCCTCTTCCTTGGCAAGAAGGTTGGTCGTCGAACCGCTCAGGGTTACGATCCCTTCTTTTACACCGACCCGGATACTATCTTCCGGGATTCTTTCCAGTTCGGCAAATTGTGTCTCGATGGTTTGTTTGATCGTATCATCGGACGGGACCTCAATCTCAGCCTGATCCATATTCTGTTGGCAGCCGTCCAATGCAAAAAACAGTACGAAAAAGATTGCTAATACTTTTGTGGCGTATGAAAAAAGCGATTCTTTAGAGTTAACCATAGCGAATTCCTCCTAATACTTTATTAGAAAGAAGTTCCTCGGTCTCTCGCTTTTACAAACAAATTATGGATCCGCTAAGTTCAAGACAGGCAGTGATTTGCCCTTATTTGAGAGCTGTGGAAACGAGGCTGCTTTGCGGAATTGAACTGCTGCCAGGGCAAGGCGCCTCCGATAAGCCCGAATACGTTACCCCCGATTAGAAGACCGATTTCCATAAGGTAGTATGCATGTGTTATTTCAGGCATACTACTTCAGCATTCCTGCTTATTCAACCCAGTCGGCTATAAAAATATTGGTCGATCGGTCACCGCCGTTGAAGCGGTTGGAGGAGAAGACCAGCTTGGTACCGTCGTGAGAAAACATGGGGAAGGCGTCGAACACCCCGTCGTGGGTGATCTGCTCCAGGCCGGTTCCGTCCAGATTGATCATGTAGAGGTTAAAAGGGAAGCCGCGCTCGGTGGCGTGGTTGGATGAGAAGATGACCTTTTCTCCGGATGGGTGAAAATAAGGAGCCCAGTTGGCGCCGCCGAGCTCGGTTATCTGGCGCAGGTTCGTCCCGTCGGTGTTCACGACGAAGAGCTCCATATTGGTTGGCTCTACCAGTCCCTTTGAGAGAAGCTGCTTATACTTCTTGACCTCTTCATCGGTCTCGGGCCTTGATGCCCGGAAGATGAGCTTGCTCCCGTCGGGTGAAAAGAAGGCGCCGCCGTCATAGCCCAGCTCGTCGGTAATCTGTTTAATATTGCTTCCGTCAATGTCCATGGTGTAAAGCTCCAGGTCGCCTGAGCGCATGGAGGTAAATACGATTTTGTCGCCCTGTGGCGATACAGTCGCCTCGGCGTCGTAGCCTTCCCAGGTGGTTAGTGTGTCAAGCAGATTGCCTTCCAGGTCGGCGGTGAAGATGTCGTAACCGTCATAAATAGGCCATACGTAGGCGTCGCCCTGCTGACGCTCGGGTACTTCCGGGCACTCCGAATCGGCACAATGCGTCGAAGAGTAGACGATGGAAGTGTCGCCGGGCATGAAGAAGGAGCAGGTGGTGCGTCCTTCGCCGGTGCTGAGCATCTGCGGTTTCTGCTCGCCCATATTGCTGTTGGCCAGGC
>CAYWDK010000004.1:0-56451 GCA_964457025.1 uncultured Balneolaceae bacterium | reverse complement strand
TCCGGCCGGGGATCTCTCCCGCATAGGGCTCATAGGCATCGAACTGCTGGTGCATAATGCCGGTGCCTCGTGTTTCGGTAAGCATTTCACTTCGGAAACCGATAAGCCCGCGTGAAGGCACCCTGAAAGTGAGGCGGTTGTTCTCTCCCTCCTGCGTCATGGAGGTCATAATACCCTTTCGCTGCTGCAGGTTGTCGATCACACGGTTGCTGTAATCGGCATGCACGTCAACCACCACCTCTTCAAAAGGCTCGTGGACCTGTCCGTCAATTTCACGATACAATACCTCGGGACGCGATACTGCGAATTCAAACCCTTCGCGCCGCATGGTTTCGATCAGGATGGCAAGCTGCAGCTCTCCGCGGCCCGACACTTTATAAACATCCGGGCTTTCAGTCTGCTCTACCTTGATAGAGACATTGGTTCGGATCTCCCTCATCAGGCGGTCCTTGATCATATTGGAAGTCACATAATCGCCCTCCTTGCCTGCAAAGGGAGAATTGTTCACACGGAAGTACATCGCCATCGTGGGTTTGTCGATGTCGTAGTAATCCAGCGGTGTCATATCAGAAGTAGCCGTCAGCGTATCCCCGATGTCCACTTTCTCATAACCGGCCAGGGCAAAGATATCGCCGGCGCCGGCCTGTTCCACAGGCTCGCGCTGCAGTCCGTTGAAGGTAAAGAGCTTGGTGGCACGGGCTTTCTCTTTCACATTGCCCTTGCGGTCCATCAGTGCAATTTCCTGATTCACTTTGATGGTGCCCTGCTCAACCCTGCCGATGGCGATCCGTCCCACATAATCATTCCAGTCGATGCTGCTGATGAGCATCTTGAAGGGAGCGTCAAACACCTGCTCGGGTTCCGGGATGTGGTTGATAATCAGGTCGAAAAGAGGCGAGAGGTCTTCACCCTCCTCTTCCAGTTCCTCTTTGGCGATACCATCAATACCGATAGCATAGAGCACGGGAAAGTCGAGCTGCTCGTCGGTGGCGTCCAGGGTCACGAAGAGGTCAAAAATCTCATTAAGCACGGCATCGGGCCGGGCGTCTTTCCGGTCGATTTTGTTGATGAGCACGATGGGACGGTAACCCAGCTGCAGTGATTTTCTAAGCACGAATTTGGTCTGCGGCAGCGGCCCCTCGGCAGCATCAACCAGCAGAATCACCCCGTTAACCATCTTGAGAATGCGCTCCACCTCTCCGCCGAAATCAGCGTGGCCGGGCGTATCTACGATATTTATTTTGGTTTCCCCCCATTTTACAGCGGTATTTTTAGAGCTGATGGTGATACCCTTCTCCCTCTCCAGGTCGCCGGAGTCCATAACCCGCTCCTGTACCGACTGGTTTTCACGGAAGGTACCGCTTTGGCGGAGCATCTGGTCGACCAGGGTAGTTTTGCCGTGGTCTACGTGGGCGATGATTGCGATATTGCGAATGTCGTTATACATAAAATAAGTTACTTGAAAAGTTTTACAGCCTGCCAAGATACGGCTTTATTTTGCCATTTCATTACACTTTGTAAAGCAAAAATTTATCTGCTTTTCAAAAAGCGGGACTCTTTGCCCTTCCTTTATCGTTTTGCTATATACCATCAAGCTAATTTTGAACTTATCGGATTGAGGCACATGGATTTAAAAATCAAGGACCAACGCTTTATCGTATGTGGCGCCAGCAGCGGATTCGGCCGTGCCATCGCCGAACGGCTGCTCGATGAAGGCGCCTCGGTTATTGCCGTAGCCCGGCGTGAAGAGAAACTGGAAGAACTGGTTGAGGTTCACGGTGATGCTGTCACCCCTATAGCCGGGAACCTCCTCAACGATGATACCCATAACGAAATTGAAGCTGCCATCGGCAATGACCGGCTGCACGGTGTGGTGGTCAACGCCGGCGGACCGCCCGCCCTGGCCCCTATGGAGACCGCCATGTACGACTGGGATAAAGCCTATAAAAAAGTGATGCGCTGGAAAATCGAAATAGCGTTGAGGCTGGTCCCCTACTTCACCACCAACAACTACGGCCGCATACTTTTTATTGAAAGCCAGTCTGTAAAGCAGCCCATACCCAAGCTGGTACTTAGCAATTCGTTCCGGGCAGCCGTGGTAGGTTTTGCAAAATCGCTCTCGCAGGAGATTGCCAAAGAAGGGGTAACCGTGAACGTGCTGGCGCCCGGCTCACACAATACACCCGCTATCGACCGGGTCATCCAGAAAGAGGCAGACGACTCGGATAAATCGTTCGAAGAGGTCAAAGAGATGATGGAGCAATCAACTCCTGTAGGACGCATGGGTGAGCCCGAAGAGATTGCATCACTGGCTGCATGGGTTTTATCGCCGCATGCTGCTTATGTGACGGGACAGACGATCAGTCACGACGGGGGCAGTATTCAGGGGATATTTGGGTGAAAATCCGAAACGTTCACTTATTAGATTTTTAGCACACTATCTTACAATGTCTCGTTGTTTCGAATTTCGAACATTCGTGCTTCGAATTTAACTGTTATGTTGCATCAAAAAGAAATATCGCTCGCTCCCAAATCCCGGGGCTTCCATATCATCACGGATGAGGTTCTGGCCGAAGTGCCGGAGATTTCGGAAATACAGGCCGGCCTCGCCCATATCTTCATCAAGCACACAAGTGCCAGCCTGACCATCAATGAGAATGCCGATCCCTCGGTGCGCCGCGACTTTGAAGCCCACTTCAAGCGTATGGTCCCGGAGGATACCTCCATGTACGAGCACACTCTGGAAGGGCCCGACGACATGACCTCCCATATCAAAAGCTCGATGCTCGGTTCCTCGGTGTCCATCCCTATCACCAACGGCAAGCTCAACCTTGGTACCTGGCAGGGGATATACCTTTGCGAGCACCGAAACAACGGAGGATCCCGAAAACTGGTGGTTACGCTCACCGGCAGATGATAATGATAGCCGAATCGGTACAATTTTTATTGACCGGCCGGGCGTAATGCAGTACCATAACATACAGCAACAAAAAATTACCGGGACGGGAACCAATGTAGTTCGCTCATGAAGTCATTAAAAAAATGTATTGCCAGCAATATCAGCATTGCTTCCGAAGAACTCGATCAAATTGCCCAGGCATTTAAAGCAAGGGATTTAGACAAAGGTGATTACCTGCTACGCTCCGGACAGGAGTGCCGGGAAATGGCTTATATCGAATCAGGATACCTGCGCATTTATGATATTGCAGAAGGCAATGAAATCACCCTCTTTATAGGGAACGCCGATTCCTTTATCACCTCTCTTTCAAGCTTTGTACTGGGCACACCTAACTACTGGAATATCCAAGCCATAACCGATGCTCGAATCGCCGTTATAAGCCGAGAACGTCATCAGAAACTGCTTGGCGAGGTACCCAAATGGCTGGAATTTGACAACCTCATCCTGACCCGAGCCTTTGCCATGCTTGAGCAGCGTATGTTTGCTCAGCTCCACACAACTGCCGGTGAACGATATGACGCTCTTATGGCCGACAGGCCAGAAATCTTCAATCACGTCCCCCTGCAATACATCGCATCCATGCTGGGTATACAGCCGGAAACTTTAAGCCGACTTCGAAACAGGAAAAATCCCGCCACTTCTTGACATTTGTCAATGCAAAAGCCGGTTCAGGCTGCGAGCTTTGGAGTGACCCTTAACTTCAAAAAAACGATTATGAATCGACTCCAACTTTCTCTGCTGGCTAATGCGCTCTTCTCTTCAATTACCGGCTTGCTGCTGATACTTTTTCCAACCGGTGCAGCCACTATTTTTTCGACAACCAACAGCACGGTATTTCTGATTATAGGTATTGCCCTGTTGCTGTTTGCCGGCACAGTTTTTCTGGAAGTAAAACGACAGAGACCGAAAGCGGTCCGGTTCATCATTATCCAGGACATGGCTTGGGTGGCGGGCAGCCTTGGAGTGGTTCTCCTTCGACCTTTCTCCATCTCAGCTTCCGGCTACTGGATTATAGGTATCATTGCCCTCATTGTTTTGGCCTTTGCAGTGGTACAGTATCTGGGCATGAAAGACATTCGAACAGAAGGGAATTTGACATCGCAATAATAGCACCAAATAAAGGAACCGGCGACAGGCTGCTGCACATTACCAAGCCTGTATTTCGGCCTAGCTTCTCAGCAACCTTAAGCCATTCAGTACAACAATAAGCGTACTGCCCTCATGTCCCACCACTCCCAATGGCAACGGGAGGCTGAAGAGAAATACCGAGGCTACCAGCACAGCGATAACAGCCAGACTGAAAATTATATTCTGCCATACCACCCTTCGTGCTCGCCGTGCCAGCCGGATCAGGTATGGAATTTTGGTAAGGTCATCCGACATCAATACTACGTCGGCCGTCTCCAGAGCCACATCGGTACCTACAGCGCCCATAGCTATCCCCAAATGGCTCACCGCTAAAGCGGGGGCGTCATTGACACCGTCGCCAATCATGGCCGTCGGTTCCTTGCCCGTCAGCTCTTTGATATGCTCCACTTTCTGATCAGGCAACAGTTCTGCATAGTACTCATCAATCTCCAGTTCATCCGCGATGGAACGGGCTACTTCTTTTCCGTCTCCGGTCAGCATCAGGAGGCGCGAGATATCCAGATTCCGCAGCTGTTTCAGGGCGTCGGGTGCACGATCACGTATCTCATCAGCCATGGCTATAAGTCCGGCAAGCTTGTCATCCACCGCCACATAAACCACTGTCTTGGCATGCGACCTTAACTCGTCCGCCTTTTGCATCATGCCGTTATCCAGGCTTTGCATCATTGATTCTCCAAACAGAAGGCTGTTCCCCACTTTTACGGTTTGTCCGTTGACCTGAGCCACAATTCCCTTGCCCGCTTCCGAACGGACCTCGGCGGCCTGGGTAACTTCAAGCTGCCACTCGGCAGCCTTCTGCGCTATTGCTTTGGCCAGATGGTGCTCGGAATGTTCTTCGGCCGAAGCCGCCAGCCTTAACAATTCTTCTTCCGTAAAAGACTCTCCGGCGCCATTCGTAGCAACTACGATATCGGTCACTACCGGGTGGCCCACCGTAAGCGTGCCCGTCTTATCAAAAGCGATAGTCCGTAAGGTAGCCGCCTGCTCCAGGTAGGCGCCGCCTTTGAACAGGATACCGTTGCGTGCGGCATTGGCAATGGCAGATAAGACCGAAGCAGGAGTACTGATAACGAGAGCACAAGGTGAGGCGACCACAAGTACCGTCATGGCCCGGTAAAAAATCGCATCGAAAGGCTCGCTCCCGAAGAACCAGGGCAACAGTATCAGCAGTATCACCGCGCCGATGACGGCTGCCGCATAGCCCGGCTCGAAATCATCGAGAAACCGCTGGGTGGTGGCTTTACTCGACTGCGCCTCCTCAACCATGCTGATGATTTTGGCAAGGGTCGTCTCTTCGGCCAGCTTGGTCACCTCGACCTCAATCACGCCATTCTCATTGAGGGTTGCGGCAAAAACCTCGTCACCGGCTTCTTTATCCACGGGCACACTCTCGCCGGTAATGGCCGATTGGTTTACCTTTGTGACCCCGGAAATAACTTCTCCATCGACCGGGATACGCTCGCCCGGCTTCACGATGACAACATCTCCGCGGTTCAGCCGGTCTACATGCACCAGTTCTTCAGAACCGTCGGGTCGTTTCACCAGAGCCTGATCCGGACGAAGTTTCATCAGGGCTTTGATCTCCCTGCGGCTCT
This sequence comes from uncultured Balneolaceae bacterium, assembly GCA_964457025.1. Lineage (GTDB taxonomy): Bacteria > Bacteroidota > Rhodothermia > Balneolales > Balneolaceae > CAYWDK01. Next base: position 50,748 of record CAYWDK010000004.1, on the reverse strand, counting down.
TGCCTATGGCATAATCCTGAAGGGTATTGCTAAGCGAAAAGAGAAATAACAGGGTGGCGCCCTCCAGCCACTCGCCGATGGTTGCCGCTCCTATGGCGGCCAGGATCATCAACACATCGACATTCAGTTTGCCTTTTGAGACGGCCCGGATACTCTCCACCGTGCCGGCATAGCCCCCGCTCAGGTAGGCCAGGATAAACAGGACCAGGGCCGTATCGGCAGACAACCAGCCCGTCCACTCCCCGATGGCACCGGCAGCCAATGTGAGGGTACAAATAGCCGTCAGCCACGCATTGATTTTGGTTTCGTTCAAATCCGGTTTCATGATGATTGGTTAAAGCGGATTATATTACTTCAATAATTAGCGGTTTTCCCGGATAGAACCAATTTAATTTATATCCCCTTGCGGATACGCAACAGCCGGTCGAAGGCACTGCGTGAAAAGGGCAACCCCAGTTCCTCTCCCTCGCCGGTGCTGGTGTATTTGACATCCTCTACCGAATAGAAAGCGTCATTATCAAATGATTCGATGATGCTGACGATCTCTTTCCAGCGCTTTCGTTTCAGCACGCTGAAAAGAATTTCCACCGGCCCCTCTTTTCCATGTGCTTCCATCCGCGTGACCATGAAACCCGCATCACGCAGGTTGCCGATCAGTTCACTGGCATCTTCATTGGTGATGACCCTTACGATAACCGTACCGACCTTCAGCTTGTTCTCAAATGTGACTCCCAGAAAGGTGCCCACCGAAAAACCCCCGGCATAGGCTACATAATTGACCCAGTTGTCGAGGTGCTGAATGAGCTGGGCTACCACGATAATCCAGATCAACACTTCAAGAAAGCCCAGGAAGGCCGCCCGAACTCTCATCCCCCTCGAGACAAAAAGAATACGGACCGTACCCATACTTACATCACATATCCTGGCAAGGAAAATAATCACGGGGATCCAAACTGAGGGTAATGATTCAAACATGATTGAAGGTATAGAGTATAGGATATAAGGGATGAGGGATAAGAGATGGACTGAAATATTTCTTAGCGTCCTTCGTGCCTTAGCGGTAAGAAAAGTGCGGAGAGGGAGGGATTCGAACCCTCGATACCCTGTTAAGGGTATACTCCCTTAGCAGGGGAGCGCTTTCGACCACTCAGCCACCTCTCCAAGGAAGACGCCTAATATAAGCCCGATGAGATTTGATATCAACGCTTATTTAAAAAAGAAGAGGAACGGAACACAGATATTGCAGATCGAACAGATTAGCGCAGTCTCATTGAGGTGTTATTCAAACAGTGTTTGATCCGTGCCGTCAGTTTTCGTCGAGGATGTAGATCTGTGCCAGGTTGCGGCCTTCCTGGGCATAATCCAGTCCGTAGCCTAGAACAAAGAGTGTCGGGATCTCAAAACCTACATAGTCGAGCTGCACGTCATGATGGGTGGCTTCGGTCTTGTGCAACAGTGTTACAGTGGCGATGGAGGCGGGATTCTTCTTCCGGAGTTTTTCGACCAGGTACTTCATAGAAAGGCCGGTATCGACGATGTCTTCTACCAGAATCACATGGCGTCCTTCTATATCGGCATCGATATCCTTAAGGTCGGTTACCTGTCCGGAGGAGACTTTTTCATCCCCATAACTGCTGAGCTTCAGGAAATCGACTTCGCAGGGGATCTGTACCTGTCGCATAAGGTCGGAGAGAAAAATATAGGCTCCGTTCAGCACTCCGATGAAAATGGGGTGCTTGTCTTCATAATCCTTGTCGAGTTGTTCGCCCAATTCGGCAACCCGTTTTTCAAGTTCTTCCTTGGTGAGATAAACGCTGAAGATTTCGCCGTTGCATATTACCGATTCGGGCTTGTAAAAGGACATCCGTTCAAATCCGCTTTATGGTTAAACATTGCCGGGTCGTTTCATCGCATTTCACTTTTTCCGAAATGGTGCCCGGCGGAGTCTGATTTTCAATTGGCGGAAAGATAACGGCACAGATGGTTTCTTCAAAAGATTCAGCGACCAACGCTTCATTTTTGTGAACGGCGCTTACCTTGCGGTTGGCCAGGTGGTCGGCCACGTTCTGGTGGCCTTCCATACCCAGCGGCTGGAAACTGTCTCCGTCTTTCCAGCGGCGGATGGCCAAAGGCCAGGTGATCTTGTCCGCATCCAGATAGAGGCCTTCGTCGTAGTCGGGATCGGTAAAATCCGATACCCCGAAATGGAGGCCGTTAATGGTGAAGGGGTTATCGCGCAACTCATCGAGCTCGATCTTCATCAGGTTGAGGGCGCCCTGTTGTTCATATACCATCTTGAAGTATTCGCGGTCGCGCATCAGCGAAAGGTCTTCGGTAAGCTGAAGGCGCTTGCCGGTTTGCAGTTCTTCCAGCTTATCGAGCTGGTTGAGGGCTTTCCTTCCCACTTCGATAGCCGGGCGAATACGACGCAGCCTGTGCAGGATCAGGCTTTTCCTCAAAGCTGCATCCAGTGCGAGCAGGCGTGATCGGCTGATACGGTCTTTCCCGTCGGTTAGCTGGTTGCCGATCCAGTCCAGTGCTTTTCCAAAGAGGCCGGCCTGTTCGGAGATGCGCAAGACATTCTCTTTCCAGCCCGGGAAGTGCTCTTCCAGCTCTTCGAGCCACTCGTTGCGCAGGTAATTCCGGGCGAAATCGGAATCCAGGTTGGAAGCGTCGGTCCGGTACGGCACCGCATGTTCTTCACAATATGCCTCAATTTGCTCTCTTCCGGCGGGGAGCAACGGACGAAAAAGCTCCCCGTCCCATCGCTCCATGGCTGACCAGCTTTCGAGTCCGCCGCCCCGGAATTGTTTCTGTAAAATCGTCTCTATCTGGTCGTCGCGATGGTGCGCCAGGGCGATGCCGTCGGCTCCATACTCTTCCGAAAGCATCCGGAAAACCTTGTAGCGTTCTTGCCTTGCCCACTGCTGAAAATTTTTGCCGTCGGCTTTGGCGGAGTCCAGTTTCAGTGAATGACAGTCAAATCCCCACTGGAACGCCATCTCTTCTACCAGCTCGGCATCCTTGTCTGACTCCTCTCCCCGCTTGCCGTAATTGATATGAACTGTCAGGACCTCTATATCAAACTTATGAAAGAGGTAAAGCAGGCACATGGAGTCGATACCGCCACTCACTCCGGCTACAAAACGCAGCGAGGTCCGTTTTTTCTCTGGAAAGCAGCTTTCCAGTGAAGAGGCAAAAATTTCTTCAATCGGTGATAAGTCGGATTTGCTCATAGGAATAGGTTTCGATTCCACCTTCATTATTGATAACTACCAGCTCTCCTTTTTCGTTAATGCCGAGCAGCTTCGATTTCTCTTTCCGCTCTTCCCCGTCAACCTGAAGACGGATCCAGCGGCCATAGCCTTCAATCTTCTGGTTGATCTCCTTCAGCAAGTCGGGATTTTTTTTATGCCACCGGCCGTATTCGTACTCGATCCTGGAAAGGTATTCGCACAAAAACTGCTCCCGGGAAACCGGCTTGCCAAGCACCTGCTTGAGGGAAGTTGCCTTTTCGCAGATACGATCCGAAAATTTTTCCTGGTTGATGTTAAGGCCGATGCCTACGAGCAGACGGTCCAGCTTATTGCCGTTGAAGGTGGTTTCGGTAAGGAGCCCGCCTACTTTCTTCCCTCCGACAAGGATATCGTTCGGCCATTTGATACTCACACACTCATCGGTATAGGCACTGAACTGCTCAACACCGGCTTTGGCACATGCAAGCGTCAAAATATGAAAACGTTCGGGATTGGTTGGCAGAAAGGCGATTGTAAATGTCAGGTTCTTCCCTTTCTCCGACTCCCAGTCCCGCTCATACTGTCCCCTGCCTTTGCTCTGGTGATCGGCAATACAGATAAGTCCATGGGCGATCTCCTCATGGGGAAGTTTTTTCAGATGGGTGCTGGTAGATTCCAGCTCGTCAAAGTAGCAGACACTTTGGCCCAGCCACCGGGTACTCAGCTTCTTGTGATATGTATCCAGATCAAACAAACGGAGTCGGGATTCAGGGTTGGGTTTTATAACGGGGATCAGCCTTCGGCGAGGCGGCTTTTCAAAAGATCGATTTTAGCAATGGGTGTGGGATCCACCCCATTTATGACAGCCAGATAGAAACTGGTCCAATCGGCAAGCTGGATCAGGGAAAACATGCGCGTCAGCCTGCTCTCGCCCCGTGTGGAGAGTACATGGACCGAGGCGGCCTGGTCTTCGACGAGGTCTTTTACAATTTTGAGCCGTTTCCGGACGCGTGAATTGTCTTCTTTATCGTAGAGCATGATTACCGACAGGCGCCCGGTCAGGTGTACGGTCCGCTCCCACCCTACGATTTCGTTATGGTTCATCTCGGGCACGGTATTGCCGTAGGCAAGAGTCTTTGAATTCTCGGAAAACTGTCCGCGCCATCTCAGATTAACAGGCTCCATAAGCGTAGCGTCTGAATAGATGATGGGAAGTGTGTCATTAAGTTCATCGGCGAGAGTCAGGGCTTCGTTATCCTCCAGGTCGGCAAACAGCTCGCCCTGCTCACTCAGGAAAAGTTCGGTCTCCGAAAGCGCCCCGTCGCCCTCATCCAGATAGTTCAGTGCCTGAAAAATGCGGAAGAGCGGTACAAAGCTGTAACCCAAAGCGGCCCGCGGCGGCATCCCTCCGGGAATCTTGATATAGTCAAACTCCTCCCTGGTCGCTTCCAGTAAAAGCTCGCCGCCCGAAGTTATGGCAATAAGCTGTGCCCCCTTTTTACGAGCATGTCTCATTGCCGACAAGGTCTCTTCCGTATTTCCCGAAAAGCTGCAGCTTATAAAAAGCGTATGCTCATCTACATAGTCAGGGATTTCATAATGCCGGATCACCTGAACGGGATGCGGACAACAACCATAGCTGTAGGCACGAATCAGGTCGGCGCCGATAGCAGACCCTCCCATACCTGCGAGACAGATATTGGAAATCTTCCCCGGATCGATGGAAAGTTCCAGGCCTTCCGTCATTTTAATTGCCTCGTCCCACTGGTTGGGAAAACCGGCTATGAGGCGCCACATACCTCCGGAATCAATCGCCTCAATATGTTCTTTGCTAAGTTGCATAACTCTCATCTACTCCATTCATTGAATAAATTGACAACCTCACCCAATCTTTCGCATTCCAAAGTTTTTTTGGACAAAAGCTCCATATCTCTAAAGCCATATTCCGTAAGCACCTTCTTGACGGCCGGAATACTGCCGGGATTCATGCTTAGCTCCCGTATTCCCATACCCAGCAGGCAAGCTGCTGAAACAGGATCCGAAGCCAGTTCCCCGCAAACAGAAACTTCCATATCATGTTCTCCGGCAACAGCCGCAACCCTTTCAATAACTTTCCAGATAACCGGGGCACGCTGATCGTAGAGAGTAGAAATTAACTCATTTCCGCGGTCAACAGCCAGTAAATATTGAGTAAGGTCATTAGTGCCTATACTTAAAAAATCCACTTTGGCGATAAAGGCTTCCAGCTGCAAGGCAACGGCGGGAACTTCTACCATAATACCGGTCTTGACGTCCCGGTCAACCGCTTTACCCCGTGATTCCAGCTCATCCTGAATCTCTCCGATAATTTCAGCAAGCTGATCCACTTCTTCAGGCACGGTCACCATGGGAACGAGTATCCTGAGCCGGCCCGGGTATTCGCCCGCAACCGTAAGGATCGCTTCCAGCTGGTTTCGGAGGATCTCCTGCTCGTCGAGCAGCATGCGGATTCCTCTCCAGCCCAAAAAAGGGTTGCGTTCTTTACGTCCCTTATGCAAAATTTTATCACCACCGGCATCAAAAAGGCGAATAGTGACAGAGTAATCGCCGGCTCCCTGCATCACCGTCCGGTAAAAATCAAGTTGGTGATCCATATCATCGAAATGCTCGCGTTCCAGATAAACGGATTCGGTGCGCAGCAGCCCGATGCCTTTGGCCCCCGTCTTGTCAAGACGCTTCAGCTCTTCGGTAAATTCAATATTTGCCATTAAGCTGAATGGCCGCCCATCTTTGGTTTGATTGGGGCGACTGCCAATTTCCTCCACTTTTTCCTCATCCATTCTGTAGTGCGACTCTTTCTCCCGATAAGCTTCCAGTGTCTCTTCGGAAGGATGAATGACCACTTCTCCACGGGCCCCGTCCATCGCCAGGGGCATTCCTGATGAGACCAGTTCTACAAGATGCCGGGCGCCGACTACAGCTGCGATACCCATCGAACGGGCTATGATGGCGGCATGTGAGGTAGGACCGCTCTTTTCCATAATGATCCCCTCAATACCCATGGAAGCCAATTTCACTACTTCCCTGGGACTTAACTCTTTGCCGACTACAATACTGTTACTGCCTACATCGGGAACGGAATAGTCTTTCTCCATCAGTTGCAAAAGGCGGTCGCGGATGTCGGACAAATCAACCGAACGTTCTCTTGTGTGGTTGTTGGCAGAGTTGGAAAGCAGTTTGATATACTGTTCAAAAGCAGAATGGACAGCATGATCGGCAGAATGCAGGCGATCGGCAATCATCTTCTTCACTTTCGAATGAAGCTCGGGATCATTGAGGATTTCAATCTGGGCTTCAATAATAGCCGTCACCTTCTCGTCCGAGGCCTCATCGCGCATAGAAGTGAGTTCTTCCTCGAGTCTGCCGAGGGCTTTCCCAAAACGTTTCACTTCCTGTCCCGTTTCCTCGCTCTCAATTTGCTCCCGGTTCAGGCGATGTTTCTTCCTTTCATAAACCGAAGCCGTACCGATTGCAATACCCGGTGAAGCGGGAGAGCCCTCCATCCGGATTTCTTTATCTTCAGTATAAGATTCCTTTTCCATCGCCATGCAAAATCCTATGATTCCCCAAATCCATTTTCAATCAGCTCCGTTACCGCTTCAGCTGCTTTCTTTTCATCCTTACCGTTGAATTCCAGTTCCAGTTCCGCTCCCTGTTCTGCCGCCAGGGTCATTACCCCGAGAATACTTTTCCCGTTTACCCTGTAGCCGTACATATGAATATAAAAATCAGATTCGAAATTACTGGCCATCTTCACTAGAGCGGCAGCCGGCCGGGCATGGAGTCCCGCTTCATTAACAATTGTAACTTTCTTCTTTATCATTAATGCGTCTGGCTTTTTTGAGAGCTTAAGATGCCAATATTTAGTGCAACTATCCAGATTACAGTTAGCAGTTAGCAGTAAACTATAAACCGGCAATCGAAAACCAGCTTTTGATTTAATATCGACAGGAACATGATTCCGGCTTCCTACTGATTACTGTTTACTGCTTACTGTTCACTGAATAAGTTGCTGTTTCCTTGTTTCTTTTCTTAACTTAGGTGCGCATTCGCCGAAATCGAGAACACCCAAATCAACGTCCATGTCCGTAACCAAAGATGATGTAACCTATGTTGCCCACCTGGCCCGGCTGCAGCTTACCGACAAGGAAGCGGAAAGCCTGACCAAAGACATGGGCAAAATCCTTGACTATATGGATACGCTCGAAGAACTGGATACATCCGATGTGGAGCCCCTTGAACATGTCATAGATCTGGAGTATCGATTCCGCATGGATGAAGCCAAAGAACCGCTCTCCCATGAAGAAGCATTGAAAAATGCCCCCGACGCAGACTCCGACTATTTCCGTGTACCGCGAGTAATCGAATAATTCGACTTCTACTTACCACTATTATCACATGAATCAGACAACCGACTCTTCGCTGAAACAGGACTTCATCTCACGGCTCTCCACCAACAAGCAACACCTTCTGGCCCTGGCCATTATCGTCATCCTTCCCTTTATACTGTTTGATGACGCCACTTTCGGCGGCAAGCAGTTTATGGGACACGACACCATCCAGTGGCGCGCCGGTGCCGAATCCACTTTTGAGCACCGGGCAGATTTCGACGAAGAAGCCCTCTGGGCTACCAATATGTTCTCCGGAATGCCGGCTTATACGGTTTCAGTACCTAAGTCGGTACCCCATCTGGATACGCTCTTCCGTGCTGCTACCTCAACCATATTCCCCGCAGCCCATTTCTGGATTCTGATGGGCGGCCTGTATCTCTTTTTCCTGTTGCAGGGCCTCCGTCCCTTGTCTTCCCTTCTGGGTTCTATTTTTATCAGTTTCACTACTTACATTCCGATTATCATCGGAGCCGGCCACAACTCCAAGTTTATCGCCTTTGTATTTATTCCATGGATACTGGTAGGCTATTGGCTGATGACCCGCAAGAAGAAACACAAGCTTCTCAGTTTTGCTGTTTTCGCCATTGCGCTTACGCTTGAGTTCCGCGCCGGCCACCCCCAGGTCACCTACTACTTTTTCTATCTGCTGGGCTTTTGGTGGCTATTTGACAGCTGGCAGGCCTACAAAGAAAACCGGCTTAAGAGCTGGCTGGGTACCACAGCACAGCTGGCCCTTGCAGGCATACTGGGCCTGATCGGCAACGCCCAGCAATACTGGATGTATATGGAATATTCGCCTTTCAGCATTCGCGGAGGGTCGGCGCTTGCCGAGGGCTCGGGCGGACTCAACCTGGAATATGCGTTTAGCTGGTCACAGGGCATCGGCGAACTTCTAACGCTTATCATACCCGGCCTGTTCGGCGGCTCCTCTTCCGAAGCCTATTGGGGACCTAAGTCCTCGACCAGCGGGCCTCACTACCTGGGAGGCGTGGCTTTCATTCTTTTTCTTGTAGGGCTCATCTATTCGAGGCGAAAGAATAAGTTCCTCTTCACGGGTGTTGGTTTTCTGACCATGCTCTTTTCTCTGGGTTATCACCTGGAGTGGTTCAACAGCATCATGTTTAATTATGTACCTTACTTTGACAAATTCCGTACCCCGGAAATGTGGTTGATAGTTACCGTATTCTGTTTCTCGGTGGTAGCAATATTCGGCCTCGAAACCATTATAGAGACAGCCAGGGAAAAAAAGGACGACCTGAAACCGGTAATCATACCACTTGGTATAGCTGCGGGACTTGCTATAGTTTTTGCTTTTGGAAGCAACGCACTCTTCAGTTTTGAAAAGCCGGGAGAATTCCAGCAATACTCCCAGCAGGTAGCCCAGCAGTACAACATGTCACCTAGCAATCCGCAGGTCAGGCAAACCGTAGACAACTATATCGCAGTTCAACTGAAACCGGAACGCAAAAAGATCGCCAGGCAGGACTCCATCCGCTTTCTGCTTATCATAGTTGTAGTAGCAGCACTGATTGTGGCATTCTACAAGCAAAAACTGAGTTTGGGTTATTTCCTCATGGGACTGATTCTTGTCTCCTCTTACGACTACCTTTCTATCGGCGATCGATACACCAACGAGGAAAGTATGGTCAGTGAGGAAATCGGTCCAGAGCAAGTTCTTGAAGGGCAAAAACGCGATGTTGACGAATTTATAATGAACAATATTGACAGTGGCGAAGGCTGGCCCTACCGGGTATTTCCGCTGAGCGACAATCCGTTTAACAATGCGGTACCGAGTTACTTTTATCCCACTATTGGAGGTTATTCGGGAGCTAAACTCAGCTACTACCAGGATCTTATCGATGTAATTCAGCAAAAGCTGCGAGAGGGACGCCTTTATTACCCTGTCCTCAACATGCTGAATGTGAAATACATTGTTTATAACCGAAAGCTGGTCGTACCAGAATTGGAGCTGGTACATACCGGTGAAGATACCAACGTTTTGGAAAATACCGGGGTATTACCCAAAGCTTTTTATGTCGATTCCTTGGTATATGCTTCTTCTCCCAGGGAAGCTATCGACAGCCTGGCTTCTGCGGAAGGGTTTGACCCCTCACAAACAGCCATAGTTGAAGGTGCCGATGAACCCTTTGAGGTGCAAGCCGATACTTCGGCCAGCGTCACTGTAGAACAATACAACTCACGACGCATCTCAATCCGGACCGAACGTTCGGCGCCGGGCTTCCTGGTCCTCAGCGAGATCTACTATCCGAAAGGATGGGAAGTTGCCATAGACGGTGAGGCTGCCGAAGTCTATAAAACCAACTATGTGCTGAGGGGTATGCCTGTGCCTGCGGGAGAACATACCATAACCATGGAATTCAATCCTGTTTCATATACATGGGGGGCACGGCTGGCATGGATTTCCAACTTGCTGCAGTGGGGCCTGCTCCTGGTAGCATTGGCCCTATTCTACAGGAGGCAGACCGGCGACAGATGAAAAGGGCGCATAACGTATTAATTGTCACCTACTACTGGCCGCCCAGTGGAGGAGCCGGCGTACAAAGGTTCCTCAAATTTGTAAAATATCTGCCTGACTTCGGCGTCAGGCCATTTGTACTCGTCCCGGAAAACCCCACCTATCCTATCCTGGATGAAACGCTGGCAAACGATGTGCCGGATGAGCTGAACGTATTCCGTTCCGGAACAATAGAACCCTTCTCAGCCTATTCGGTCCTTTCCGGTAAGGATGTTTCCGATTCGGCAAAACCGACTGTCCACCTGAAAGAAGGCAGTTTACTCTCCAAAATAGGCAGCTGGATACGAGCCAATATTTTTGTACCCGACGCCCGGGCCGGATGGCTGCTTACTGCCCGTAGTAAAGCAGCTTCCATTATCGAAGAACATGACATCGACACCATTATCACTACCGGGCCGCCGCACTCTGTCCACTTCGTCGGAAAGTATGCCAAGCGAAAAACAGGTGTCCGCTGGATCGCCGACTTCCGGGACCCGTGGACCCAGGTCTACTACAACCAGATGATGCCGCGGACGGTACTCACCGAAAAAATTGACAGCAGCCTTGAAAGGTCTGTCCTGAAATCGGCTGACGAAGTCATCGTGATATCCAAATCGATGGCTGAAATCCAAAAAAGGATAGTCGACCGAAACTATACGGTCATTCCCAATGGGTTTGACCCGAAGGACTTCTCCCAATTTCGGGATCAGGGCCGGCATCAGCAGGACCAACAAACCATTCGACACATAGGCAGCATCCCCGAGGGGTCGGTACCGTACGGTCTTCTTAACGCGCTCTCCAGGCTTGGTAAGAACAGGGGCATTGAAGTTGAGTTTGTCGGCAATGTAAACAACACCCTGAAAAAGAAGGTCTCGGAAGAGGGACTGGAAAACTGCGTGCATTTCAAACCTTACGTCCCCCACGAAGAGGCCATCCGGCTGATGTGCCACGCCGGACTATTGCTGCTCAGCATCCCGCGGGCTGAAGACAACAATCTGATCCTGACAGGCAAGATCTTTGAATACCTCGGTTCCGGAACCCCCATACTGCTTCTGGGCCCCGTAGAGGGCGACGCCGCCCGGATTGTAAAGGAAACCGGACAAGGCATATGTTTTGAACACGATGATGTGAATGGAATAGCGGCTTTTCTGGAACGTTTCAGTCAGTCGGATATGGATTTTAAGCAAAAATCCGGAATACAGGGTATTGAAAACCATCCCTACTCCAGGGTGCGGCTCAGCCGGAAACTTGCGGAACTGATCGCATCCGGCGAGGCCGCCACAGAGTCCGGATCAGTATGACCGAATCAAAAATCTCCTATATCATCGATACCTTCCGTCACCTTTACCGGGTACCCGATTCGGTGCGTATTGAATATGGTGTCCACCTGCAGGATGGAGAGCGGGGTATCACTATCGCTTCAAATGGGGCTTCCTTTTTTGAGAAGCGTAAAGAGATACCGGCCCGTGAAGTTGTCATCAAACAATGGGACGAAATCGATATCCCCCTGCTGTTCGAAGAATCCTCGGTCCCGCCGCTTATGGAAGAGAAGGATTATGGCGTACATATCCCCTACGACATCCTGGCTGCTTCCTTCTATTTTCTAAGCGGCTGGCAGGAGTACGCCGGAGAACACAAAGATTTTCTGGATCGCTATCCGCACAAGAAAAGCCTGCAGTATGCACTGAAATCTACTCACATACCCTATGTGAACTACTATTTCGACCTGCTGAATGCCGCCGTTGAAAAAACTTACGGCCTGAAACTCTCGCCTCGAAAAGAGGCCGGGCAGTTCCAACTGGCTATTACACATGATATCGACTACCTGAATTCCGGCTGGATCGAAGACTCCTTTCATATGCTCAAGAAAGGCCGGCTGCCCAGCCTTTTCAGGGTAATGGCAGCAAAAGCCTCGGGGACCGACAGCTGGTTTACCCTTGATGACATACGAAAGCTTGAAGAAGAACGCGGCATTACCGCAAGCTATTACTTTCTCTGCAGAAGCGGGCGTATTGACGGTATCGATCATGCAGATTACGACATAAAAGACCCTGAAATCAGGAAACAGATTGATGTACTTTCCGAGGCCGGATTCGAGATCGGCCTGCATGGTTCATCCGGAACCCATACCGACTACGAAAAACTGACGGAAGATGTAAACCTGCTTTCGCGCGCCGTAAAAGGGGGACGTTTTCATTTCCTGAAATTTGATGTAACTGCGACTCCGGCCGTACTGGAGAATACCGGTTTCATGTACGACTCCACCCTCGGTTTTGCGGAACAGCCCGGCTTCCGGAATGCTTTCGCTCATCCCTTCTACCTTTACGATATTGAGAAAGACCGCCCCACCGACGTTCTTGAAATTCCACTGGCCGTCATGGATACATCCCTCCAGAACCCCAAATACCTGGGGCGTAAAGCGGAGGAAGCTTTCGGAGAATTCCAAAATGTACTGGAAGAGATCCGCAAGTTTAATGGTGCGGCTGCTATACTGTGGCACAACAACTTTTTTTCGGAATATAAGTTCGCCGGATGGCGCAAGGTGTTCACCGAAATTCTTGACTACTGTGAGAAGCATCAGGGAGCAGCGGTTTCAGCTTCGGAAATTGTTCCTTACTATTCCTTCGGCTAGATGATAGAGCCGAGTAATCGATATTCCCTTATTAATACAATCAATACTCTCAATCCAGTCAACCGAATGTCCGGGAAAAAACCCAGAGTGGCTTTGATTCGAAACCGCGTTTATCCGGGCGGGGTATTCCATGTAATGGCTGAGATGACCGCCGTACTGAACCAAATGGGTATTAAACCGGACATAGTCACACTCCGGTCAAAGGTTTCGGCTGAAAAGGCACTTTCCGGTTATGGCCTCGAGGTTAACTTCAACGTTCGCGAGATCTATACCGATGTACGGATTCCGTATGAATGGCACATCCTCCTGTTCAATGCCATTGCCAAGACGGCACTTCGCGAATACGATATTGTAATCAATCACAACAACACTTCCTTTTTGCTGAATCGTAACCGGGGCCAAAAACTGATCAGCTATGTCCATTTTCCGAGAAAAGCTCGCGGGCTTGCCGACACGCAGTCCATTCATGACCCCGATTCCCCTCCGAAGAGATGGTACCACCTGCGGACGGATTTCCTGAAGCTGGCTTCCAACGCCTATCGCTTCGACAACCGGATTGATCAAGAAGAAATCACAATTGCCAATTCTGCCTTCACCAAAAGGCAACTCACAGAGTGTTACCCGCAACTTGATCCCGGGCATATCGGCCTTCTCTATCCCCCGGTGGATATTCCCGGCAGGCGGTACGATCTGGAGCAGGAAAACAATGCTGTTGCAAGCCTGGGACGCTTTTCACCTGAAAAACAACAACTCAGGCAGATTGAAATCGCCTCCCGCCTCCCCCACCTGCAGTTCAGAATTATGGGATTTGTCGGAGACCGGAACTATTTTGACCGCTGCCAGGCAATGGTGGACTCCAAAGGATTGAATAATGTTACCCTTCTCCCCGGCCTGCCTTTCAAACAGGTGGAAGAAGAACTGCGGAAGGCCTCTTTTTTTCTGCATGCCGTTCCCAATGAACCCTTCGGCATTACCACTGTGAAAGCAATTGCCAACGGTTGCATTCCCATAGTTCCTGATTCAGGCGGACAGCCCGAAATTGTCACCGATCCTTCACTGAGGTACAACAGCATAGAGGAAGGTGTACAAAGATTGAGAGAAGCCGAATCCCTGCCGGATTCCGAACGCAAAACAATCAGGGACAATCTCTTTTCCAATATCAGGCAATTCGACCGGGAGCACTTTCAACGTAAATGGAAATTGATAATCGAAAAAGTGATGGAGAAAACCGATTATGAACACACTGGACCTGCTTAAAGAAGGCTATCGCATATTTCGCTCCACGCTGAACAGCTTGAAAGAGCAAAGCCAAATTCATGCGTCGGTTGCAAAATATTCTGCCACCAGTCTTTATGATACCGTCCACCGCGAGTCAGCACCGGTCTTTGTGCTTTCGACCGGCCGGTGTGGTACAAAGCTGTTGACAGAGCTTTTTGACGAGCTGCCTGCTGTTAAAGCATGGCACGAACCTTCGCCTGAACTTACCTACTATTCCCGATACGCTTTTGAGCACAGCACCGGTAAAGATGAAGCGGAAATACTCACCAAGGTTATCGATGCCGCCCGCTATGAGTTCATAAGAAATGCTTTTTTGATGGATAAGGTCTATGTCGAAACCAATAACAGGATTACTTTTTATGCCTTTGCCCTCGCTCGGCTCTATCCCCATTCCCGTTTTATCCATCTGGTGCGGAAACCGGAAAAAGTGGTAAAAAGCGGGCTTGCCCGGGACTGGTATACCGGAAAAACCCTTTATGATGAATCTCGCCCCCAGCCGCCGGCCCCCATAGAAGACCGGACGGCCCAAATAGCCTGGCTTTGGAACGAAACCAATAATTTCATCGAAACCTTTAAAGAGTCTGCTGCGGCCGGCCGGTTTATAACTGTTCGATCTGAAGATCTTTTCTCAGACCCGGAAGTATTTAACAGGATACTGAAATTCCTGGATCTGGATCCCCTCCCAACCGGTACCATTACAAAAAAAATCAACACCCCTGTCAACTCACAGGATACTTCAAAGGTGGATTCAAACCGTATTACCAGAGCCTTGCTGCAGAAATATGCACCTCTGCGAGCACACTACTACAGTGAAGAGGAATAGCAAGCCCTGACTATTCTACGACTCGGCTTTTCTTCTGTAAATCGAAAAGTCGATCCTCTCATCCGGCTCCGCTTCTAAAAATGAAAGAATCTCGTTGGGAACCCGCTCCATTAACGACCATTCCGGTGCGTTTTCTTCAATCCACCGGCTGAACTGCCTCCTCCGTACATGGGGATATTGTGCAGCCTTCTGCTTGTTGGTATTGCTGGAATAGATTAGTACGTAGTCATCTGCAGCCCCAAAAAGCCGCCGCATATAACGCTCATATACCTCGTCTTCTACCAAATGGTAAATTACATCAAGGCTCATAGTCAGATCTGCCTTTTGCCCGCTGTACTCTTCCATAAGAGCAAAAGATTTGGTCTCATCACTCTCAAAAAACTCCCTGCACCGGGCCAATGCCTCAGGGCTCACGTCAAAACCGATATAGCCGGGCACCTCAAGCAATCGTAACTGGTTACCGTCTCCACAGCCAAATTCGATGACGCTGCTGATATTGTACCGTCGAATAAATTCGTTAATCACCCGGGCCTTGAAACGGGCATAGGCACCATAGGATCCTTCCCCCGAATTGCCTCCTGCCCGGTAGCGTTCTACCCAGTAGTTTTTCGATCCCCGGAAGCGTTTGGACTGCTTTGACAAGGAGAACTTTTCCGCCAGTTTGCGAATAATATCAATCTTCAAAAGTGCTTGCTTGATATTCATGATTGTTTTTTTTAACCCATACAATAATTTTTATTCAATCGCAGGCTTATTCGGCAGGACGCAATTTGTAGATCCGTGTAAAGGTCTGTATGCGCAGGAGTGGCCGTATGCCTCGAAGATGCCATTTCCAACCGCGATAAAGCCGAATCTTTTTCTCTTTTTCGATGGTCAGTCCCGCCCGGTCGAAGAGCCAGTGAATCCGCTCGTCGTCGATCTCATGGTAATGGTGTTCCGTCCACAAAAATTTGGGGCGATATGGCGTAGACAGATAAATCACGCCATCAGGTTTCAAAGCACTCTTGAGGTTTTCCAGAAAAAAGAGCGGGTTAAACAGGTGCTCTAGAATTTCCAGGCAAATAATCGTACCCCATTCACCGGGTATCGGATCATAATCAAAATCCATCCCATGAACCGACTCTATCTGAATACCCTTAATCTCCTCGATCATCTTTTTGGCGGCGTTCGGCACCCCCATATCGGCGACAGGCCCGGGCAATTCGTCCATAAAGTCGGCTTTGCGTGCCTTTATCTTCCTTACATACTCATTGTCTCTCCAGATCTCCTCTTCAATATTGAAAGTGATAAAATCTCTGCTCATTGGCTGTCTGCTAGTTAGGATTAGGGGTTCGGGGTTGAGGATTAGAGCTCAATATACTTCCGTCTTCAAAATAGACATATAAAATAAGATAGCTGGCCTAAGGGTAAAACCGCACTTCCGATCAAACGGCGGCAACGGGATAGCGCATCAAATTAATGTAATGATATTTTTATATTTTGTTGGCTTTAATTACTCTCAAAATCAGCTGCGGATGAACAAAAAACCCATATTTCTGCTCGGATCACATAAATCGGGAACCAGCCTGCTGCGAAGTGTCTTTGACGGCCATCCCGATCTTTTTGTGGTCCCTTTTGAATCCCACTACTTCCAGAATATGAGTTACTGGGTGGATTACAACTATCGGATGCAGTCGCCCTCCAAGCTGGACAAAAATGAGATTCTGGATCGCTTTGCCGGCTTCCTCAAACATATCGACAACTCTGGCGACCGGATGGGTGATTCACCCATCCGGCTGGATCTGGATATCGAAGCTTTCCGGGAAACATTTCAAAAAGTGGAAGCTGAAATGAGTGACCGCGACCGGTTTGCACTCTATATGGATGCCATTCACCACTGCCTGAATCACGAACCCCTGCCCGGATCCAGCCGCGTAGTGGAGAAGTCGGTGGAACACGCTGAGTTCGCTGCCTTTCTCCAAAAGATGTTCCCCGAAGCAAGCTTCGTCCATATCATCCGCAATCCCTATGCCACTACCGTTTCACTTCGCAGATACAAAGCCAAACAGGGAAAATTTCCCCTGGCCAACCGTCTGTTCGAGACACTCTACAACAGCTACTACTACCTTTACCGAAATCCTTTGATAATAGACAACTACCATGTGCTGCGTTATGAAGACCTTGTGACCAATACCGAAGAGGAGATTGATCGCCTTGCCAATTTCCTCAATCTCTCCTTTCGCGATTCGATGCTCACACCTACCAAGGACGGGCAACGATGGAAAGGCAACAGCATTTCGGAAGAAAAAATGACGGGCTTTGATACCAGCCGGATCGATGCCTGGCACAGCCAAATATCCGCCATGGAAATACGGTATGTCAACAAGCTGTTCCCATTCGTATTTGATGACTTCGACTATACAAGACTGCCAACCCCCTCTATGGGAAGTTTTTTGCTGCCTGTTAAAAGAGAAGGATTATTACGCTATCTTGTCAACCGTTGTTATCTTGGTTATTTATCATACCGGCCGGGACAATAATTTAACGACAGGTACAGCCAGTGGGAATTATCATTCGACAGAGCATTCAGAACACCCTTATATCGTATATCGGTATCGGGCTGGGTTTTATCACTACCATACTGATGTTTCCCAACATCCTGAGCCCGGACCAATACGGACTGACCCGAATCCTGATTTCACTGGCCTTGATCAGTTCCCAGTTTGCGCACCTCGGTATCAAGAATACGGTCATCAAATTTTTCCCGCGCTTTGAAAAGTCGGAGGATAGCCGCTTCGGCCTTCTTACCATAGCCGTAGTCGTACCCTTAATCGGCTTTGCCCTGTTCAGCCTGTTGTTTTTTCTGTTTCAGGAACAATTGATTGGCGCATACAGCGATCAGTCAAACCTCTTCAGTGAATATTACCTCTACCTGCTGCCACTGGTACTTTTCGTACTGTTTTTCGATGTATTCAACAGCTATATACGGTCGCTTCAGGATTCTGTAACCGGTTCGGTAGTCAACGAGGTAGGTGTTCGGCTGTTGACGATCGTCCTGTTGGCGCTCTACTTTTTTGAGGCTATCGACTTTGACAGCTTCGTAATCTTCTTTGTACTGACCTACGGGATGCAACCGGCCTACTTCTTGTACTACCTCTACAAAAAAGGAGAGCTGAATTTTAAGATACCCTTCAAAAACGGCAACCTGGGCCTGGCCAAACACATCGGTATCTACGGAGTCTACTCCTTTTTGGGAGGCCTCAGCACCCTCTTGGTCGCCAATATTGATATTTTGATGCTAGGCTCTCTCTCCGACCTGGCCAATGCCGGTATCTATGCGATCGCTTTTTATGTCGGATCGGTAATTGCCGTGCCCCAAAGATCCATCGGCAAGATTGCCACTCCCATCCTCTCGGGATTCCTTGAAAACGAGAATTATACGGCTATCGAAGAACTCTACAAACGGACATCACTGAATCAGATCATTGCAGGCAGCCTGCTTTTCGTGGGGGTCTGGGCCAACATGCACAACCTGATGGGCCTGCTGCCGGAAGAATACCGAGGCACCCAATGGATCATCATAATCATTGGGGCCGCCAAGCTCTTTGATATGGCTACCGGCCTAAACGGGGGTATCATCATGAACTCGAAATACTTCAGATTCGATTTCTATACCAATGTCTTCCTGGTTCTGGTTGCCGTCACCGCCAACTTTCTGTTGATCCCGCTTTACGGTATCACCGGGGCTGCCATGGCTACGGCCATTTCATTGACGCTTTACAACATTATCAAGCTGACTTTTGTGTGGATAAAATTCGGAATGCAGCCCTTCCAGCCTGCTACATTATACATAGGCCTTATCGCGGCTGCATGCCTGCTAATAGCATGGCAGATTCCCTATTTATTCAATTTTTACCTGGATGTGCTGATTCGCTCTTCACTGATCACCATCCTCTTCCTGGCATCCATCCTGGCATTCGGACTCTCGAATGACGTCAGGCAACTGCTGCTAAACGGCTGGGATTACCTCCGGCAATACGGCACCGAAAATTCTGACAACTAACGGTCGACAATCATGAAGGCTATCCAAATACTCAATCCCGGCAAGAAATCAAAGCTTGAAATTCAGGAAGTCTCCACGCCCGAACCCGGTCCGGAAGAGATCCTTGTCAAGATCGAGGCTACGGCCCTGAACCGGGCTGACCTGCACCAGCGCGCCGGAAACTACCCTCCGCCAAAGGGGGTAACCGACATCCCCGGACTGGAGATGGCGGGCGTTGTTGAAAGAGTCGGAGATAAAGTTAGCCAATGGTCGGCAGGCGACTTCGTCTTCGGCCTGCTGCCCGGCGGAGGCTATGCAGAGTTCTGTGTCATCCCCGAAAAGATGGCCATGCCCATTCCTGAGAATATCTCCTTCAAAGAAGCTGCGGCCATTCCCGAAACCTTTCTGACCGCCTACCAGGCCCTGCAGTGGATCGGCGGGCTGACCCAGGGTGAAAATGTACTGATCCATGCCGGCGGAAGCGGCGTCGGGACCTCTGCCATCCAGCTGGCAAGGCATCTTTTTAATGCCACCATCGCAACTACGGCTGGTAAAAAAAGAAAACTTAAAGCTTGCAAGGAACTGGGGGCGGACTTTGCCTACAACTACAGGAAGCAGGATTTTGCCCAAGAAATCAGAAAAGACCTCGGCGAAGATTCTATTAACCTGATTATTGACTTCATCGGGGAACCTTATTGGAAGCAGAATATAGATGTGCTGGCCATGGACGGCCGCCTGGTTTACCTCTCCTTTCTTGGAGGACACAAGATCAAGAAGATGAGCCTGGTTCCCATCCTCCGGAAAAGGCTTTCCATCATGGGTTCCACCCTGCGCTCTCGGCCGGTGATCTATAAAACGCGCCTTACGCAGGAGTTCGCCCGCCACGCCCTTCCGCTCTTCGAGCAGGAAGTGCTCAAGCCCGTCATCGACTCGGAATACGACTGGACCGACATGGAGAAGGCCCACAAACGCATGGACAAAGACAAAAACACCGGTAAAATTGTCATCACCGGGATGTGATGGGCCACGGATTTCGTCAGCTTACCCATCTGATCGCTTTGAGTGATCAGATGGGTTGTAAATTCGCTAAGGATTTCTCTTTGCAAGCCGTTATCTTTGAGCCGAAATTATTTATCGTTATCCGCAACAAAGAGTTTTTCTTTATCTATGGCGCAACCGAAGTTCAGTACGCACCAGGGAATGGTCGACATCCTGCCCGACGAAGTGGGCAAGTGGCAGGCCATTGAGCGAATCATCCACGAAGTGGCCCGGCAGTTCAATTTTGAAGAGATCCGGACTCCCGTCATGGAGCAGACCGAGCTTATCGCCCGGGGAGTGGGACAGCTCACCGACATCGTCTCCAAAGAGATGTTCGCTTTCGAGCGCGGCGACGACCATTACGTACTGCGTCCCGAATGTACCGCGCCGGTGGTACGTGCTTTCATTGAACACCACCTGGACCAACGCGGCGGCTCGCAGAATCTTTATTATATCGGGCCCATGTTCCGGGCAGAAAGCCCCCAGAAGGGGAGACAGCGCCAGTTCCACCAGTTCGGAGCCGAAATACTGGGCTCCGACGACCCCATCGCCGACGTGGAGATCATCTCTTTTATGATGGCGGTCTATGAACGCGTAGGCATCAGCAATGCCACGCTAAAAATCAATTCGGTGGGCGACCCCGAAAGCCGCAAGGCCTATAAAAAAGCGCTGCAAGACTATTTCAGGCCCAAGCTGGACCAGCTCAGCGAGGTCTCCCAGAAGCGCTTCGAAACTAATCCTATGCGTATCCTCGACTCCAAAGAAGAGGAAGACCAGCCTTTCCTTGAAGAAGCCCCTGTCATCACGGATTTCCTTACGGAAGAAACGGCCGGGCACTACGCCAAAGTTAAAGCTCACCTCGACGAAGTGGGAATACCGCATGAGGAAGACCCTCACCTGGTACGTGGACTTGATTATTACACCCGCACGGCCTTTGAGTTGATCAGTCCCGATCTCGGAGCCCAGGATGCGCTGGGCGGAGGCGGACGCTACGACCTGCTGGCCGAAGAGCTGGGAGGAAAACACACACCGGGAGTAGGATTTGCAGCCGGCATCGAGCGCCTGCTTATTGCCTGCGAAGAACTCGGCATCGAACTGGACGAAGGGAAGTCGGTCGACGTCTACATCGTCACCATCGGCGAGAAGGCACGCACGTGGGCACTCAACCACCTCCCAAAATTGAGAAAAGCGGGGGTCTCGGCATCCATGGACTATATGGGACGCTCCATTAAGGCCCAGATGAAGGACGCCGACCGGGAAAATGCCCGCTTTACCATCATTGTCGGTGAAAACGAATTGAAAGAGGGCAAATTCACCTTCCGGAATATGAGGGAAAGCGAAGAGCATGCGCTCGATTTTGAGAGCATCCTTAACAAGCTTACCGACTAGGATACGAGGCATATATGCGTTTACGCAGAAAACAAGTCTACCTGGCGGGCTTCCTGCTGCTGATAGCAGCACTGATAGCC
Organism: uncultured Balneolaceae bacterium; assembly: GCA_964457025.1. Taxonomy (GTDB): domain Bacteria; phylum Bacteroidota; class Rhodothermia; order Balneolales; family Balneolaceae; genus CAYWDK01. Next base: position 29,306 of record CAYWDK010000004.1, on the reverse strand, counting down.
TTCCATTTCTTTGCGGCCGGCCAGGCAGAAGCAGATATTGATAAAGCCATCCAAGAGCAGATAGCTGAGATCGATTCTACCATCTCTGTCCAGTACTCATCAATAGAAGTCTCTCCCTTTTCAGGAGGTGTAGCGGTAAGTGATCTCATGATCATTCACCATAACAACATCGAAAGAAGCACCAGGATCAGCCTCGACCTCAGCTATGGAGATTTTTTGAACATCTACTTTTGGGGAGCCGAACATGGCCTGAGCCGTATTACCGAGGCTTCCCTGAACATTTGGGGGGCTTCCTACCTCGACCGCGACAAGATGTACGAGCTGAAATTCAGCGAAGCCCGGCTTCGCTACAACGGAAATCTGCTGGAAGCGCTGAGGAGTTTTATCGCCAACACCCGCATCTCGCTTGACCACGAAATCGTGCTCACCGGAAAAGACATCCGTTATGCCAGGCCGGAATCTTCCATTGGGTCATTCAGCGCCGATTCGCTCTATCTGGTTAACCGGGTCTCGGCCTCTGCTGGGCCTTCATCTTCCTCTTCCGATACCCTCTCCCTGCATACCGTTCTCTGGAATCCGCCTTCTTCCTTTCAGGACAACTACGGTTTCATCATACGCGGCTTTGGACTGCAGCCTGACTCCATCAGGGCCAAAAGTGCAACATTCAACTATATGCTTTCGGTTGACGAGAGGGAAGTGGCCCTTTCCCAAGGGACCGTGATCACCGACCTCGGAGATATCAAACTGCATGGCACACTGATATGGCCTCCATCCGCCGGAGAACCAATACTATCGCCGCTGAATGTCTCTGCCACGAACCTTAAGGCAGAGGTGGGCCGTGTGATCAACAACCTGGAACGGATGCTAAACCGAAGGCTTCCACGTAATGAAAATGGTGACCCGGCTGTCCGGCTGCAAGGCCCGGTTTCTGAGCCGAAATTTCTTCAATAGAAAAGTAAATGGAATTTTTACAGGCTATTCTTTGATTTCATTACTCTTTCATTATTTTGTTTGAAAAGTTTTAATAACGGATTAATACAGTTTCCGATTCATGACAGAGCAGATTTTAATAGGACTTGTAGGAATTATTGTTTTCGGGGTAGGCGCTCAGTGGCTTGCGTGGCGCACCAAACTGCCCGCCATACTTTTACTTCTTATTGCGGGTATTATTGCCGGCCCCGTAACAGGGCTGCTTAATCCCGATGCACTGATGGGCGACCTTCTGGCACCCGTAATTTCCATCTCGGTCGGTATTATCCTTTTCGAAGGCGGATTGAGCCTGAAATTTTCCGAACTTAGAAATATCGGCGGAGCCGTCATCAAACTGGTGAGCGTTGGGGTTATCGTAACCCTTGTCGTAGTTTCTTACACGGCCTACCACCTCTTCGACCTCTCGGTTGAGCTGGCAGTACTGCTCGGCGCCATCCTGGTCGTTACCGGGCCTACGGTAATAATTCCCTTGCTGAGACAGGTGCGTCCGACAAGCCAGGTGAGCAATGTGCTCAAGTGGGAAGGTATCGTAATCGACCCTATCGGTGCCATGATTGCCGTACTGGTCTTCGAGGTGATTCTCACAACCGGTTTTTCCGAAGCCACCAGCCTCGCGGTTGGCAGCATCCTAAAAACCGTCTTCTTCGGTACGCTGATCGGTCTGGCCGGAGCGGGACTCATCTACTTCCTGCTGAAGAGATATATGCTCCCGGACTTCCTTCAGAATCCGGTAAACCTGATGATCGTGATGGCGGCCTTTGCCGTGTCTGATATGCTGCAGCACGAATCCGGCCTTTGGGCGACCACCGTTATGGGTATCGCCCTGGCCAATCAGAAGTCTGCCCGCATCCACCATATTGTCGAATTTAAGGAAAACCTCCGGGTACTTTTACTCTCGGCGCTGTTCATACTGCTTGCAGCCCGCGTAGAACTTTCGAACCTGCTCGAACACTTCAACTGGAACATCGTCGCCTTTCTGGGTGTGCTTATCCTCGTTGCACGTCCGCTCTCGGTATATCTTTCAACCATCGGATCAAAGATCAACTGGAAAGAGAAGATCTTTATCAGCTGGATGGCCCCCCGTGGAGTCGTTGCGGCTTCCATTGCCTCGCTCTTTTCGCTGCAGCTGGTTAACAGCGGCTATGCCGAAGCCGAGACCATTGTGCCCATCGTTTTTATTACCATTATCTCTACGGTTGCCATTTACGGCCTGACGGCTGGACCCGTAGCCAGATTACTGGACGTAGCCAAACCGGCACCTCGTGGATTCCTGATACTGGGCGCTCACAGCTGGGCCCGTGATATTGCGGTAACCCTTCATGAACAAGGTTTCAAAGTACTGCTGGCCGACTCCAACTGGTCCAATATCAACAAAGCCCGGAAGGAAGGGGTCGAGACCTATTACGGCAATATCCTGGCGGAGTACGCCATGGACGATCTCAACCTGGATGCGGTAGGCAAACTCATTGCGCTCACCCCCAACGATGAGGTCAACTCCCTGGCAATTATCCGATTTGCGGAAGTTTTTGGCTCTTCGGAAGTCTTCCAGCTGGCAGCTACCTCGCAGGCACGGCGCAACGAACGTGAAGTACCCGACAACCTGAGCGGACGTATTCTGTTTGATGATGACTATAATTTCGAGACCATCTCTAAAATTGTGACTGAGGGCGGCTCGTTTTCGGTGCAGGAGGTGGAAGAAAACCTCTCTATGGAAGAGTTTGAGGAAACTTTTGACGAGTCCAAAAAACCGCTCTTCCTTATCAACCAGGCAAGGGAAGCTATCCCCTACTCCATCGACAACAAACCGATGCCTCAAGCCGGCGACAAGGTCGTATTCCTTCACAATCCCAACGTCACGGAACAGGAGAGCGAAGAAGAAGCCAACTCAGAAACATCCGACACCTAATATCACGTTATTTGCCCGGCCCGATTCTTCTGTTATCTTCTTTCTTGTCAGAAATCGGAAACGCTTAACAGGCATACATCATGGCTGTCTGGAAACTGTGGATAGATACGGGTGGAACATTTACGGATTGTATAGGAGTCAGCCCCAACGGGAACTTCCGCAGGACCAAAGTGCTCAGTAACAGTGCCCTCAGGGGACAGGTCGAAAAAGTGCTGTCACCGGGAAAACTGAAGGTGAAGCAACAATGGGACGCTCCCTCCGGCTTTGCATCCGGTTTTGATTTCACCATTTTGGGAAGACAGGAGGGCCCGGTAAAAGTCACGGCATTCGATGCGAAAACATCTACACTCCGGCTAGAAGAGGATGTGATACTGCCTGAAGATGACGGGATGCTCACCTTTGAAATACGCTCTTCCGAAGAAGCGCCGATTCTGGCGGCCAGGCTGCTGACGGGCACCCTCCCTTCCGAACCGCTCCCCGCCCTGGAGATGAGGCTGGCTACCACCAAAGGCACCAATGCCCTGCTGGAGCGAACCGGAGCCCCTACCACGCTCTTCATTACCGAAGGCTTCGGCGACCTCCTGAGGATCGGCAACCAGAAACGGCCCGACCTCTTTGCCATGGAAGTTAACAAAGAGCCTCCGCTCTTCAACAATGTGATAGAAGTTCCGGAACGGCTGGATGCTGAGGGTGAAGTGGTACGGGCAATCGACTTCGATGTACTGGAGGAAAGGCTCCGCAAGCTCCCCGAAAATCCCAAAGGAGACCTTGCGGCAGCTGTTTGCCTGATGCACGCATACAAAAATACGGCCCATGAACGGGAGTTAGAAAACAGACTTAGAGAAAAAGGCATAAACTTTATCTCCTCCTCCGGGGATCTGAGCCCGCTTATCAAGATCCTTCCCCGCGCACAAACAACAGTCGTCAATGCGTACCTGGAACCGGTTTTAAGAGATTACCTCTCTTCTGTCAAAAAATGTGTAGGGGACGGTTCCCTTCATATCATGACCAGTGCAGGCGGTCTTGCTCACGCTTCTGCCTTTACGCCCAAAGACAGCCTGCTCAGCGGTCCCGCCGGAGGTGTAGTGGGCGCATCGGTGATAGGCCGCGAATCCGGCTGCCAAGACATCATCTCTTTCGATATGGGCGGGACCAGTACCGACGTAGCCCGCTACAGCGGTGGTTTCGACTACGTCTTCGAACACCGGGTGGGAAGCGCGACGCTCAACGCCCCCGCCCTTTCCATTGAAACCGTAGCGGCCGGCGGCGGATCCGTCTGCTCTTTCGACGGGCAAAAACTTAAAGTAGGGCCCGAAAGCGCCGGCGCCTCTCCGGGACCTGCCTGTTACGGTGCGGGGGGACCGCTGACCGTCACCGATGTCAATCTCTTGCTAGGGAGGCTGGAAGCTCAAAATTTCGGCATCCCCATATCAGCCGAAGCTTCCGAGCAACGTCTTGAAAAACTGCTGGATAAAATTGCATCATTGCAGGGAAGCAGGCCCGACCGCAAAGAGATCCTGGAAGGCTTTTTACAAATTGCCAACGAGCGCATGTCCGACGCCATACGCACCATCTCCATGCGCAAAGGGTACGACCCTGCCGGACATACCCTGGTTACCTTCGGAGGGGCCGGCGCCCAGCACGCCTGCTCCATCGCATCCGAGCTGGGGATGGATACCATCCTCATACCGGCCGATGCGGGGCTGCTCAGCGCCTACGGCTTGGGAAATGCCGTTGTGGAAGAGTTCTCTGAGCGCCAGCTGTTGACAAAACTTAATGAGATTTCCTCTTTCGAAAAAATCGTCAAGGAAATAGAGCAGATGGCTATTCAGAAGTTGAAAGATCGCCAGCAGTTCGAAGGCAGCCATCGCATACGGCGCCGGCTGGTGTACCTGCGCCTGCATGGACAGGATTCCACCATTGAAGTGGAATATGATAACCAGACGGATATCCTTGAAGCTTTTAGACAGGCGTATATTCAAAGATACGGGCACTGGATAGAAGGGCGGGAAATCGAGGTGGAATCGGTACGTGTAGTAGCCTCCTCCGGCAATGAAATCCCCAATCCCGGTGAGACCGTAAAGTCCTCCGGCAAAGCCGAAGCAGGTCATACCACGAAGGTACAATTCAACCTTAAACGCATTGAAACGCCAGTATATGACCGGAAAAACCTTCAGCCCGGGAACACCCTCTCGGGTCCCGCCCTGATCCTGGATCCCTACAGCACCACTGTAGTGGAACCGGGCTGGCAGGCTCAGGTTGAGCCGAACGGGACCCTGCGCCTCGTCAACAACTCTCCCAAAAAATCAAAAACGTCTGTTGGAAACGAATCTATTGCGCTCGAGCTGTTTACCAACCGCTTTACCGCCATTGCCGAAGAGATGGGGGAAATGCTGAGACGCACCGCCCTGTCGGTAAATGTTAAAGAACGGATGGATTTCTCCTGTGCCCTGCTCAGCGCTGAAGGTGAACTGGTAGTAAACGCCCCGCATATTCCTGTGCATCTGGGAGCACTTGGGCTTTGTGTACGCCGGCTCAAAGAATCCATTGAAATGAAGCCCGGCGACGTAGTCGTCACCAACCACCCCGCTTTCGGGGGATCCCACCTGCCCGATATCACCGTTGTAACTCCCATATTCGATACCGAAAACCAACTGCTGGGCTATGCCGCCAGCCGGGCCCATCATGCTGAGATCGGCGGCAAACGGCCGGGTTCTATGCCGCCCGACGCCCGTCGCCTCTCCGAAGAGGGTATTGTAATTCCGCCGATGTATCTTGTAGAAAATGGAGAAGAGCGGTGGGATGACATCAGAGAACATCTGACGAATGCCCGCTGGCCGAGCCGGAATGTGGAAGAGAATATTGCCGACCTGCAGGCAGCTGTTGCTGCCAATCACCGGGGCGCGGTTTCCTTACGAGAGCTGGCCCGCAGAGAAGGCACCTCACAGCTTCTGCACTATATGCAGGAGATTAAGAAGCAGGCTTCAGACAAAGCGGAAAATATGCTCCGTTCGCTGGATGACGGTAGCTATCAAAGCGAGGAACGGCTTGACGACGGATCTCTGCTCAAGGTAACCATCCAAAAAGATGGCGGACATGTCACATTTGATTTTAATGGTACGGCCGAGGTCCATCCCGGAAACCTCAATGCCACTCCCGCTATCGTGAACAGTGTTGTTATGTATGTTCTGAGACTGCTTATCGGCGAAGCCCTCCCCCTCAATGAGGGACTGTTGAAACCTGTGGGTATCAAGCTCCCTCATAGCATGCTGAGTCCTGAATTCCCCGATGATCCGGAGCAGTGTCCCGCCGTAGTCGGGGGCAACACCGAGACCAGCCAGCGGCTTGTGGATCTCATCCTGAAACCCTTCGGAAAGATCGCCTGCAGCCAAGGAACCATGAACAACGTTCTTTTCGGCAACGAGCGCTTCGGTTATTACGAAACTGTAGGCGGGGGAACAGGCGCCGGGCCGGACTTTAATGGAGCCGATGCCGTGCATCACCACATGACCAACACGGCCGGCACCGATCCCGAAATCCTGGAACACCGCTACCCGGTACGTTTGGACCGCTACGCCATCCGCAAAGGCTCGGGCGGCCAGGGAAAACATAAAGGGGGCGACGGCATCGTCCGGGAGATGACCTTCCTGGAAACCGTAAGCCTGTCGGTTTTGACTCAACATCGGACAGAAGCTCCTTACGGCTTGCAGGGAGGCGAAGCAGGAAGCAAAGGCATGCAGAAGGTAATCCGCAATAACGGGGAAACCGAAGATCTCAATTCTGTAGACGGCCGCGAATTGGATGCCGGAGACCGTTTCATCCTGCATACGCCCGGAGGCGGCGGATTCGGCAGCGAATAATTATGAATGTTGAATTTTGAATGTTTAATTAAGGTCAATCTTTAAAAAACACCTTCGTTTTGAAGAAACGGCTCCTCAACATCCTTTTCTGGTCGGTACTTTCAGCCGCCTTTATCGGTCCCGGCACCATCACCACCGCCGCATCAGCCGGTGCAGGCTTCGGCTATACGCTGCTCTGGGCCCTGCTCTTCTCAACCATAGCCTGCGTGGTTCTGCAGGAGGCAGGCGCGCGGCTTACCCTTGCATCGGGGCACAATCTGGGCGAGGCCATCCGAAGCCGTTTCAGCAGCACCCTTGGCAAAGGTTTCGGATACCTGGTGCTTGTTTCCATCCTGCTGGGCTGCGCCGCCTATGAAGCGGGAAATATCCTGGGCGCCGTGGCAGGACTGGCACTTATCTTTGATATCTCTACCGTTGTTATGACACTCTTGATAGGAACCGCTGCCTGTCTCCTTCTATGGTTCGGCTCCACCAAAACAATCGCACAGATCCTGGGCGTCGTCGTAGCCGTTATGGGTCTCTGTTTTCTGACTACTGCTGTCATCATGAAACCTTCGCTGCCCGACCTTTTCGCGGGTGCCTTGGTCCCGCGCATTCCTACCGGGTCGGAACTGCTGGTGATCGGCCTCATTGGCACTACCGTTGTGCCTTACAACCTCTTTCTGGGTTCGGGCATCAGGCACAGTCAGACGCTTAAGGAGATGCGAATAAGCCTGGGCACCGCCGTTGTACTGGGCGGCATCATCTCAATGGGTGTGCTGGTCGTCGGAACCTCCATAACGGGCACCTTTACCTATGAAGCGCTAGCCGAAAGCCTCGACTCGGCACTGGGATCGTGGGCCGCCCTGTTTTTTGGCATCGGGCTGGGTGCCGCCGGACTCAGTTCTGCCCTCACCGCCCCGCTTGCTGCTGCACTGACTGCCCAGAGTATGCTCGGTGAAAAAAAAGACAGCAGGTGGCAAGAGAAAGGAAATCATTTTAAGATAGTTTGGGGTGGCGTGCTTGCGGCAGGCGTCCTGTTCGGGGTGCTCCAGGTTCAGCCTATCCCCGCCATCATACTTGCCCAGGCGTTGAACGGCATTATCCTGCCGCTGGTCTGTATCGTGCTGCTTATCATGGTGAACGACGCTTCGCTCCTGGACCGCGAAACCATTAACTCAACCGCCTATAACCTGCTGATGGGCCTTATTGTGTTCATTACGCTCATCATAGGCCTAACCAATGTAGCCAAGGCCCTGTCCCGGATCTTTGATCCCGGCCTGGTAAACCAGAACTGGATTGTGGGAGCTTCCCTGATTATCTCCCTTATCATCAGTATCCCCGTAATCCGTAAAATACACTCTTATCGCAACAGATAGCCGGATAAATCGTTAATCCTTCGACCCGAACAAAATTCATAGGCTATGAAAATCATATCTTATGCACTTCTGTTACCGCTTGCTATTGCCTTAGCCGGTTGCAGTACATCGCGAGAGTTTCCGGATGCGCAGGAAGCAGCTTCCCCTTCCCAGACATATACTTCCTCTTTTCCCACGGAGGATGCCTCCGGCAACCTCCGGAAAATCCGGGAATCACTCACACGCATTACCTCTACCGCTAATTATATCACCTACTTCTTTGACCGGCCTTTATTTACCCTTGAAGAACTGAAAGCCAACGATCTTGAAGCGGCCTCATCCCGGAAAAAGGTAAGCAGCGAAAGTACAGCCGGAACGGCCATTTCAATCCTTGAGAATGAACAACACCTTGCTTTCCTGACTAATGCACACGTGGTGGACTTCCCGGATACACTAGTCAACTATTACAATGGCGAAGATATTCAAGCCGATACCTATGTGCAATCCGTCATGGTCAAGCGCTCGCAAAACAACCTGATTCTCGACACCGGAACCGTAGGAAATTTTGAAGTGCTTGCCCTGGACAGCCAAACCGACATCGCCCTGCTGCATCTACGCAAAGAAGACCATCCCGAAATAGAGGTGTCGCCTTTACCAATTACAGTAGGCGACCCCCGTGATTTGCGATGGGGCTCATTCATCTATGTTATGGGATTTCCAAAAGGATTCCCGATGGTTACCCGAGGCATGGTAAGCGACCCCAACAGAAGTCCGGATGGCGACTTCCTAACCGATGCTTTATTCAACTCGGGTATCAGCGGCGGAATCATTATGGCATCACGAGACAATTTTGCCTCGCTTGAGTGGGTAGGCATGACCAATACGGCTGCGGCCGATTTTCAGAAGGTACTGGTGCCCGATCCGGATAAATCATATAACTACCCCTCTTTTGACCTCTACACCGATTCGGTATATATCCGGAAAGAGTCCCGTATCACCTATGGAATAACGCAGGCTATCCCTGTGAGCAAGGTGGGCGATTTCGTAAGAGCCAACAGGCAGCGATTGAACCGGCTTGGACTGACCGGCGGTACCTTTAAGATTAAATAGCTTTGGCCGCTAAAAAAGCCGCTCAGGATTGTGAAACCAAACGGTAGATCGATTCCGAAATATCGGCAAAAGCGGAAACGACGGCCTCCCGGCCAGGAGCGTTTTTGGAAAGCAGCACCAGTACATAGGTAGTGCCGTCATTCAGAAAAACCACCCCGGAATCGTGATGCACGCCCGTAATCCAACCGGTCTTGTGTGCCACCTGGGCCGAGGCGGGGAGTCCGGCCGGGATCATTTCGTTAAACTCCTGCTGCTTAAGAATCTCAAGCATCTCCCCCGAAGCGTTCATATTCACCGACTCCCGCAGGGCCAGCTTCTCGAAAATAACCATCAGATCGTAAGCGTTGGTCACGTTGTTCATCCCCTGTTCATAGGCTTTGATATCCTCCACCCCTCGAAGTACCCGGATGCTGTCGGCCCCGTAACTGCGCATGGTCTCAGTCACATTGTGAGCGCCAACTTTTTCGACCAGGATGTTAGTGGCAAGGTTGCTGCTGGAAGTAATCATATCGTGCACCAGCTCCCTGACCGTTCGTTTCTGTCCTATAAGTTCATAAAGCTCTTCCTCGCTGTCCTCCCCGATATCCATGCTGTAACTGCTGCTGTCCACTATGCTGCGGAATTCATTCTTGACGGTGATGGAATCAGCCAGCCTGAAGTTGCCTGCCGCTGCCTGTCTGAACACCTCTATCATGACCGGCGTCTTCATGGTGCTGGCCGCATGGAACATCTCCCTCTCGTTGATCAGGACCGACTGGGAGGTATCCGAAAGATTTCTGAAAGCGACGGCGAAATCACCTTCTATGCCGGCCAGGCGTTCCTCAATCACGGATTTGAGTTCCTCGCTGTTTTGTGCGGCCTGCTCGGTACAGCCCATCGCGAGAAAAAGACCCAATAGGATCAAAATAAAAGAGCTTCGGTTTACAAAGGGCGAATGGCAATCTAAAACAGGCATTATCGGCAGATTTAGGTGGTCGGTTTATGTTGCCCATAAAAATTGAAATTCGTCCCCTCAATGCAAATAAAAATTTTAAATGACGGGATTTACCCTCTATTTTCCGAATTCCCGATTAACCGAAATATCTGAATATGCGCGTTTTAAAATTCGGCGGCACCTCGATGGGTGACGAACATACCTGGAGGCAGGTGCTGGACATTATCAGGCGATACGAACGGCCCGTGGTAGTGGTCTCCGCCACGGCACGTACTACCCGACAGCTGATCTCTGCAGCCGAACTGGCGGTGCTTGATCTCGAACGAGCTACAGCTGTGGCGCAAAGCATAGGCAACCGGCACAAAGAACTGGTAACGAATTTTCTGAAGAACTATCCGGACAGGGATACCGGGAAAACCCAAAAAAAGTGTTTTAACTGGATTGAAGAGCGGATGGAAGAACTGGATGAATTTCTACGCTCCGTATCCGCCAAAGGCGAGCTGACACCCGCACTCAGCGACTCCGTAGCTAGTATCGGGGAACAGCTTTCCTCCCGCCTCTTCGCCCTGTGCGGAAAGGTGTACGGGCTGGATATGGAGTGGACCGACGCACGATCGGTCATCAAGACGGACTCCGATTTCGGGAAAGCCAATCCTAACCTTAAGAAAATCACAGAATCAGCCGGGCATCTCGCAACTGTACTTGAGAAGGGGGCTATCCCTGTGATGGGCGGTTACTACGGTGAAAATGAGAAGAAACAGATCACCACGCTCGGCTTTGAGGGCTCGGACTTCTCCGCCAGCCTGATCGGCTCCGTACTGGATGCCGAAGCTATTGAGATCTGGACCGATGTCAGCGGCATCTATACCTGCGACCCGCGCGTGGTAGAGACCGCCTACCCGATTTCTGATCTCAGCTTCCGTGAAGCAACCGAGCTGGCCTATTTCGGTGCCAAGGTATTGCACCCATCCACGATGAAGCCCGCTTCCGCAAAGGGAATACCTATTTTTGTTAAAAATATCTTTGAGGCAGACCACCCGGGCACCAAAATCCATGGACAGCCTGGATCGAACGGCAAGGCCAAAGCCATGACCTTTCTTGAAAAGATCACCATCCTTACCGTGACCTCGGAGAATACGCTCATGGGCTACGATTTTCTTTCTGAGGTATTTCGTATCCTGGCCGGGCGCCACCTGCCCGTCGATGTGGTAACGACTACCGAAGCTTCCGTTTCGGTTGCACTCGAAGGCGGTGCCCGGCTTGACGGTGTCGCCGAAGAACTGAGAAGCCTTGGAGAAGTCAGCCGGCTGGAAGAACAAGGTCTCATCAGCCTGATAGGTTGTGCCACCGAAGGTGCAGATGACCTCAGGCGGGATATTCTCGACGCCATTCCCGACGCTAAAATCTCTATACTCTCTTTCAGCAAAGCGAAGCAAAACCTGAATATCGTACTTCCTGGAAAAGAACTGACCGCTTCTGTCCGAGCCATCCACAATCAACTCTTTTCCTGATCCGGCAATCAAGAAACATGCTGCAACTGCAAGACATATCGCTTTCGCTGGGTGACAGGCAACTGCTCGACGGCGTAGACGCTTTGATCAATCCCGGCGAACGTATCGGACTGGTCGGGCCGAACGGGGCGGGCAAATCAACCTTGCTCAAGATCATTGCCGGTAAGATGGAGCCTGATGAAGGAAAAGTGCAGCTCTCCAAGTCGGCAACCGTCGGCTATCTTCCGCAGGACGGCGTAGATCCCGACCCGGAAAAGACGGTATTTGAAGAAGTTGAGAGCGCTTTTGAAGAGTTGCTGGCCCTCGAACAAAAAGTGGAGCAGGCTCGCAATGAGCTGTCAGAGCATGAGGAAGATTCGGCCGCTCACCAAGAAGCTATGGTGCGTTACGGCAGGCTACAGGACGAGCTGGAGCAGTCAGGCGCCTTTGCATTGCATGCCGAAATCGAGAAAGTGCTTATGGGGCTCGGTTTTGGTACCGATGATTTCAGCCGCTCCACCACTGAATTCAGCGGCGGCTGGCTGATGCGTATCGCTCTGGCCAAGCTGCTACTCAAAAAACCGACCTACCTGCTGCTTGACGAGCCGACCAACCACCTTGATATTGAGTCGCTGCAGTGGATTGAAGACTTTCTGCTCGATTATGAAGGGACGGTCATCATTGTATCCCACGACAAGGTTTTCCTGAACAAGATCACCGGCCGTACGCTGGCGCTCGACCGCGGTGAGCTGCAGGACTATGCCGGCAACTACTCCTACTACGAAGAGAAGCACGAAGAACGAATGGAGCACCTGCGTCAGGCCTACAAGAACCAGCAGCGGGAGATCAAGCAAACGCAGGAATTCATCGACCGCTTTCGCTATAAGGCCAGCAAGGCCAAGCAGGTGCAGAGCCGCATCAAGCAGCTGGAGAAGATGGATGAGATCGAGCTGGATGAGCATGAAGAAGAAATCTCTTTCAGCTTCCCTCCTCCCGAACGCAGCGGAGCCGTGGTGATGAAGCTGGAAAATATGAGCAAAAGCTACGGCGACCTTCAGGTCTTTGATAATCTGGATTACAGCATCGATCGCGGGGACAAGATTGCCGTCGTGGGGCCCAATGGCGCCGGCAAGTCTACTCTGGTGCGTATCCTTGCCGGAATCGAACCCTACGACTCCGGCAAACGGGAACCCGGGCATAACGTCACCACCTCCTACTTCGCCCAACACCAGGCCGATGAGCTGGACCTGAAACAGGACGCTTTCGGTATCATGCGCGAAGCTGCGCCGAAGGCTACTGAAACGCGCTTGCGTACCATTCTCGGCTGTTTTCTTTTCCAGGGAGATGATGTTTTTAAAAAAGTTTCCGTGCTCTCCGGCGGTGAGAAAAGCCGGCTGGCACTGGCCCGTATGCTGCTCTCTCCAGCCAACTTCCTCATCTTTGACGAGCCCACCAACCACCTTGATATGCAGTCAAAGAATATCCTGCAGCAAGCCCTCGACCAGTACGAAGGCACCTTCATGATCGTCTCCCACGACCGTGACTTCCTCGATCCGATCGTCAACAAGGTACTCGAAGTTCAGCCGGGCTATATCAAGACATGGCTCGGTAACGTCTCCTATTACCTGGACCGGAAGAGAGAGCAGCAGGAAAACGACGGGCAGTCTGAGAAAATAAAAAGCGATGATTCAACCGGCCTTTCCCGTAAGGAAGAACGCCGCATCGAGGCGGAGAAACGCCAGCAAAAATACAAGAAGCTGAATCCGCTGCAGCAAAAACTGGATGCCCTGGAAGAGAAGATTGAAAAGCGGGAAGCACGAAAAGCCGAGATTGAGGAAGCCATGGCCGATTCAGATTTCTATAACGACTCCGATCAGGTAAAGGAGCTTACCATGGAATACGACAAGATCAAAGCCGAGCTGGTAGAGGTCTATGCCGAATGGGAAGCACTGGCCGAGCAGATCTCCAAAATTGAGGAAGAGTTTAGCAGCTAGTGTTAAGTAGTAAGTATAAGGTAGGCAACTAACCACAAGCAAGTATCAGCACGCTACCTTCTTACTACTTACTACTTTGGACTTTCTACTTATTACCGTGCCTTTACTTGGCGAAAATCTGCTCTTTATTGCGAAAGGCCTTGAACTCAAGGGCATTGCCGCTGGGGTCGAGGAAAAACATGGTGGCCTGCTCGCCCGGCTTCCCCTCGAAACGGACATAGGGCTCGATGACGAACTCCACATCAGCCTGCTTCAGGCGGTCGGCAAGCTCTTCCCACTCATCCCACTCCAGGATCACCCCAAAGTGCTTGGCGGGGACGGCATGTCCGTCAACTTCGTTGGAACTCGACTTGCCCGCTTCGTCCGGACTCAGGTGCGCTACTACCTGGTGTCCCCAGAAATTAAAGTCGATCCACTTGTCGGAGCTCCGGCCGGTTTCACAACCAAGCACATCACGGTAAAAGTGCAGGGTCTCTTCCAGGTCAGAAACGGGAAATGCAAGGTGAAAAGGCTGAATGGTTTGGGCAGCTGTACTCATAAGCGTATGGTAAGAAATTGAAATTCGATCTTTTCTAGAAGGCAAAACATAGTAATTTCGTTTGAAACAGAAAATGTTAAACATCAGTACGATTTCCTATGAACTCAGAAAATTTGAGGTTTCCGGGCTCTTCCGGTGACGAACTCTCCGCTCGCATTGATGTTCCCGATTCCGGTAATCCGAAAGCCTATCTCCTTTTTGCACACTGTTTTACCTGTTCGAAAACCCTTAAAGCAGTGGGCAACATCGCACGCGCTCTTACAGAAGAGAACATCGCAGTCTTTCGATTCGATTTTACCGGACTAGGCGAAAGCGAAGGGGATTTTTCGGATACCAATTTCTCTTCCAATATTGACGACCTGGTTGCGGCGGCATCCTACATGAACAAAGAGTACGAGGCCCCGGCTATACTGGTAGGCCACTCACTGGGTGGTGCGGCCGTGCTTCAGGCGGCTCACATGATTCCGTCTGCCAAGGCAGTTGCCACCATAGGTGCCCCCTCCGACCCCGAACATGTCAAAAAAAACTTTGAAGCCAACCTCGATGAAATCGAACAGAAAGGAGAAGCGGAAGTTGTATTGGGGGGACGCAAGTTCAACATAACGAAACAGTTCCTCGACGATCTTGAAAAGCCCAATATGGACAAGCAGATCCGGGGACTTGGAAAAGCTCTTATGGTTTTTCATTCTCCCATCGACAACACGGTGGGAATTGAAAACGCAGCGGAAATTTTTCTTCAGGCTAAACATCCGAAAAGCTTCGTCTCATTGGATAATGCCGATCACCTATTAAATGATGAAAAAGACAGCATGTATGTAGGCAAGGTGCTCGCCGCATGGTCCGCAAGGTACATCTGAGGCTGAATGTATTTTGCTTTGATCTTGTTTAGCCCATGAATTTGAAACAAAATCACCTGTACACAATGAGATCACTACATAAAATTTTACTTCCACTCTTAATTTTCAGCTTTGTTTTTACCGCATGTACCCAGCCCGATTCCGGGGAAAAGCAGAGCAGTGATGAACAAACCAGTAAACCTCAGATAACCGAAGCGGTATCGACCGTTTATTCTACCGATGGCGGTGTGCTCGGTACGGTCATTTTTGAGTTGGACGGAGACAGTGTCCGTGTAAACGGAGAGTTCAGCGGACTTTCGGAAGGCATTCACGGATTTCATATCCATCAATACGGCGACTGCCGCGCCGATGACGGATCTTCTGCCGGCGGCCACTACAATCCCTATAATAAAAACCACGGTGCGCCAATGGATACCGACCGCCATATGGGCGACATGGGTAATATAACCGTCCAGCAAAATGGCGAAGCTTCCATTGACTATATGGATCCGGTAATCGAGCTTAATGGGCCTAACAGCATTATCGGCCGCGGCATTGTGCTCCATTCCGGGCAGGATGACGTATCCACCCAACCCTCGGGAGATGCCGGCTCACGCATCGCCTGCGGCGTAATCGGTGTTGCCAATCCCGGAGAAATGTAAATTCTTACTTGCTGAAGAGAGGGATTCCTAAGGCGTCCCTCTCTTTTACACTTGCCGGTAAAGGATTATTTTTTTACTCTATATTTAGACATTTATCTAAATATCTAAATGAATTACCTTTTTAAAGCTTTAAACGACCCGAACAGAAGAAAAATCCTGAAGATGCTTCAGGCGCGGGACCTTACCGCCGGCGAGATTGCCGACGCTTTCGACATCAGTAAGCCAAGCATCTCGCACCACCTCGATATCCTGAAGCAGGCTGGCCTGATCAACGGACAGCGAGACGGGCAGTTCATCTCCTATTCCATCAACACCACCGTACTGGAAGAAGCCGCCAACTGGTTTTTGGAAATCATCAACAAATCGTCAAAGCCATGAACACACTGAAATACGCCTTTAAAAAAGAGTGGTACGACCTGCTCCTGCTTCTGGTACCCTTTGCTGTAATCCCCTTTATCTGGGATGCCATGCCCGAACAAATGCCCACGCACTGGAACATCCACGGCGAGGCGGACGACTATAGCAGCAAACCGTTCGCCCTCTTTTTCCTGCCGGTATTGAATATTCTCCTCTATTTTTTTCTGCTCTATATCCCGCTTATCGATCCAAAAAAGAGGATCGAAAGAGACCAGAAACCGCTGCCGGTCATCCGCTTCTTCACAATTGTTTTTTTAACGGTGCTTTGGGGCTGGGCAGTGTCACAGTCCGGAGGAATTGAAATCGGACTCAAGCCGGTCCTCTTCCTTTCCATCAACCTCTTTCTGCTGGTCATGGGCAACTACCTCAAAACCATCCAGCCGAACTATTTCATCGGCATCCGCGTGCCGTGGACCCTCGAAGACCCCGGCAACTGGAAACAGACCCACAAGATAGCATCTTACTTCTGGGTAGGAGGCTCCGTACTGCTGTTCCTGCTCTACCCCTTCTTCCCGATGGAAACCTACAGCCACATCTTCTTCGGTACGGTCATTGCCATGACCCTGATCCCGGTGATTTACTCTTTCTACCTCTTTAAAACCAATGAACAGGACTATGAAAACAGCTAAAACAGCTTGCCTCTGCTTACTTTTTCTGATTTCCGGATGGGTTTCTGCCGCAGCGCAGGATGCGGCACTGGCCGGCAAGTGGGAAGGTGCCATCTCCGTTCAGGGACAGCAGCTCATTATCATTTTCAATATTTCGGCTGAGGCCGGCGACTATACCGGTACGCTGGACATCCCTCAGCAGAGCGCCAGGGGATTGCCCCTCAGCCTTGTCAAACATACCGGTGATTCCGTCTACATAGCCTTCCGGGCCGGGCCTACCACCGGCCGCTTTGAAGGCACCATGCCGAGCGATTCTCTGATAACCGGCACCTACTACCAGGGAGCCGGTTCCTTCCCTTTTGAAGTAATAAAACAGCAAGAGACTACTGGCGCGAAGGAAGCTGAAGAAGTGGGAATGGGACAGGAACTGATCATCCGGAAGGGAAATGTGGCCATCGGCGGCACGCTCGTCCTGCCCGACGCACCGGCCGGTGCGCCCCTGGTCATCATGATTTCGGGAAGCGGGGCCCAGGACCGCGACTCCAATATATTCGACTTCCGGCTCTTTGCGAGGATGGCCGGTTACTTCAAATCACAGGGCATCGCCAGCTTCCGCTACGATGACCGGCAGATCGGCAAATCTACCGGAACCTTTGCAGAAGCTACCCTGGGAACTCTTGCCTCGGACGTCGACGCTATCATGAACCATCTCGCCGACTCCGTCGATTACCGATTCGGGGATATCGTATTGCTGGGACACAGTCAGGGTGGGGTGATAGCCGGCAAGGTTACCGCTGAAAACGACATGGTAGACAGGTTGATCCTTATGGCCTCCACCGGTATTCCCCTTAAAGAGGTACTCCGTTTCCAGGTCAGGCAAGCGTATGGGGAAAACATCCATCCGCCCGAAGAGATAGAAAAGGAAATCGCCGCCCGGGAACGGCTGATGGAAGCCTTAAAGGCAGACAGCGCGGTTGAAGAGGCGAAGCAGGCCTACATAAGGCAATACCGGAGCTTGCTTGACAACCTCCCCGAACAACAGAAACAGGGTATAGCGGATCTTGACGCCTTTGCCCGGCGACAGGCCGACCAGCTGGTAGCTGCATTTGGGAGTCCGCAGATGCTTTCGCTCCTCTTCCACGATCCTGCGGCTGATCTGAGGAATGTCGACAAGCCAGTACTTGTGCTGTTCGGGGGTAAAGACACTCAGGTGACGGATGAGCAGAATAAAGAGCCGATTGTTAGGGCACTCGAGGAATCCGGATCCCGATTTGAGGTGCAAACCTTCCCCGAAGCCAATCACCTCTTTCAAAAAGCTCGTACAGGCAAAGCTGCCGAGTACGCAACCCTGAGTAAAGAGTTTACGGACGGCTTCCTTCAAATAATTTCGGAATGGATAAAAAGCCGTTGATCCTTATTCCGGCTTCCAGTCTTTCATCTTGTCGGCCAGAACCTCGCGGATGCGGCTGACGGCGATACGATCCTGCGTCATGTCATCGCGGTAGCGTATGGTCACCGTATCCTCTCCTTCCGACTCCACGCCGTCAAAATCGACGGTAATGCAGAAAGGTGTGCCGGCTTCATCCTGGCGGCGGTACCGCTTGCCGATGGAGCCCGATTCATCGTACAGAACCTTGTAATCGCCGCGGAGCTCTTCGGTAATCTTGTGCGCCAGGTCCTGCAGCTTGTCTTTCTTGATTAGCGGGAAAACGCCCACTTTGGTAGGTGCTATCTGGGGATTGAGTTTCAGTACGGTACGTGTGTCGCCATCTACTTCCTCTTCCCGGTAGGCGTCGCAGAGCGTCATAAGGATGGCCCTGTCCAATCCGATGGAGGTTTCGATCACATAAGGTGTATAACGCTTCTGCTCTGCCTGGTCGTAGTATTCCAGCTTCTTGCCGGAATACTCGCTGTGCTGCGTCAGGTCGAAATCGGTACGGTTGTGGATACCCTCCACTTCCTGCCATCCGATGGGAAAGTCGTACTGGATATCGGCGGCTGCTGCGGCATAGTGTGCCAGCTTGTCTTCTGGATGGGGATGAGTTCGCAGGCGGTCTTCACGGATACCCAGCTTCTTGTGCCAGTCGATCCGTTCCTGCAGCCAGCGTTCATACTGCTCGCCGTCGGTGCCCGGTTCCACAAAATACTGCATCTCCATCTGCTCGAATTCGCGCATGCGGAAAACGAACTGGCGCGCCACTACCTCGTTGCGAAATGCCTTGCCCACCTGGGCAATACCGAAGGGAATCTGCTGGCGGGAAGTATCCATCACATTCTTAAAATTCACAAAGATTCCCTGGGCCGTCTCGGGACGCAGATAGACCGCGTCATCGTCCTCGCCCGAAGAAGTAGCCCCGAACTGGGTCTTGAACATCAGGTTGAACTGGCGGACGTCCGTCCAGTCGAAGGCACCCGATTCCGGGGCGCGGATCTCCTCATCTATAATGATCTTGTGGAGATCCTCGCACAATCCTTCGCGGCTCCCGGCCGTATCGAGGAGTTCCTGCAGCTCTTCGGCTTCTTCCTCTTTCCCGTCACTCCGCAGCTTGGCGATGTGTCCCTCAATAAGCATGTCCGCCCGGTACCGCTTCTTCGACTGCTTGTCGTCGATCATCGGGTCGTTGAATCCGTCAACGTGTCCGCTGGCCTTCCATACGTCCGGATGCATAAAGATAGCGGCATCCACACCCACGATGTTTTCGTGCATGCGAGTCATAGCGTTCCACCAGAAATCGCGGATATTGCGCTTCAGCTCCACCCCCAGCGGGCCGTAATCATAAACGGCGCCCAATCCGCCGTAAATATCCGACGATTGAAAAATAAAGCCCCGCGCTTTGGCCAGAGATACAATTTTATCCAGACTATCCAGTTCGGTAACAGACATGTAAATTCGGTACTACTTTAGAGTTAGAATGAAAGAGCACAAAGATAGGAAAATTTATCTCTTTAATTAATGTTCGTTTTATACCTATTTTCTTTGATTAGCAGAAAGTCCAAAGAAGTAAGTAGTAAGTATTGAGTGATGGCTGAGGTTTTACCTTACTCATCACTCATTACTCGTTCAGCAAAATTTTAAATAACGGTTTAGCCTCTATTAAAATGCCTTCATTCCAAATCGGTATACTCGGCGCTACGGGCGCTGTAGGACAAAAATTCATCCGCCTGCTTCAAGGTCATCCCTGGTTCACCATCAAGGTGCTGGGAGCTTCCGAGCGCTCTTCGGGTAAAACCTACCGCGAAGCGGCACACTGGATCGAAGGCATCGACCTTCCGGAAGTGATAGCCGGGCTGAAAGTACAGGATTGCGATCCTGCTCACTTCAAAGGGGTTGATTTTGTATTCTCCGGCCTGGACTCAAGTGTAGCTACCGAGATCGAACGCAATTTTGCCGAAGCGGGCATCCCGGTCATCTCCAATGCCAAAAACTACCGGATGGATGAGAGCGTGCCGCTTCTTATCCCTGAAGTTAATCCCGGGCATATCGAGATGATCAAAACTCAGTCGTTTACCGGCGACGGCAGCGGCTGGATCGTCACCAATCCCAACTGTGTGTCGGTACCTCTCGCTATGTCACTTAAACCGCTGTATGACGCCTTTGGCGTACATTCGGTGATGGTTACTTCCATGCAATCAGTTTCGGGTGCCGGCTACCCGGGTGTGCCCAGTATGGACATTGTCGCCAATGTTGTGCCCTATATCGGAGGCGAGGAGGAGAAAGTGGAAACCGAATCCTGCAAACTGCTCGGCAAACTCAATGCCAAGCAGGTCGATTTCGCGGATATAAGCATACAGGCTACTGCGGTGCGCGTGCCCACAATCGAGGGGCATCTGCTGTCGGTGGGCGTAGGGCTGGAGGAAGTGCCCTCTTCTGCCGACAAAGTGCGGGAAGCCTTCGAGAACTGGAAAAACCCCATAGCAGAGCTCGAACTCCCCTCTTCACCCGAACGTCCGGTCAGGGCATACACCGAGAATCGGTTCCCCCAGCCCCGGCTTCACGCCTGGAACGAAGGCGGAATGCAGACATCCGTGGGGCGCATACGCAAAGGAAGTGTGCTTGACTACGGCTATGTGGCCATGGCGCATAATACCGTCCGCGGAGCGGCAGGCGGAGCCATCCTCAACGCCGAACTGCTGGCGGCCAAAGGATACCTGAAGTAAGATTTAGAAAATTACGGGATCGCGGCTACTCTTCGGTCCCGTCTCCCTCCAGCTGATCCAGGCGATATTCGGAAAGGGCCACACGCGCCTTTGAGATAAGCTTCTCCGCTTCATCACGGTGCTTCCGCTTGAACTTCAGTGTGCAGTTCGCAACGTCGGTACCGGGAATGTCATCAAACACCCGCATCGAAGTGCCTTCCAAGATAGCCTTGGCCCCAATCCACCCTTTCTTATAGGTAATCGACTCCAGCTTGGAATAGGGAATGGTAACATTCTTGATGCCGGACGACATGAATCCGAGGATGGCATCTTTTACCTCAAACTCCAGTTCAATCCCCTCTTTGGAAAGCTTCAACAAACCCTTCGCTTCCTGAAAGCCATAGCTCACCTCGGGGATTTCAAAAGGTACCGTTCTGTTGCTGTTAAAGTTCATAAAATGATTGGTTTGATGATTGGCACGCATGATAAAAAAATTTTTGAAAAAGTTTGTAAGGAATCACCTCCGAACCGGTCTTACCTACAGACATCACAACATAAGCCGTTGTATAAGAGAGCAAATACAATGTCCTTCCGGGGTGGTGAGGTTGATCCCTTGCCACCTCGTTTTATACCCTCCCTCCTTCATCTACGCTGTCTTTTCCCTTTTGCCTGCCATAATAACCAGCCGTTCGGAATGAAATATTACTTTCCATATCTGATAGGATTGTTGCTGATACCGGTAATATCGGTATCAGGGCAAAACATCAACTTCGCCGACGGATTTGAAGACGGTGATTTTACAGTCAATCCACCCTGGAGCGGTGATACCGGGGATTTTGTCGTGACTCCCGGTTCCCCGAACTTCTTGCTTCAGCTGAAGGGCAATGGCGAAGGTATCTCTTATTTAAGTGCGCCATCCTCAGCAGTCGTGGGTATATGGGAAATGTATATCGAGCTGCAATTCAGTCCCTCCAATAGCAACCGGGCGGATATCTTCCTGATGAGTGACATCGCAGACCTCGAGGGCGCCGTAAACGGTTATGCCCTGCGCGCCGGGGAGAGTGGGAGCAATGATGTCTTTCGTATCGTCCGCTACGACGAAGGCTCCGAAACCTCTACCGTACTTTCGGGGATTACCGACATTAGCTCGGGCGGGCAGTTCAGGGTCAAAGTCAGCCGGACAGCCCGCGGAGACTGGGCATTGGAAGTGGGTCCGGGCTATGACGGGCTTCTCAGCCCGGAAGGCGGCATCCAAAATGACAACACTCACACCTCCGCCTTCTGGTTCGGTGTGCGGGCTACCTATACGTCTTCCCGGGCCGATGCCTTTTTCTTCGACTTCAAAATCGACCTCCCTCCCTTTGCCGTGACGGGAGCATTCCCTTCCGGTAATGAGGTTGATATCGCCTTCAACCGGGCCACTGATCCCGCAAGCGTGCAGTCAGGTCATTTTATAATTGATAAGGGCATTGGGAATCCCGCTTCTATCAGTTTCCCTTCACCCGATACGGTACGGCTCAGCTACAACAGCGCCTTTGCATCCAACCGCTATACTGTCTCCGTTCATTCGGTTGAAGACCTCAACGGAAATCCGCTGACCGGAAATGCAGCGGCTGATTTTATCGTCTTCGGAACCTTTGATCCCGGAGAGGTCATTATCAACGAATTTATGTACGATCCCCCGCCGGGACTCAGTGAATATGTGGAACTGCATAATACTTCCGGCAAATACCTTAACTTACAAAACTGGCAGCTCGCCGACGCCACCGGCCCGAAAGTCATTTCGACCGATTTGCCGGTACTAGAGCCGGACAGCTTTCTCGTAATCGCGGCAGACACCTCCTCTCTTTACGATACCTTTGGGAGCCGGGCCTATGTGAGGATGGGCGGCTTCCCCTCCCTAAATAATACCGGCGATGTGATTGTCCTCTATACCGAAAAAGGAATACAAGCCGATTCGCTGGCCTATACTTCAAGATGGGGTGGCACGGATATGGCTTTGGAGCGGCGTTCCCCATCAGCAGCATCCATATTTACAGAAAACTGGGGCGACTCTCCCCATCCCGCCGGTGGCACGCCCGGGGCCGGCAATGAAATCCCTCCGGATCTTACCCCTCCCTCTTTCGAGGAACTCTTTGTAGTTGACAAGGCCGCTCTGCGGCTCGTCTTCTCCGAAAGGCTTAAAGAAGAACCGGCGATCGCCCTTTCGAGCTATTCCATCAGCCCTGAAATTGAGATTCAACTCATTGCCCTAAAACGGGACACGATTACACTATTCCTGTCACAAGAACTGGACTCCGGACAAACCTATACCGTCACCGTATCCGGCCTGGAGGATATTTTTGGCAATCTACTGGTCTCTGCCACAAGAGATGTTTTCTATCTGGAATTTGCAAATGCTGTAAAAAACGATCTGGTCATCAACGAAATATTGTACGATCGAAAAGATGCCGCGGGACCTGAGTTTGTCGAGCTTTTCAATAGTACCGGCAGGAATTTTGATCTTTCCGGATGGGAGTTCGGCGATGCCAGCAGTTCCGGTGTTGTCACCCTGCCGCAGGGAACGGTCAGCCGCGCCGGTGATTACCTGGTGCTCACCGATCAGCCCGGCTTCGCCTCAGGGCTGCATAACGGCCTCTACCTCCCGGACTTCCCCTCGCTGAACGACACCGGCGATGCGCTCTTCATTCGCAATGATAAAGGTGTCACTGTCGATTCCCTTTTCTATTCCTCAAGCTGGGGAGGCGGTGAAGCCGGCCGTTCGCTGGAGCGTATCGACCCCATGGCGGCATCCAACGACCCGGCCAACTGGAAAAGCAGCTCGGCCGTATCGGGATCGAGTCCCGGCATGCAGAATGAATCCTTTAAACCGGATGAGATGTCTCCCTACCTGCTGTTCGCCAAATCTTTGCCCGGTAACATTATAGAAGTACGCCTCAGCGAATTTATTCAACTGAGCCCGGAGCTTGCTTTCTTAATGGACGGCAGCAGCCTCTCCGTACTGAATTTTGACCCCGATAATGCAAACCGCATTCTACTGAATGCTCCTCCTGCCCATGCTAAAGGAAGCCTTTCCGTGCAGAATATGAGCGATGTGAAAGGAAATACTACGGCAAGCGATGAAATCGCCCTTGCCTACCCTCTTTCGGCTTCCGACGTAGTCATCAACGAAATTATGTTCAACCCGCTGAGTGATGCCGACGACAACCTTCCCGACCAGAGCGAGTACATCGAACTGAGAAACACCCGGGAATATGCTGTCTCGCTGGAAGGCATCAGCCTGCACGACGCACCCGACGAAACCGGGGAAGTTCGTTCCCTGATCCCAGTTTCCACCGAATCGAAATGGATACCCGCCGGGGGCATCGTCCTGGCCTACGCCGATGAATCTGCCGACTTCGAACAGAGCAAAACCGCCCGCTTCTTCGATCTGGGCTCTTCCATCCCGAACGCTCACCGTATTCACTTCCACCGCACTTCACTGAGCCTGTCCTCCACCGGCGATGCCGTCTATTTGGCTGACAGCACCGGTACCACCATCGATGCCGTCTTCTACGACGAAAGCTGGCACAACCCCAATATCATCGACAACAGGGGTATCGCTCTGGAGCGCATCAATCCATCGGGACCGAGCAGTGACGAAAGCAACTGGAGCTCGTCAGTCCACCCGACCGGGGGTACACCCGGCAGTGAAAACTCCCTTTACCAAAAGGCCGGAAGTACTCCCGGAAAGTCCGGCATCAGCTTCAGTCCCAACCCCTTTTCTCCCGATGACGACGGTACCGACGATCATCTCTTTATCAACTACCGCCTGGATGAAGCCGATTACCTGCTCAAAGTAACGATCTATGACCGTTACGGCCGCAAAGTACGCAAGCTGGCAGACGGCATCCCTGCCGGTTACGAAGGCAGCCTGATATGGGATGGCCGCAAAGACGGTGGCAGCCAAAACCGCATCGGTATCTATATCGTAGTTTTCAAAGCCTATAATAGTGCTGCGGGACGCAACCGGGCGTTTAAGAAAACAGTGGTTCTTGCGCGAAGACTTAACAAATAAAATGAAGAATTAGAACCAGGCGGCATTTTTAATTCTTCATTTTTAATTTTTAATTCCTTTCCCCTAATTCCTACTTTGATCTGAAATTCAGTAGTCATGAAAACTCAAGGATGAAATCAAAAAGCGCTCCCATAGGCATTTTCGACTCCGGCATCGGCGGGCTTACCGTCATGAAGGAGATTGTAAGCGAATTGCCGCAGTACGACTACCTCTATCTGGGCGACAATGCCCGTTCGCCCTACGGCACACGCTCGTTTGAATCCATCTACGAGTATACCCTGGAGTGTGTAGAATATCTCTTTTCACAAAACTGTCACCTGGTCATTCTGGCCTGCAATACGGCCTCCGCCAAGGCCCTCCGCAACATCCAGCAAAAAAACCTGCCCGAAATCGATCCTGGGCGAAGGGTATTGGGGGTTATCCGGCCAACAGCCGAAGTAATAGGAAACTACTCCGAAACGGGACATGTAGGCATCCTTGGTACAGGGGGGACCGTCAATTCGCGTTCTTATGTGATGGAGATTGAGAAACAGTCGCCGCAACTGGTAGTATGGCAGGAAGCCTGCCCCATGTGGGTACCCCTGGTCGAGAACGGCGAATATGACAAGCCGGGTGCCGACTACTTCGTAAAGCAACATATCAACAACATTTTGGCCAAGTCGGATAAAATCGACACGCTGCTTCTGGCCTGTACGCATTATCCCCTGCTGATCGATAAAATTCGCGAATACACGCCTGAGCATGTTACAGTGCTGAGCCAGGGAGAGATCGTAGCCGAAAGTCTGGCCGACTACCTGCAGCGGCATCCCGAAATGGATAAAAAGTGTTCAAAGGGAGGCAGCAGACGTTTCCTGACTACCGATTCCATCGAAAGTTTCGACGCTCACGCTGCTGACTTCTTCGGCAAAGCAGTCCGCTCCGAGCACATCCATCTGTAAGCCGGCCACAGATTTTTACAGATAAAAACACCTGTCATCCGTGTAAATCTGCGCAAAAAACTAAAGCAGTTTGCTGGCGAGGTTGGCCAGTTCGGAGCGCTCGCCCTTCTCCAGGTTGATATGTGCATAGAGGTCGTTGTCCTGCATGCGGTCTACCAGGTACGAAAGGCCGTTGCTCTGGGTATCCAGATAGGGTGTGTCAATCTGGAAGATATCGCCCGTAAAAATGACCTTCGTCTTCTCTCCTGCCCGGGTGATGATGGTCTTCACCTCGTGAGGCGTCAGGTTCTGTGCCTCATCGACGATAAAGATGACGTTGGAGAGGCTTCGACCGCGGATATAGGCCAGGGGCACAATCCGAAGCTTTTCGGTCTCCACCATCTCATTGATCTTCTTATGCGGCTTGCTGCTCTCGGGAAACTGGTTCTTAATAAAAGAGAGGTTGTCCCACAGCGGCTGCATATAGGGGTCGATCTTCGATTTGATATCTCCCGGCAGGTAACCGATATCCTTGTTGCTGAGCGGTACGATGGGCCGTGCCAGGTAGATTTGCTTATAGTCGTGGCGCTGCTCCAGGGCACCGGCCAGGGCCAGCAGTGTCTTGCCCGTTCCCGCGGCACCGGTAACGGTCACCAGCAGGTTATCCGGATTCATGATTGCCTGAAGTGCGAAGGTCTGCTCCACATTACGCGGGGTGACTCCGTAGGCCGTCAGCTTCTTGACCGGCTCGATCAGCTCGCTTTTGGAATTGTAGTAGCCCAAGGCCGAGCTGGAGTGGTTCTTCAGTATAAAAAAGTGGTTGCTTGCGGGCTTGCCCTTGCCGTTGACCACCTCTTTCGGCTCCAGCTGCCCTTTCTTGTAAAAGCGGTTGATAATTTCGGACTCCTCGAACTTCACCTCGGTCTTGCCCTTATAAAGATGGTCAATATCCTTAACACGCACCGTCTCATAATCTTCGGCATCGATATTCAGCGCCCGGGCCTTGATACGGAGATTGATGTCCTTGGAAACCAGCACCACCTTCATATCGGGCTCCTGTTCCATCAGCCGGAGGGTGGCATTCAGGATACGGTGGTCGTTTTTCTGGGTGCCAAAAACTTCGGAGGCATCCGTTTCGGCCGACTCCTCCTTCAGCACACGCAGCTTGCCGTGAGTACGTCCGTTAAGCGGAATCCACTGCTGCAGCATATTCTTGTCAGAAATTTTATCGAGATAACGGATGAATTCGCGGGCGTGAAGGTTGATGACGTTGTTGCCTTTCTTGAAGGTATCAAGCTCTTCCAGGACGGTGATGGGGATAGCGATGTCATTCTTCTGGAAGTTTTTTACGGCATCGGCGTCATATAAAAGAACGGAGGTGTCTAGTACAAAGATCTTCTTCTGCTTCTTGGTTCGGGGCATAGACAACAGGGGTTAAGATTTAGAAAGAACGTCGGGAGATGATGTGACCTGTTTTAACGATATATAATCCCTGCATCAGAAGCAATTATTTGTGGCGATCTTTACCGAAAATTTATAAGAAAAAGGCCATGAGAGGCTGTGAAGGCCTATCACCTCGAAAAAGCATACAGAGCGATGGATAGCGCTATGGATGCGTTGAGGCTCTCGACCTGGGGCTTTCCGGCCGGACTTTGAATCATCGCTTTGGTACGCTGTCCTGATATCAGCTCCGTCGAGAGCCCGTGGGCCTCATTCCCAACCACCAAAACACTTTTTGCCGTGGGGTTCAGGCTTCTGATATCAACAGACCCCTCTCCTCCGTCAAGCAGCACTACTTCCCAGCCTTCCTTTTCCAGGTAATCAAGATCCTTCTCCAGCGCCGAATTGCGGTACGGGATAGTGCCCGTAGCTCCTGCCGTACTGCGCACTACTTTTGGGTGGAACAGATCCACCGTTCCCTTCCCGCAAAGCAGTCCTTCAGCGCCGAACCAGCTTGCCGTACGGACCATGGTACCCAGGTTACCGGGATCCTGAATGGCATCCGTAGCCACCATAATACCGCTGCCTTCTGCCAGCGTCTCGAGCTCTTGTTCCACGGGCATGCGACAAAGCGCCAGAACACCCTGGGGGCTATCGGTATCACTCACCTCCGCAAAGGTATTTTCCTCTATGCTGGCCGAAATATATACTTCGGATAATGTTCCCCATTCACTTTCCTCCCACCAGCGCTGGCTTTCGTCAAAAAAGAGCCCTTCAATATCCACGGTGCCGTTCTCTATCAGCTGCCGAACGGCACGCCCCCCTTCCAGCAGAAAGAGCTCTTCCTGCTCGCGGTATTTCTTACGGCCCAGCTTGCGAAGCAGCTTGAGTTGTCGGTTTGAGATGGTATTCATTTCGGAAATTTTAAATCGTTGCAGCCAGTCTGCTTTCGGGTGCAAACAGTTCTTTAGAACATAAGGAAAGTATCCTTATCTTAAGCACCAAAATAAAAATCAACGATTCGACTGACCACTATGGATTTTCTGAAAGAACTTGGAATTGAAGACACCAATTATGGAACCGCGACCGGGCAAGAGTTTATCGGCTCCGACAATAATGAAATTATGGGCAGCCAAACGCCCGTAGACGGCTCGCATATTGCCGATACCACGGTGACTAGTCGTGAAGAGTACGACCGCGTGGTGAAAAAGGCACAGGAAGCTTTCAAAGAGTGGCGCATGGTTCCGGCGCCCGAACGCGGCGAAATTGTCCGCCAGATCGGCCTTGAGCTGCGCAAACATAAAGAGGCGCTGGGCAAGCTGGTCTCCTACGAAATGGGCAAGATCTACCAGGAAGGCCTCGGCGAGGTACAGGAGATGATCGATATTTGTGATTTTGCTGTGGGACTTTCGCGGCAACTCTACGGACTCACCATGCAGTCGGAGCGCCCGCAGCACCGCATGTATGAGCAGTGGCATCCTCTCGGTATCTGCGGTATCATCTCCGCCTTCAACTTTCCGGTAGCCGTTTACAGCTGGAACGCTATGATTGCGGCCGTCTGCGGCGACGTGATGATCTGGAAAGGGTCGGAGAAGACACCGCTTTGCGGGGTAGCCGTCCAGAAGATCATAGCCAAGGTTCTCAAGGAAAACGACCTGCCCGAAGGCATTTTTAATCTCATTACCGGCGGTCGCGAAGTCGGCGAATGGATGACCGAAGACGAGCGTATCCCGCTCATATCCGCTACCGGTTCCATCCGCATGGGTAAGGAAGTCGGCAAGACCGTTGCCGCCCGCCTAGGCAAGACTATTCTGGAGCTGGGTGGCAACAACGCAATCATTATATCCGAAAATGCCGACCTGGAGATGGCCATCCGCGCCACGGTTTTCGGCTCGGTAGGGACCTGCGGCCAGCGCTGCACCTCCACCCGCCGCCTTATCGTGCACGAATCTGTTTTTGATGCCGTGAAGGAGCGTCTTGTCAAACTCTATGACGGGGTAAATATCGGCAATCCGCTAGACGAAGATACGCTGGTAGGCCCGATGATCGACAGCGACGCGGTGGTAAATATGC